>JAGUZX010000043.1 GCA_020060545.1 Desulfovibrio sp. | reverse complement strand
GCGGGTCTCCAGCTGCGCCAGCTGCAGCTGCAGTTCCGCCAGGTCGGGCAGCGCCGCCGCCACCGCGGCGGTGGGCGTGGCCGCGCGAAAATCGGCCGTGAAATCGGCGATGGTAAAATCGGTTTCGTGGCCGATCGCCGCTATGACCGGCAGCCCGGAACGGCCAATCGCCCGCGCCACCGTTTCAGTGTTAAACGGCCACAGGTCTTCCAGGGAGCCGCCCCCGCGGGCGATAATCACCAGGTCGATATCCCGGCGTGCATTAAGCAGGTCCAGGGCCCGGGCGATATCGTTTGCAGCGGCGGCGCCCTGCATTAAGCTTTCCACTACCATCAATTCGACATGCGGGAAGCGCTTCCTGACCGCGGCCAGGATATCCTGCAGCGCCGCCCCGGTCGGTGAAGTAACCAACCCGATCCGGCGCGGCAAAAACGGGAGCTTCCGCTTGCGTTCGGCCCGGAAAAGCCCTTCCTTTTCCAGCTTTTCTTTGAGCTGCTGAAATGCCAGGAAAAGGGAACCCAGGCCCGCCGGCTCCATCTCGGATACATAAAGCTGGTAGAGACCGTCCGGCTCGTAAACGGACAGGCTGCCGTGCAGGATTACCTCCATCCCGTCCGCCGGTTGGAACCGGCAGCGTATATTTTCCCGGCGAAAATAAACACAGCGCAAGGCGGCAGAACCGTCCTTGACTGTAAAATACATATGGCCCGAACGATGATGCTTGAAATTGGAGAGCTCCCCCGCCACCCAAAGGTCCCGGAGGCGGGGGTCGCCCTGAATGAGCCCTTTAATCAATCTGGTGAGCTCGGAAACCGTCCAAACAGTACGCTTCTGCTGCATCTTTTAACGTCAGGCTGCATTTGCGCCAGAAAGCCCGGCTGCCCGCGTGTGTTTTCTCCTTTTTTTGGAGCGGCATTGTCAAACCGCACCCTGTTAGGCAAGGCTATTAAGGTATTGATCGATGGACTTGGCCGCCGTTTTACCGGCGCCCATGGCATTGATCACCGTGGCCGCGCCGGTTACGATGTCACCGCCGGCCCAAACACCCCGGCGGGAAGTCTGCCCGTTTTCGTCCGCCTCGATCGTGCCCTTGCGTCCTGTCTTCAAGCCGGAAGTAGTCTGCGGAACGAGTGGATTTGGCGTCTGGCCGACGGCGATCACCACTGTGTCCACTTCAAAAACAAACTCGGAACCCTCGATCGGGATCGGGCTGCGGCGTCCGGACTCATCAGGATCGCCCAGCCTCATTTTTAAGCACTCCATCCCCTTGACCCAGCCGTTATCGCCGCCAAATAGGCGGACCGGGTTGGTCAGCAGGTTGAACTGGATCCCTTCCTCCTCGGCGTGGTGGATTTCCTCCAGCCTGGCCGGCATCTCTTTCTCGGAGCGGCGATAGACGATGTAGACATTCTCCGCGCCGAGGCGAAGCGCTGTCCTGGCGGAGTCCATGGCCACGTTGCCGGCCCCTACTACGGCCACATTTTTACCCACCTTGATCGGAGTATCGTACAGGGGAAAGAGATACGCCTTCATCAGGTTGGTCCGGGTCAGGAACTCATTGGCCGAATAGACGCCCAGCAGGTTCTCGCCGGGGACACCGAGAAACTGGGGCAGCCCGGCGCCGGTGCCGATGAAAATCGCCTGGAAGCCTTCATCAAACAGTTCATCCACGGTCAGCGTTTTGCCTACCACCACGTTGACCTCCAGTTTAACGCCGAGGCGCTTGATATAGTCCACTTCCCGGGCGACAATCTCCTTGGGCAGGCGGAATTCCGGGATGCCGTAGACCAGGACGCCGCCGGGTATATGGAAAGCTTCAAAAATTGTGACGTCATGCCCCATCCGCGCCAGGTCCCCGGCGCAGGTCAGGCCGGCCGGACCGGAGCCGACTACGGCCACGCGTTTGCCCGAGGGCGCCGGCAGCGGCGGAATCTCCACCCCGTGCGCAAGCTCCCAGTCGGCGATAAAGCGCTCCAGGCGGCCGACGCCTACCGGCTCACCCTTTTTCGCCCGCAGGCAGAGGGCTTCGCACTGTGTTTCCTGCGGGCAGACACGGCCGCAGATAGCCGGCAGGTTGTTTTTCTCTTTCAGTTTAAAAATGCTCTCGCTGAATTTCCTTTCTTTGATCAGCCCGATAAAAGCCGGGATATCCACCTCCACGGGGCACCCCTGGCGGCAGGGCTCTTTCTTGCACTGCAGGCAGCGTTCAGCTTCGGCTACCGCGGTCTCTTCGTCGTAGCCGAAAGGCACTTCATTGAAATTTTTTTTTCTCTCCCGGGGCTCCTGCTCCCGCATGGGATGCTTTATTTTCATCTCTTTTTCCATTAGTGGGCACCTCCGCAGCGGCAGTTTTCGAGCGCCATTTTTTCTTTATCCAGGTACATACCCGCGCGGGCCCGCAGTTCGTCAAAGTCGACCTGGTGGGCGTCAAAGACAGGCCCGTCCACACAGGTAAAACGGGTCTTGCCTCCTACCGTTACCCGGCAGGCGCCGCACATGCCGGTCCCGTCCACCATGATCGGGTTCAGGCTGACCAAAGTTTTCACGCCGTAGGGCCTGGTCTGGTTGGCCACGACACGCATCATCGGCAGCGGGCCCACGGCGATGATCTCCTCAATGGGCTTGCCGTCATCCAGGAACTGCTGGAGGATGTCGGAAACAAAACCGTGTTGGCCGTAGCTGCCGTCATCGGTGCAGATATGCAGCTCGGCGCTGACGGCGCGCATTTCATCCTCGAGGATTAAAAATTCCCTGGTGCGCGCGCCGATAATGGAGATCACATTGAGCCCCGCGTTGTGCAGCGCTTTCACCTTGGGATAAACGGGGGCGATGCCCACGCCGCCGCCCACGGCGATGACGCGCCCGCCCGGCGACGGCAGCTCCATCGGCTTGCCGAGCGGTCCCACAAAATCGGCCAGGTATTCGCCGCTTTCCTTGGCTCCCAGGTACTGGGTGGTCAAACCGACCTCCTGGAATATAATGGTGATCGTGCCGCGCTCCGGGTCGGCATCGGCAATGGTAAGGGGGATGCGCTCCCCCTGGTCGTCAACACGCAGGATGACAAACTGTCCGGGCTTTGCCTTGCGTGCCACAAGCGGTGCATCCACTTCAAACAACTTATGGACGCTTGAGAGTACTTTTTTTGTTATAAGCCTGTACAATATCCTTTCCTCCTTTAATAGTGATGCATCGCGCGCGTTTAGATGTTCGTTGTAAAATGCACAACCCATGTTTTATTCGCCGCATTTTTGGGGTTTCCCTCTTAATATTTCATCTTTTTCAAAGCCGGTGAAAGTTGAATTTACGCGCGGCCAATACGGCCAACCCCACCGCATTGTCCCCGGAAAATTCAGCTGCAGCACAATGCAAGGGCAGCTCCGGAAGCCCCTGCCTGATGTATTCCCGGATAAAAAGGTTGGCCGCCACCCCTCCCACGAGGAGCAGGGCCCGGAAGCCGGCCGCTCCGTCCAATGATTTGATCGCCCTGACCAGGGAATCGGCGACGCAGACTTCGACAGCCCGGGCCAGGTCCGCCCGCGGGCAGCCTCGCTCCAGAAGGCGCCGGGCGTGGCTGGCGGGCCCCGAAAAACTGAACGCCGTCCCTTTCTGCGCTACGGGCAGGACGACCGCCCCGGTGTTGCCGCCGCGGGCCAACCGTTCCAGGGCGGGCCCGGCGGGAAACTTGAGGCCCATGGCCACTCCAATCCGGTCGATAAACTGTCCGGCATTCAAATCCGCGGCGCCGCCCTGCAGGGTGATCGCCAGATTACCCGGCGTACTTTCTTCTGCAGCCAGAAGCTCGGTCGTGCCGCCGGAAAGATGCAGGACCAGGTAGCGGCCCGGAGGCAACCCGGCCGACCAGAGACCGGCCATGATATGTCCTTCCTGGTGCGTTGAAGGCAAAAAAATAAGGCCGGAGGTTTGCGCGGTAAAAGCGCCAAAGGCTTCGCCGACTTTAAAGACCGGCATGTAGGAACTTGGCCATGGCCGCGGCCTGGCCGAGGCGGCCACCGCCGCCAGGGAAGCTGCTTCAAGATGAGCGGCGCCTGCGGCCCAAAGGCGGGGCAAGTTTAACAGGTGATGAAAAACGGCTTCGGAGGGGCGCAGCCCCAGCCCGCCCTCCCGTACCGGCAGGGGCAGGCGGCTTTCCCAGATTAACCGCTCCTCCCGGTCCACCAGGGCCAGGGAGGTGGTATAAGCGGAGGTATCAAGGCCCAGGAACATTACCGTCAGCTCTCCCGGTGAAGCGCTTCTCCAACCACCCGGTCGAGCACACCGTTAATGAAACCGACCGTCTCCCCGCTGCTGCCATATTTTTTGGCCAGTTCAAGGGCTTCATTAATCGAAACAGCGCTGGGTATATCGGGCCGGTGAAGGATTTCGTGCAGGGCCAACCGCAACAGGTTGCGGTCTACCGCTGAAAGGCGGTTCAGTTCCCACCTGACCAGGTGCTTGCTGATTAAATCGTCCAAAAAAGGACGATGCTCGAGGGTCCCTTCCACCAATTCCCGGATAAACTGTTCTTCCGCGGGCGCAAAACTAAACCCTTCCAGGGAATGGCGCAGGGCCAGGGCCGGACTGCACTTGCCGACATCGACCTGGAACAGGGCCCTGAAAGCTACTTCTCGGGATAGACGACGGCTCAATTAGTGTGTCCCTCCGTATATTTTTTCAATCCGGTATTCACCCTCCACCCGCTCCGGAAAAAGACGACTGCAGCGTGTTGAGGGATTGCAACAGGGAGCCGGGAGGCGGCTGACACGCACAACAACGTAAGGCCGGTTAAGCTCATCAACCCCGGGCCGGGCCGCTAATAGCTCTCGCGGGACGAAAAGAAGCGCTCGATTAAGTTTCGCAACCCGCCGAAAACATCAATGCGCCAGCCGGCAAAGATCCCGACGGCGGTACAGGCAATGATAAAAAGCGCCCCCCACCACCCGTATTTCAGGACCAGCAGGGCAAAGATCAGGCCCAGGAGTCCTCCAAGCAGCTTGCCCCAGTGCCTGCTCATCAGGTTCCACCAGTTTAAATCCGGCATAGCGCTTCCCTCCTCGGTTATTTCACTTTTACAGGCACCTGATCCAGGACGATATTCTCAACCATCACTTTGACTTCTTGCACAAATATACCGGTAATCTCCTCGATATGGCTCTTAACCTTGCCCTGCAGTTCACTGATTAAATCCGGCAGCTGGAGATCGGGGACCACCCGGAGGCGCATGTTGATCACCAACCCCTGGGGCGTAGCGAACACCCGCCGGCTGATATCCCTCACACCCTTGTTTTGTTGAACCACCCGCAGGACCATGTTCTCGATCGCAACGATGGCAATCCGGATCTCCCCGAACTCGCTGACCTGGAGGACCGTTCCCGGCGTTTTCTTCGGGGAGCGGAAACCCAAAGAGATCAAGATCAGCCCCGCCAGCAGAAAGCCTGCGCCTATGGCGGCAAGGACCGGTTTGTCAGCCAACCCGGCCAGGGCGGCGCCGCCGGCGAGATCGAGATCCGCACTTACCGCCAGAATATACAAACCCGTTCCAATCAATAGCAGTCCCAACAGAACAAGGACCAAACGAGCCAATACTTTCACCTGCCAATCCCCCCCCTGACTGGTTTACAAGCTATTTGACCGTAACTTCAGCTTCCCTGTCACCGCCGTCTTTGTCCTTGTACGGGAAATTTACTCCCTGAATATGTACATTTACCTGCAGCACCCGCAGCCCGGTCATCCCTTCAACCGCTTTTTTGACACTCTCTTGAATCTCCCAGGCCACATCGGGGATCCTGACTCCATATTTAACAATAATATAAATATCCGCCTTTGCTTCTTCGGTGCCGACTTCAACTTTGATTCCTTTGGACAGGTTGCGCCGTCCCAGAACCTCGGCAATTCCGCCGGCGATCCCGCCGCTCATAGCCGCCACGCCTTCGACTTCCATAGCCGCCAGGCCGGCAATAACGGAAACAACTTCATCGGCGATACGGATTGTCCCCAAGTCGGAGGGCATCGCCCTTCCTTCTTCGGTAAACATAATTTAACCTCCTGTTCTTATGATCATCAACGCCGCAGTAGAAGCTGACCCTGCGGGCAATGATCCCTAAAAAGTTAATCCCCCGGCCCTCCTGAGCAAAACCGGAGGTCAGGAATTCTCTGTTAAGTTCAGCTACATTGGCCATGCCCTTGTGCTCTATTATACCAAAGGGTAACTATTTGTTCAATTTATCGCCTCAAGATCTGGTAATTACCTGAACCGATTCACGCTCTATCCCCAGCAGCCCCGCCACACTCTCTGCAATTTGCAGGAATTGCCTTTCGCTGAGCTCTTTTTGCTTTATCATCACGGTAGCGACCCGGTTCCGGTAAAAAAAGATGGCGTCCTCGTATCCCTGGGCCTTGATCATATTTTCTACGAGCAGCTCCTGTTCCATCAGTTTGATAATTTCGAAGAGAAGGTGCTCGGCCTCTTCCTTCCCCTCCTGGCTGGAATTGGGGTTGTTGAGAACTTCCTGCAGCATCTCCACTTCCTGGTCCCTGATCCTTTGCCTCTGCAGGCGGTACTCCACAAAAAAAGCGCCGCTCTGATCAAAACCCCAGTCGTCTTTTTCGGCAACATTTGCGAGCACCAGCGCATCATCCGGGATCACGTCGTAACTGCTCTGCATCTCCACGTCCAGGCCGCCGATTACCCACCACGTCGCTCCGGCCAGGACCGCGATAAAAACCATCCAAACCAATTTTTTGTATTTCTTCATGATCATCCTCCCCCTGTCGTTTAATTTGGAAAACCCGGTTTTTCCGGCCTCCGGCTTCAGACTGCTTACCTCTAACCGCGCGGGAGGACCGTAATCCGGTGGGAGGGCAGGTTCAGGACCGCCTGCAGCGCCTCCACCACCCGCGCCTTGACCGCGGGATCGCCGACACCGTCAGCAACGACAAGGACCCCCCGGTAGCGGGGCTGAGCCTGCCGGATGATCAAAGGCGCCTCCCTGCCTTGAGCATCCCTTAACTTCACATACGTCAGGCGCAGCGTTTCTTCATCGACGACCCGTCTCCCACCTCCGCTGTCGCTTTCCTCGGTCAACCGGCGAGTTTTTTCCTGGTCCGCCACCGCCTCCGCCAGCCCCGATGATTCCACGGTCAAATAAATCCGGACGTTGCTCACCCCCCGGATCTGGTTAAGCACCGCCGCCAGTTCCGCTATAACCTGCTGTTCCTCCCGGTACCCTGTTTCCGGCTGCGCTATTTCGTAGCGGGTTGAAGCACCGTTTTTCCCACCCGGACTGCAAACAGAGTTGAAAACCAGCAAACCAACCCCAACCACCAGCAAGATCAGGAGACGGGAACCTGTCTTCCGGCGGGCGCCGTCCCGGCCGGGCCGGTGGAATAAATTACGGACCCGATCAAAGAGCTCCAACCTGATTGCCTCCCCAAAAATTAATCAAAAAAGCGCCCGTTCCCGGATCGAAACCTTTTAATTCAGCCGCACGACGCTAATGATTCCGCCGGAAACCTGGAGCCGCCGGGCCAGGACCTCTTCCAGTTCAGGCACCCGGCCGGCATCGAAGCGTTCGCTTCTTTCAGTGCCCGCCGCTCCGGCACCCACTTCTACCGTGTTGATTAAAACCGCCTCGATTGGTCTGCCGGATTCGCCGGCAAGCGCCCTAACTTGCACTTCCACCGCGTAAAGCATCCCGAAGTTATCTCGCGCCGGGTCATCCTCCAGGGTAAACCGGGCTTCCACGAAGCGCCAGCCTGCCGCCTCCACTTCTTTGCGGATCAGTTGCGTCAATGTATCTTTGAAGAGGGCCAAAGCTTTTCGCCTGCTTTGCAGCCACAACGAGGTGCCTTTTTCGTCAACCCCGGCGATCGCAGAGGACGCCGGCGGCATCGAGAAATAGGTTTCGGGGACCCTGACCAAGAGCGCGGTGAAGGCGTTTACCACCATCATGATCACGATCAGCCCCGTCACCAGGCGGATATACCGGTGAAACTGCCCCCGCGGCAGAAGCATTTCCAGCAGGGTGTTTACAAATATAATCACAACCAGGTTTCGGACCAGATTGCCCAGGACCGCGATCATCGGGTTCCTCCTTTAGCGGAACATAATCGCCACATTGCCCGCGCCGACCACCACCGTTACGGCCAGAAAGAATAATAATGCCGCGGCGGCCAAAGCGCCCATAAGCATTGCCAGGCAATTCCCCATCGTATTGATGCAATCCGACAGGTTCGTTTCCCCAAGGGGTTGAACCAGGGCCGCGCTGAGCTTGAACACGAGAGTCATCGCCGCGATTTTTAACAAGGGGAAGACCGTCAGCAACAGCAGCACCACGACACCGGCCAGGTAGATCCCGTTTTTCAGGATCATTGAGGCTCCCGCGACAGTTTCCACCGCGTCGGATAGCATTTTCCCGACGACGGGAATAAATGTACCGGCCATATATTTGGCCGTCCTGAGGCTTACCGAGTCGGCTACCGTGCCTGCCGCTCCCTGGACGGCCAGGATCCCGACAAAGACGGTCATACTGATGCCCATACCCCATACACTTAAATCCTTCGTGAAGTCGGAAAGCTTACCTACCTTAAAGTGGGGAGAGAAATGGTTGGCCAGCCCCAGGACGGCGCTAAAAAAGAGCAGGGGGAAAATAACCGACCGGATCGCCACGGCGAAAAAACTGATCCCGAATACAACCATCGGATGCAGCATCGCCGATGATGCCAGGCTGCCTTGAGCGGCCAGCAAGGCAAGCAGCGTCGGCAGCATGGCCAGGGTGAAATCGACCATGTTGTTAATCGCGTTTCCGGCCAGGCTTAAGGCCGCTCTGAAGCTTTGCAGGCAGATCCCGACCAGGACGATAAAAACGATTACTTGCGTTAAGGCGGCCACCTGCTCCCGTTCAAAGGCGGTCTCGAGGTTTTTTAAAAAAGCCGCCGCCACAACCAGCAGCAGCAGCTGCCCCGTCAGTTTCAGGTTCAGGAGCACCTCGCCGGCCAAGAAGCGTCCCAGGCCTCTGATAATCCGTCCGGGATCCAGGGCCGGCTCCCCGGATTGCAGGCTGTCCAAAATCTTCCGCCAGCTCAGGCCGGGTAGATATTCCTGGACCTCCCGTTCCAGCTCCAACCAGTAACGTTCAAAAAAACTTAAATCGATCTCGTCGCGCAGCTGCAAGCCGGGCGGCGGCTGGGCGGCGGCCGGAACAGCCGTCATCAGGATTAGCAGGATGCCGGCAGCCGTTATAACCGCATGGAAATATCGGCGATGGCCCGGGCGTGGCTTCATCTTCATCGTTACCTCTCCTAGGGAATCAGGCGCAGGATGCTTTCCATAATCTCGACGATAATCGGCACCGCCATTACCAGAATAATCACCTTGGCGGCAAGTTCAACCCGCGAAGCAATACTGCCTTCACCGGCGTCACGGCAGGCTTGGGCGCCAAATTCTGCCAGGTAGGCGATGCCGATGATCCTGAGCAAAGTCTGCAGGTAAACCAGGTTTATCCCCGCTCCTACCGCCGTTTCCGTGATGACCTGCACCGCTCCCGCGATCCGGTTCACCACCAGGAGCATCACGATGAGACCCGCCACCAGGGAGACCTGCATCGCCAGTTCAGGGCGGTATTCCCGCAAAATTACAACCAGCAGTGTGGCGATTAAACCCAGGCCCACAACCTGCACAATTTCCATCCTACAAGACTCAACCCCGTATGATTGACCTGCTAATTTTGATCTTTTTCCATTTCGCCGCACCAGGCGCCGGGCGGCTTGTGCGGCGCTGCGCCGGCAAACCGGAACACAGCTCAGAAGAGGTTGAAAATAGTTTTGATACTGGTAAAAAGCTCGCTGATCAGCTGGAGTACCATCAACAGGACGATCACTACCCCGACCAGGGTCAACATCTGGGCCTGTTCCTGTTTATCGGCCTGTTTCAGCACCAGGTTCAAGACCGAGATAAAGATACCGATGCCTGCAATCTTGAACAGAAGGTCAATATTTACCGCGTTCATGTGCTCTCCCCCGCTTTACAAGAAAAAAATGACCAGCGCCGCTCCACCGGCAAAACCGAGGTAACGCCACATCTTTTCGCTGCGGTGCTTCTGACCGAGAGCCTCTTCCAGGGCGCAATCCAGTTGCGACATGGTTAACCGGATCTGGTTCAACTGGCCTTCCTGCTCGCATACGCCGAGGGACGCTCCAAGGCTCTCGATGATCTCCCGGTCCGCCGCGGTACAGCAGGTCTCGGGCAAAACGCGGTCCACCGCCTTTTTCCAGATCTCCCGGGCGGTCAGTTCGCCTCCGGCCAGGAGCATGACGGCGGCCTCAAGGAGGAGCTCACGGGCTGGAAAAGAGGATCGCTCCGCCGCAGTTTTAAAGGCATAGGGCAGCACCGGGCGGGTAAAGGATATTTCCGCGGCCAGAAGTGCCAGCGCGCGCCGGAACTGCTGGAGATGCTGCACCCGCAGGGCGAGCGCGCGGGCCTTCTGTTCGCCGCAGGCCGATGCGGCGGCGATCACAATGACGGCCCCGACCACTTTCAAGATTAGTTGCCCCACTTCCCCAAGCCTCCCCTTCTGTTAGCCCTTATTTTCCGAGGAAGACCTTCCCATCCCGTGGATCGATAATCTGTTCCACCGTCCCTACACCCCGGCTGCGCCCGAGAAAGAGAACCCGTTCAAAGATCCGCTGCTCCAGGAGCCTGCGCAATCCGGGACGGCCGCGCAGCTCAGCCAGGCTGCCGCCGTGAGCGGTGGTGACCACTGCAACCCCGGCATGGATTACCTCTTCAACGGCTTTGGTATCCTCAACGCTGCCGATTTCGTCGGTTACAATCACCTGTGGCCCCATGGACCGGAGCAGCATCATCATCCCTTCCGCTTTCGGGCAGGCATCGAGGACATCAGTGCAGCTGCCTACCTGCAGTTGCGGCATGCCCTGAAAAGAACCGGCGATTTCCGAGCGCTCGTCGACCACGGCCACCTTAAACCCCCTGAACCCGAGCTCGGGGACGCCGTCCCCAAGCAGCCGCGTCAAGTCCCGCAGGAAGGTCGTTTTACCGCCCCGGGGCAGTGACAGGATTAAGCTGTGTTTCACCCGGGCCTGGCGGTAGTCAATAAAATAGCGCACATAGGGCAGGGCCGTGCCGATTATTTCCCGGGCGATGCGGTAGTTGAACCCGGTGATATGTTTTAAGCGGATCAACCGTCCCGCCTCCAACACCGCCTGGCCGCATAACCCTACCCTGTGCCCGCCGGGCAGCGTAATATAGCCGCAGCGCAGTTCCTGCTCGAAAGCGTAAAGAGATGAATCGCTGATCAACTCCAGCGCCCGATCCAGGTCCTGCCGGCCGGGCCGGTAAGCCTGGCCGGGGAGCGCTGGTTCGCCTCTTTCGTTTAAGTAAAAATCCCCTTCCCGGCGGTGCAGGGCCAGGGGACGCCCCAGCCTTAACCTGATTTCCTCCAGATCTTCCCACAGGGGCAGGGAAGAGCGGTCCAGAATATCCCGGATCACTTTCGGCAGAAAATGGCTCACCTGTTCCCTGGTAGAAGCGCTGCCGGATTCCACAGTCTTTTCACGACCCCCTGAAAGCTCGTCAAAGCTTGCCTTCTACCCCGGCCTGTATTAATGTATATGACCTGCCGCCTTCCGATATTTATGAAATAAAAAAAATCCCCCTCCGCCGCGATGGAAGAGGGGGATGATCAGCCAGCCGTCGTGATTTAAAACCCTACCCGTCTTTTTTTTCTCCCGCGTCTTTCTCCTCTTCGTCCAAAAGCTCTTCCAAATCCTCCTCTTCCCACTTCTCGTCGTCAACCAGGACGACCTCCCCGCAGCCGGGGCAGGTTACTTCAATGGCCGAATCCTGGTTCAGGAGGTCGTCGCTCACCACGACCACTTCCCGGCAATTGGGGCATTCCACGGAAAAGCCCCCGTCAAAATCGTCTTCTTCCTCGTCATCATCGTCGAAGTCGTCGTCTTCTTCCTCGTAGAAATCCTCTTCCAGCTCCGTCAGGTCCTCGTCGATGGCTTCGGTATACTCGAACAACTCTTCAAAATCGGTTCTAAGCTGGTCGATTTCCGCCGCGGTCTTTTCCAGGATATCGATTACTTTTTGGAGAACTTTTTCTTCCTTGCTCCCTTCACCAATCCCCAAGCCCTCGGCCAGCCCGCGCAGGTAGGCCACCCTTTCCTTTAAATCTTCCGCCACCATAATGCCTCCCTTCAAAATACATACCATATTATTCCGCTAAACCCGCTCGATATATGCACCGCTGCGGGTGTCAATCCTTAAAATATCACCGGCGTTGATAAAAAAGGGCACCTGCACTACCAGGCCTGTTTCCAGAACTGCCGGCTTGGATCCGCCGGAGGCGGTATCGCCCTTCACTCCCGGATCCGTCTTGACTACCTTTAACTCCACGGTGTTGGGCAGTTCCACTCCGACTACCTTTTCACCGTGCATGACCACGTTCAGTTTTTCGTTTTCTTTTAAATATTTAACCCCGTCGCCCACCTGCGCCCGGTTCAAGGTGATCTGCTCGTAGGTTTCCAGGTCCATCAGGAAAAACTCATCTGCGCTGCTATAGAGATATTCCATAAGCCTGCGTTCCAGGTGGGCCCTGGAAACTTTCTCCCCGGCGCGGAAGGTCCGTTCGGTAACCGCGCCGGTGCGTAAATTTTTCAGCCGGGAGCGGACAAAAGCGGATCCCTTGCCCGGCTTGACATGCTGGAATTCAACAACGACATAGAGTTCACCGTCCAGTTCAACGGTAAGACCGGTATGAAAATCGTTCGTAGAAATCATCGGTTGCTGCCGCTCCCTTGTATTTAGATTACCGCCAACTCCCGGGTGCTGAGAGTCAGCATTTCCGCCCCTTGCGCCGTAATCAGCACCATCTCTTCGATGCGGACCCCTCCCCAACCGGGGATATAGATGCCCGGTTCTACGGTGACAACCATGCCCGGGGCCAGGATTGTCTCGCTGCGCGGTGACAGGACCGGCTGTTCGTGGTAATCCAGGCCGACCCCGTGACCCAGCCCATGCCCAAAGTATTCTCCAAATCCGGCTTCTTTAATCGGCTCCCGGGCCAGCGCGTCCGCTTCTTTTCCCGTCATACCGGGTTTGATCCCTAGGAGCGCCTTTTGTTGGGCCGCCCGGACTGTTTCGTAAATCTGGCGCTGCCGGGCGTCAGGTTCGCCCAAGGCCACGGTGCGGGTCATATCGGTGTTGTAGCCGTCGAACACGGCGCCGAAATCCATGGTGACCAGCTCCCCTGCGGATAGCGTCTTCGGTGAAGCCACGCCGTGGGGCATCGCCCCCCGCTCACCCGAGGCAACGATATAGCGGAAGGAAATGCCTTCGGCTCCGAGACACCGCAGCCGGTATTCAAGCTCCAGGGAAACCGCCTGCTCCGTCAGGCCGGGCCTGATAAACTTACAGATATGCTCGAAAGCCCGGTCCAGGCAGGCGGCGCCGCGGCGTAAAATGGCGAGTTCCGATTCGCTCTTGATCAGCCGCAGATCCTCGACCAGGCCATCCCGGCCAACCAGTTCAGTAGAAATGCCTGCCGCCAATTCGCGGTAGGCAGCACAGGTAAGGTGCTTCTCCTCGAAGCCGATTTTTTGCCACCTTTCCGCCTCCACCAGCGGCGCCAGGCTTTTTGGCAAATCATCTTTCCATGGACACAGCTTGCAGTGCGGCGCCTGCTTTTCGGCCTGTTCCAGATAGCGAAAATCGGTGACTAAAAAAGCTTTCTCCCGGCCGACCAGAAGCACGCCGCTGGTCCCATCGAAACCGCTCAAATAACGCCGGTTGGCAGGTTGGGTGACCAGCAGTGCGTCGATATCCTCCGCCGCGAGCTTTTCCTGCAATTGCCGCAGACGATCGTTCAACTTACTTCCTCCTGTCGTTACCCACTATTTTTTTACGGATCCCAACTCCGCCTTTCTTCATAACATTCCCCTGTAACGGGCAAAATTCCTGCCTCTTCCGTGGCTAAATTTAGTTCATTTGGTGCCAGGCACCAAAAATGAACTGAAAAGTTCATTCGGTGCCTGGCACCAAATGAACTTATTACTGATCCCAGTGGGCGGGGGGGACCTTGGAGACCCTGATCCGGGCGGTGGCCGGGGTCATGACCACATACAGCTTATCGCCCCGCCTGTTTTTAAAAATGACGGTGCCTCCCTGGCTGGGAGCCCCGGTGGGGGTAAAACTGACCTTCCTTACGCCCTGCACGAGGGGAAAATTATTTCCGGCGTACACTATACTGTCCGGCAGCCGCACCCTGACCGTCTTCTCGGGGAGGAAAATCCGGTAGTCGCCGGCCGCTTCCCGGAACTCGATCCGGGTGGTTTTGCCGGTGGTTATCGCCGCCTGGCGCGCCAGGCGCATGTCTGAAACCAACCGCCAGGCCGCCGCCTCCAGCTTTGACTTATGTATGATATTAAACACGTACGGCACAGCAAGCAGATAGAGCACGGTCAGGATGGCAATGACGCACAGCAATTCCACATAAGAAAAGCCACATTGGCCGTTTTTCCTTATTACCGCCCCATTAATGCATTAACCTACCCTTCCGGTAGTAAAACAAGGGCAAAGTTTAGATTAAGGATTGACTGCTCCGGTTGCTTCTGCCAGGCAACCTGCTCGATCAGGAGCAGGTGAGGAAATTGTTCCAACTCCGCTAAAAGAGCCATCAGTTCCGCGTCAGGACCCGAAACACGCAATGATAAGGGAACTACGACATAACCCGGGTCTTTTCTCAATTCACCGGAGGCGAAAGATTCAATCAAAAGCGGGTACCGCCCCAGTATATCCTCCAGGTTTCCCAAAACCCGGGGCAGCTCCTGTATCGAAGGGAGCAGAACCTTCAACTGTTCTCCTTCTTCCCGCCACCGCCGCCATTCCTGCTCCACTTGCTTTTGAACCTTTATCTTTTCGTCAAGACGGGCGTATTCGCCGCGCAGCTGCGCCTGTTCCAGCCTTAACCCGGCCAGTAATTGGAGCTTAGGGTTCCAATAATAGCGCCAGGCCAGAAAACCAACCGCAACAACGGCCAGCAGCAGCAGTATTTTCAGTTGTTTGGAAACAGGCTGTTTTTGTTGAACCAAGACTATTTCGAGCCCCCATCGGTCAGACTGGCTTTGGCTTCAAAGCCGAATCTGTCCATTGTATTTAGAGAGATGAACAGGTGGACCACATCACGAAGAAAATTGAGCTTCTCCAGGTCTTGCAGGAAAGCCGCCACACCGCGCATGGTCAAGCCGTTACCCCGGATGACTATCCCGCCGCCGGCGCTGCCGGCCAGATGTTCCAGATCAATCGCGCCCCGCTCCGCCAGGTCATCTACCTCCTGCAGCATGCCGGACCAGGATAAAGAACTTGACCCGATCAACCTGTCTTTCAGCTGCGCCCTGTCTTTAAACGAACGGAGCTCCTCTTCTATGGCCGCGATCGGAGCCGCTTCAACCCGGAGCTGCTCGACATTTCCTCTGAGCAGGGCGGTTTCAGCTTCCAGGTTAACCTGGTATAGATAGAGTAAAACAGAGCCTCCCGCCACGGCCAGGATGAGCAGCAAGCCGGCAAGGGTACCCAGGACCCTGGGCCAGTAAAACTCCCTGGAAACGACGAACGCCCTCGGGCGCAGGTTAATTTCGGTTTTCATCAGCGCCACCCCCGCAAGGCCAGGCCCACCGCCACGTTAAGCATGTTTTCCTCCTGCTCCAGGTCCGGCTGGTATAGCTTCTTACCGGCCTGGATAAATTCCAGAGGGCTGAGCAGCTTCGGTTCAACCTTAAGCTCAAAACCCAGGAAAGAAGCCAGCCGATCTATCGCGGCCCCTCCGCCGCAGAATAACATCCGGTTGATTTCCATCTCTTGCTCCGATCCTTGTCGCTTGCCGTCCCAAATATTATTGGCATAATATTCTATCGAACGGCTGACCTGGTTGGCCAGGTCATCGGCAACATCCTGAAAACCATCCAGGGAAAAAGGATCCCGGCTGAAAATTTGGCGCCGCGCTGTTTCCAGGCTTAACTGCCCCGCCTCGGCCACACGGCGGCAAAAATGATCCACCCCGATGCTCAGGGTGCGGGCAAAGCGGAAATGGCCGTTCTTCAGGAGGACAAGGTTGCTGTATTCCGCCCCCAAATCCAGCAGCATGGAGATGGCCGGATCCCCGGCAGCGCCGCCGGGCAGTTCCAGGTTCAGCATCCGCTGCAGGGCCAGGGGTTCTATTTCGATCGCCTCGGGGTAAAAACCGGCGCCGGTAACCGCCTCGAGATACCCGTTAACCACTTCCTTGGGCACCGCGACCAGCGCCAGCTCGATCATCATTTTATCATCGACTAGCCGCCTGCCCAGGTAAAGGTAGTCGACCACGGTCTCCTCCAGGGGCATCATGACCTGCTTCTCCGCCTCCCAGCGGACGGCAGAGGGGATTTCCTTGGGGTGCATCTCCGGCAGGAGCACCTGGCGCAGGACTACGTTCTGGCTGCCCACGCAAAGGTTCACCCGCCGTTTATGAAAGCGGCGCCTCTGGAGGACCCACTGCAAGCGTTCGGCGAGCAAGCCCGGATCTTCCACCTTACCCCCTTCGAGCGCCCCTTCGGGCAGGGGATAAATCCCGTACTGCCAGAGGTAGATTTGCCCGTTTTTGTGCTTTAACTGGGCCAGCTTAATCTGGGACGAGCCGAGGTCAAGGCCGATCTTGGAGTAACGCCCTTTTAACCGCATTTTTCGCGGCGCCGCCTGCTGGAGAAGCAGATTATGCGCCGTGGCTGCACCGGTTTCTTCCGCCGGGCCTGCTAGAGTTTCAGCCATTCCCTGATCACCACCTGTAATCCGGGGATATAATCGGAATCGATGAAAACATCGGGGTCGTAAGTCAGCACGGCGTCTGTCAGGTAGAAGGTGCCTTCCGCGATAATCGTGCCGAATATCTGCAGCTTATCGTCTGTTTTTCCGGAGATATTGATATCCCCCTTGGAAAAAAGAAGCACGCTCCCGCCGAACAGGGCGGGGGCGGTGCTGCCGGTGGTAGAGATGTTGATATACCGGTTGGAGACAAAAATTACTTTCTTTTCATTCATTGCCGGGTTTATGTCGGCATCGGGCTGGACCTTGATCCCGCCGCCCGCGACAAAAGAGCCGTTGAGGAAAGTATTGGCGCCCTTTTGGGGATTGATTGTTAGATCGCCCTGGACGATAATCACCCCGTTAAAGTCGAAGGTCTGATCTTTCCCAGGCCTGACGGTCAAGTCGCCCTTAACCAGTATTTTCTTAAACGGCGGCGCCGTAGTCCAAGTCTGGCTGCCGGTATAAGTTATATCCACGTCCTTGATAAAGCTGTCGAAATCAATGGTAGGGATAGGGATGGGCGGTGCGATGCTGGTCTGCCCAGTGACGGTCAGTACGGCCGGGGGGACGATTTCCGGAGCCTTGCCCTGGGGGTAGCTCAGGTCTCCCCGGATCTCGGTCGTCCCGGGGAGCACTTTCAGCAATTCGTTGTAATGCAGGTTGCCGTTGATCGTAGTATTCGTAAGATGCAGCTTACTGGAGACCATCAGCGCCTTGGAATAGAGGTCGTTCAGCGAGACGATCACTTTTAGGGTCAGCGCCTTGCCTTCCAGGCGGCCGGTGGAGATAACCATGCGCTGCCCCGCGGGCAGCTCCGGGTAATCGGCGTGGGGAGGAATGATAATGGTGGCGTGGTAGCTTCCACCGCCGATTTCCTGTTCGATATTGCGGTGAAAGGAGTAATTCTTGCGTAAAGCTGCCACGCCCGCTTCGATCCCGGCTTCGGCGATATAGTAGAGCCGCGTGTCATGCTCCTGGTGGCGCGCGATAAAGTTGTCGTTCACGGCGTAGGTGATCAGAGCTCCGCCGAGGATCAGCAGGGCGGCGGAAAATACCAACACCATGACCAGAACCGAACCCCGCTCCGCACCGAAAAACCGGTCCATTGCATCAATCTCCTTTGATCCGCCGGAAAATCAAGGTATATTCCTGGGACGAACACTGCTGTGCAGGGTCACCCGCTCCGCGCCGGCGCCGGCGCTGACGGTAATCCGGACATAGTTCCGGGCATCGATGGAAAAGTCGAGACCGGTGATGCCCAGGGCTATTTTAAGCTGTGTCGAAGAGCCGTCGCCGCGCTCGTAAATTAATACCAGGTCTTCGTTCTCCGGCCCTACCCGTTTGAAGACGTAATTATTTTCGTCGTTAACGAAGCTGTAGCGGAGTTCCGTTCCGCCCCCGCCCACGGTAACCTGGTTGGCAAACTGCAGCTCCTTGACGATTTTATCCATGGCGATGCGGGCGCTCTGCTGGTAGTCCATCCGGTCCACGCCTTTGTGCCAGCTGCGCAGGCCGGAAAAGTAAAAGCTGTAAATGCCGGCTATGACCAGGCCGAGAATAGCCACAACCATCAAGACTTCAGCCAGGGTAAACCCTTTGTCTTGCTTGCTTCTCTTCACGGTTTCACCTTCTGGCCAGGTTGGTTTCCATCTGCACCGCGCGCTCCGCGCCCTGATGCTCCCAGAACACCTGGACAATGATTTTCAGCAGGCTGATCTGGAAATCCGGGGTGAGAGGGTCGGGCAACACATTTTCTTCCCAGACCCTGGTCACGCGCCGGAAAACGGGAAACCCCTCCACCGGGTTCTCTTCTTCCCGGTAAAGGTTCGCCCCGTGCTGCTCGAAATACTGCATGTAGAAGTCGTACCCGTTCACCTTGACCGCCTCGATCTTCTCCCGGCAGAGGTTGGCGGCGATCGTCTGCCTCCCTGCCGAAGCCAGCACGGTGTATCCGCTGACGAAGAGAGAAAGGATCGGGACGGTGACGATGGCAAGGATGGTGATGCTCACGATCAGTTCCACAAAGGTATATCCGCCCTCGTTTTTCATCAACAGGATTTTATTTTCGCGCACCGCAACCACCATCCTTATTTGCCTCTCCATATAAAGGGGGAGAAAAGGATTCAATACCGGCACCACGGCCAAAAAACATGGGCTCAATGATGCACCAGAGCTATTATTGCGGCCGCTACGCGGCAATCAATTTTCGGATTTAAATATAGCGGCGGCAGCAGCGCTGCCGCCGCTCTTATCATCTCTACTCTCAAGCTGTACACATGCTGTTTAGCTACTCTTACGGTGCAACTGCATTAGACACAACTCCAGTATCACTCATGGTATAGTCCCCGTAACCTGCAGGTGGAGAAACTGCCTCCCTTATATATGGGCCTTTCCAGCCGGTAACATTAGCAGGCTGGGTGACTAAGTCGGTCTGGAAAGCTGCGCCTACAGCCGGCAGCACGCCGGTATCCGCCCGGTAAAGCTCAACCGCCTTCTGCAGCAGCGACAGGTTGGCCGTATTGGCCGCTCCTCTTGCCTCTTCAATCCGGGCCGACACCAGCGGCACGGCGATCGCGGCCAGGACGCCGAGGATGGCGATAACAACAAGCAGTTCGATTAAGGTGAAACCTTTCTCCTCCCTGTGCAGGCAGCGCAAAAGCTGCGCTATCTTCAAAATCATCATTTTCACCTCCTTTCCCGTCTATTATTTCTCTCTCTCTATGTAAAAAGGTTTCCCTTGGAAGGGTTTAACCTTGAACTGTCTTTTCTGCTAAATCATCTCGTAGATCTGGAACATCGGCATGACAATGGAAACCAGGAGCAGCCCGACGAATATGCCGATCCCGATTAGAAGCAGAGGCTCGATGATCGTGCCCAGCCGATCCAGGAAGAAGGTGACCTCCTGCTCGTAAAAGTCGGCGGTGCGGGAGAGCATGTTGTCCAGGGCGCCCGTTTCTTCGCCGACGTGGACCATCTCCACCAGCATCGGCGGGAAGAGGCCGCTGGCGGCCAGCGGCAGCGCTATGGCCTGTCCCTGGCGGATCACGTCCCGGGTCCGGGCCAGCGTTTCCGCGTAAATACGGTTGTCGATCACGCGCTCGACCAGCTCCAGGGCGTTGATCAGGTCCACCCCGCTGGCGATGAGCGTGCCCAGGGTGCGCGCAAAACGGGCCACCACCGCTTTCCGGTAGATCGGGCCGAACAGAGGCACCTTGAGGCGGGCGCGGTCGTAGGCCCGCCTGCCCCGTTCAGTTTTAATGTAATACGCCAATGCGACCACCAGTCCAGCCAGGAGCCCCAGCACCAGGTACCAATACTTGATCACAAAGTGGCTTACCTCCAGCAGCGCCCGGGTGATCCAGGGCAGCCGCATGCCCAGGCCTTCGAAAATCGCGGCGAACTGCGGCAGGACGAAGAGGACCATCAGTGCCATCACCGCAAAAGCCAGCGCTGTGATCACGATTGGGTAGGTCGTGGCGGAACTGATTTTCATCTCCAGGTCGTGCTGTTTCTCAAAGTGGTCGGCCAGGCGGTCCATGACCGTATCGAGCACCCCTCCTTCCTCGCCGGCGTTGACCATGTTGACGAGGATGCTCGGGAAAACCGCCGGGTGCCGCCCGAAAGCCTCGGCCAGCGTGCTGCCCCGTTCCACGCTGACGGCAACCGCGTCAAGCTTCTCCGCGAGTAAGGGATGCTCCGCCTGCTGGGCCAGGACTTTGAGGCCCTGCAAAGCGGTAGTGCCGGCCTGGATCATCGTGTGGAACTGGCGGCAGAAAACCATCAGATCGCGGCTCTTCACCTTTTTTCTGCTCAGGAGACCGGCCGGTCTCCCCCGCCGGGACGACCGCCCGGCGGTAGCGGCCTGCTCTTTCAGATCCAATACGAACAGGTCCCGGGCGCGGAGGTGATCAAGCGCCTCGCGTAAATTCACTGCCGAGTAAACGCCCTCCACGGTTTTGCCTCCCCAATCCTTGGCCCTGTAGTGGTAGTTCGGCGACAAGAAGCGACTCCTCCTAAAGGTTGTACTCTCTTCCGCCCGGAGCGGAGATAACGTTTTTCATGTTTTCCGGCTTCGCGGCATGCTCCAGGGCGGTATCGTAATCGATCGCACCCTGCTGGTAGAGCTTGACCAGGCTTGCATCCATCAGCTGCATCCCGCTGCGCGAGCCGGTCTGCATCACCGAATAGAGCTGGTAAACCTTTCCTTCACGGATCAGGTTGCGCACCGCCGCGTTGTTGAGCAGGATTTCAACCGCCGCCACCCGCCCCTTCCCGCCTTGACGCTTGAGCAAGCGCTGGGAGAGCACCCCGACCAGGGTATTGGCCAGCTGGACCCGGATCTGCTGCTGCTGGTGCGGGGGAAAAACATCGATCACCCTGTCGATCGTCTGGGGGGCGTCCACGGTATGCAGGGTCGCCAGCACCAGGTGCCCGGTCTCGGCGGCGGTGATGGCGATGGCGATCGTCTCCAGGTCGCGCATCTCGCCGACCAGGATTACATCGGGATCCTGGCGCAGGGCCGAACGCAACGCCCGGGCGAACCCGGCGCTGTCCTGGCCGATCTCGCGCTGGTTGACCATGCTTTTTTTATGCTGGTGCAGGTATTCGATCGGGTCCTCCAGCGTCAGAATATGGCAGCGGCGCTGCTGGTTAATCAGGTCGATCATCGCCGCCAGGGTGGTCGATTTGCCGCTGCCGGTCGGGCCGGTGACCAGGACCAGCCCCTTGTGATATTTTACCAGCTGCGCCGTTACCGCGGGCAGGCCCAAACTTTCCAGGGAGGGGATCTCCCCGGTCACCGCCCGCATGGCCATCGCCGCGGTGCCGCGCTGGCGGTAAACATTGACCCGGAACCTCCCCACGCCGGGAGCGGAAAAGGAAAAATCCAGTTCACCGCTGGCCAAAAAAGTTTCCGCTTGGGCTTCGGTCAGCACCTGCCGGACCAGGCCGGCCGTGTCCGCCGGGCGCAAAGGGGGCCTGGACATCGGCACTAGCTCACCGTGCAGCCGCAGCAGCGGCGGGATCCCCACCGAGATGTGCAGGTCCGAAGCGCCCTGTGCCACCGTTTCCATTAAAAGATCGTTAATCTCTAAAGTCAACGGGGAGCGTCACCTCGACACGGTCCCGGTTTGCCAGGACAAAATCTCGATCGTGTGACTCCCCTGCGCGGTTACCTCGTCTTCATGCCATCCGGAGGCGGTGGCCGTATTCTTCAGCCGCGCATAGGCGCTTGCCGGAATGGTATACTCCACGTTGAATTTAACCGATTGTCCCGGCGCGATCGCGTTGATGAAGTTGCGCCAGCCGGTGCCGAAAAGGGGATCCGTGACTTTGACCCTTTTCAGGGGAACACTGCCAGAATTGGTAACCGTGAATTTATAAACTACCGTTTCCCCGGGTATGGCTGTGGCCGGACCGGAGATTTCAATAGCCAGGCCGGGCTGGACAAGATCGATAATCTCGATGATCTGCTTGTCCTGGGCGGTAACAGGGGTTGACCGGTAAAATCCCGTAACCGTGGCCGTATTCTCCAGGCTGCCGGCATGCCCCCTGTCGGTGGTAAAGTTCATCACAAACGCCGATTCGGCGCCAGGCGGAAGCTCTCCGATCGGGTAACTCCAATCCTCTCCGAAGAGTGAATCCGTTACCGTTACCCCGGTTAAAGGCACATTCCCCTTATTGATCACGCTGAAATGGCAGGTATAGGTTTCACCGACTTTGGCGCTGGCGGGGCCTTTTAATTTGATGGCGACGGCGGGCGTGATTATTTTTTCCGGCTGCATTTCCCGGGCGGTAACACCAGGCGTTACAGGCGCGCCTTTCATGTTTTTAAGCTGGTTAAAAACATAACTGCTTTCTTCCCGGGCGGGAGGCTGCTGCAAGCCGGCGCGTCCAGGCATTATTTCAGGCCCGGCGCCGGTCAAGCGCCCGCTTTCCGGAACAAGCCCGACCGCCGGCGCCTCCGGAGCCGTTTGAGCCGCTCCAACCGCCTCAACCGCCGGTTCGAGATGCCTGCTTTCACCGTCGATATTCATGCTGTTAAAAGCGACCCGCAAGATTTCCTCCAGGGAAGTAATTCCTTCTTCAACCCGGCGGCGCCCATCCTCCAGAAGGGTAACCATCCCCTCCACCAGGGCTTGCCGCTGCAGCTGCTCCACTGTCGCTCCCGCCAGGACCAGGCGCCGGATCGCGGGGCTGACCGAAAGCACCTCGTGGATGGCGATGCGGCCCCGGTAGCCGGTCTGGTTGCAGCTTTTGCACCCCGCCCCCCGGTAAAGCGTTTGCAGAGGTACTTTTCGGAAAATCTTTTGAAATAAGATTTTTTCCCGGTCCGGGAGCGCGTAACTCTCGCGGCAGTGGGGGCAGATCAGCCTGACCAGGCGCTGGGCGATCACGCCGACCAGGGAGGAGGTAATCAAATAGTTTTCCACGCCCATATCGATCAGCCGGGAGATGGCCCGGACGGCATCGTTGGTGTGCAGGGTGCTCAGGACAAGGTGCCCGGTCAGCGCGGCGCGGGTGGCGATTTCCGCCGTCTCGAGATCCCTGATTTCACCGATCATGATGATGTTGGGATCCTGCCGGAGGATGGAACGCAGGGCGTTGGCAAAGTTTAAATTGATGCGCGGGTTGACCTGGATCTGGTTGACCCCGTCCAGGCGGTATTCCACCGGGTCTTCCACGGAGATGATATTGTCCTCCGGACGGTTGAGATAATTCAAGGTTGAATAAAGGGTCGTGGTTTTACCGCAACCGGTTGGCCCGGTGACCAGGATCATGCCGGAGTGGTTTAATAAAAATTGTTTGTAAAGTTCGAAATTGTGCTCATTAAAACCAAGCTTGTCCAGGGAAACGATCACCCGGTCTTTTTCCAGCAGCCGGATTACTACTTTCTCACCGTGAATGGTGGGCATCGTCGAGACCCGGAGGTTGATGTCGTTTAAGCCCACCTGCATCTGGATCCGACCGTCCTGGGGAAGCCTTCGCTCTGCGATGTCCAGGTTGGCCATGATCTTGATCCGGGAAACAATTAAGGGTTGCGTGTCTTTCGGCGGCGACATCAGGTCATGCAGGATCCCGTCGATGCGCATGCGCACCCTGACCCCTTTGCCCGACGGCTCGATATGGATGTCACTGGCCCCTTCGCTGGCCGCCTGGTGGATCAGCGAATTGACTACTTTGACAATGGGTGCGTCTTCCACCAGGGCGCGCAGCCGTGCGAGCTCCTCCTCGTCTTCTTTGGTCTTGACTTTCTTATCCTCCAGGCTCATCTCCAGGGACTCCTGCAGGCCATAGATTTGGTTGATGGCATGCTGGACAGAACTCTCCGAAGCGATTACCGGGATGATCTCTGAACCGGTAATCATAGCCACATCATCGAGGGCGATAATATTCATCGGGTCGGCCATGGCCAGGATTATCTTTTGTTCTTTTCTGCCAATTGGAATCACCATGTAGCGTTGGGCCAGCGACATGGGGATCAACGAGGCGACCTTCGGGTCGATATTATAGTTATAGAGATTGACCTGGGAGATGCCCAGCTGCCGCTCGAGGATATCGATCAAGTGTTCCTCGGTGATCAGCTCTTTTTCGATGAGCAGCCGCCCGATCCGTTTGCGGCTGGTGACCTGTTCCTGCAATACTTCTTCCAGCTGCTGTTCCGTGATGACGCCGGCTTCCAAAAGGATATCGCCCAATCGCTTGCGGACAAAGCGTACCATCAGTTTCTCCTCCCTGATAAAAAAGGCATTTTTTTCTTTTATTATGAACCAGACAGATTATTTTGTCAATAACTGTCGTAAATTATAGAAAAAAGAAGTGTAGCCTAAATTACCTCGAAAAAACTCAATCCTGTTTGATGCTAAAACATAAAAATCCCCAGGGTTTTCCTTGGGATTTTTGATCCGCCCGGTAACCCAGCCGCCCTGGCAGTAGCGCTTTAGGCCTGTCGGCTTTGCGTCCCCGCTTTTCAACGGGTTTGCCCTGAAACGAGTTTTATTCGCATTATCAACTTACTTCAAAAAACATATTACACGTTTTTTTGCCAGTAGTCAATACTGATTTCCAAATAATCTAATATTTTTCATGGTTTTTTTTGTTTTTTCTCACATCCGATCGCTCACTTCTCACGGCTCAAAAGGGCATGCTCACGGAAGTAAAGCTTTACTTCAATATAATCCCCGGCCGGGGCGAAGCCGATATCGGACAGCTCCAGGGAGCACGAGGCGTGCTGGATTTCGGCGGCCCGGATCAGCTGCCGCACCTCTTTTAAAAAAGCATCGGCCTGATCGCCCAGGCACTGCGGGCGGTACGGCAGCCGTTTCTGTACCACAAGGATGTTCATGCGATCAGGCCTCCCTGAACCCTTATTATGGTCCGGAAAGCCATCATCAATGCAACTCCGCCGCATACCGTCATGCAGGCCCCCAGGCGCGGGCGGTTTGCCGGTATGCGGCAGCTAGCGGATGATCTTTTTTTTCTTTAAGCGGTTTAAAACCATGCGTTCGAACTGGCGCATCAGGCGGGTCCAGATGAATTCCTTATCTGAAATGGGAGTAACCAGGATGGTATAGAGCCCGAGGCGGTTGCCGCCAAGAACATCGGTAAAAATTTGATCGCCGATTACCGCCACTTCCGGGGCGGAAAGTTCCATTTTCTGCAGGGCCAGCCGGAAAGCGCGCCGCCGGGGCTTTACCGCGTACCAGATGGCGGGAATATCCAGCTCCAGTGCCAGCTGGCCGCCCCGATCGGCGGTATTGTTGGAAACAATGCAGAGGCGGAACCCTTTTTCCTTCAACCCCGCCAGCCACAGGGCCAGGCGGGGATGCACCGAGCGGTCGTTCCAGGGAACAAGGGTGTTATCCATGTCTGCAATCAGCCCCCTGATCCCCATTGAGCGCAGTTCATCCGGGTCGAGTTCGAAAATGCTGTTTAGATGCTGTTTTGGATAAAGCAGCCGTAACAATGCAAGCTCCTCCCTCCTGCCATTAGACTGAAGTTATTTACCGCGGACAGGTCCGTACCGCTCCGCAAGCGGGCGACCGCCGGCTTGCGGAACGGGAAACTTTTTTATAGTTGTATCCAAAAAACACTTTTTTTTTAACTCAAAGGCTTTTCTGCACCGGGACCCAGTTCCGAGGCGGCACCGGTTCTGCTGCTGCTATTACTTTACCACAGCCGCCGGTTTAATGAAAGTCCTGCCTGCTTCAGTATATTTGGCTGATACCTGCGGAAAAACGGCTAAAAAGGGATCTTTTATCAAGGCCAAAAATAGGGTATGATTGATTAACCAGCGATTTGATTGCAGCATTGGAGGAGGTTGTGGCTGATGTATAAAATTGCGGTCATTCCAGGGGACGGCACCGGGCCGGAGCAGATCCGCGAAGGGTTGAAAGTGCTTGACGCAGCCCGGGACAGGTTCGGTCTTGCCCTGGAAACGGTGGAATATGACCTCGGAGGTGAACGCTACCTGCGCACCGGGGAGCTGCTCCCTCCCTCTGTTTTGGAAGAGATCAAACTTTGCGACGCCCTCTACCTGGGTGCTATCGGACACCCCGATGTCAAGCCGGGCATCCTGGAAAAAGGGCTTTTGCTGCAGCTCCGTTTTGATCTGGATCTCTACATAAACCTGCGCCCGGTCAAGCTCTACCCGGGGGTGGAGGGCCCGCTTAAATCCAAGGGTCCCGCCGATATCGATTTTGTAGTGGTCCGCGAAAACACCGAAGGCCTTTACGCGGGCGCGGGCGGTTTTTTACGCCGCGGCACCCCTTTTGAGGTCGCCGTCCAGGAATCGGTGAATACCCGCTTCGGAGTCGAACGCTGCCTGCGCTACGCCTTTGACCACTGCCGCACCCGGAGGGGGCGGAAAAAACTGACGCTCTGCGGAAAGACCAACGTATTGACCTACGCTTTCGACCTCTGGGAGAGGGCTTTTCACGAGGTGGGGGCGGAGTACCCGGATATCCAAAGGGATTACGCCCATGTGGACGCCATCTGCATGTGGATGATTAAAAACCCGGAGTGGTTTGATGTCATCGTTACCGACAATATGTTCGGCGATATCATCACCGACCTGGGCGCGATGATCCAGGGCGGTATGGGTATCGCCGCCGGGGCGAACCTTCACCCGGGGCGGGTTTCCATGTTTGAGCCGATCGGGGGCTCGGCGCCGAAGTACACCGGGCGGGGCATGATTAACCCGCTGGCGGCCGTTTGCGCCGCGGCGATGATGCTCGATTATCTCGGGGAAGCAGAAGCGGCCAAAGCGGTCGAGCAGGCCGTTGCCACCGTCTGCCGGGAGCACTTGCGCAGCCTCAACGCCGGGGAGATGGGCTATTCCACCGGCGAGGTGGGTGACCTGGTGGCGGAGTACGTTTTATAAGCGTTTTTCGCGGTCAAACATCTAGACACGGGCAAAGTGCGCGTTTCCCCCGCTGTACGGGCGCAGCGCACTGCGCCCGCGTTTTTTGCAGGCACGTACCGTGGGCGGGGCATGCTACGCCCCTTGTACAAAAACACGCGCGCCGGCGAAACCGCACTGTGACAAAATTGCCCCGTCCCCACTGTCACGTTAGACCAGGCCCAGCAGGCGGGCGGCCTGGGCGACGATAAAACAGACAGTGATGCCGGTCAGTGTCGGCAGCAGGAAGGATACCAGGGTCCATTTGGCGCTTTGGGTTTCCCGGCGGATGGTGAAAAGCGTTGTCCCGCAGGGGAAATGGTTTAAGGTAAAGAGCATGGCGCACACCGCCGTCAGCCCGGTCCAACCGTTGGCGGCGAAAAGCCGCCTCAGGTCCTCCAGCGACTCCGGTTCCAGCATCGCCCCGCCTGACAGGTAACTCATGATCAGGATCGGGATGACAATCTCGTTGGCCGGCAACCCCAGGATGAAAGCCATCAAAATATAACCGTCCAGGCCGATCCGCCCGGCAAACGGCTGTAAAAAAACAGCGCCGTGGTCCAGTAGGCTCATCCCGCCGGCCTGAATATTGGCCATCAGCCAGATCGCCAGCCCGGCCGGCGCCGCCACCACCACGGCACGGCCCAGGACGAAAAGCGTCCGGTCCAGTAATGAGCGGACCAGGACCCGCCCCACCTGCGGCTTGCGGTAAGGCGGCATTTCCAGGATAAAGGAAGACGTCAGCCCTTTCAATATTGTCGCCGACAAGAGCCTGGAAACACCCAGAGTGATCAGGACACCGAAAATCACGGTGCCCAAAACGGCGGCCGCCGCCGCGAGCGAGTGAAAACCGCCGGCAGCCCCGCCGATAAAGATGGCGGAAAGGGTAATCAAGATTGGAAAGCGGCCATTGCAGGGAACAAAGTTATTGGTGATCACGGCTATGAGCCTTTCCCGGGGAGAGTTGATGATCCGGCAGCTGATCACCCCGGCGGCGTTGCAGCCAAAGCCCATGCACATGGTCAGAGCCTGCTTGCCGTGGGCGCGCGCTTTTTTAAACAGGTTATCCAGGTTGAACGCCACCCGGGGCAGGTAGCCCAGATCCTCCAGCAGGGTAAACAGGGGGAAGAAGATCGCCATCGGCGGCAGCATTACCGAGACCACCCGGGCCAGGGTGCGATAGACCCCCAGGACCAGGAGGCCGTGCAGCCAGCCGGGCCACCCGGCCGCGGCAAAAAGAGCGGTCAGCCAGCCCTCCACCCTGAAAAAAACCGCAGCCAGCATTTTTGACGGGTAGTTTGAGCCGGAAATAGTAATCCAGAAAACCACGCCCAGCATGGCTACCATGATCGGCACGCCCCACCGCCGGGAGGTGACCAGGTCGTCAATGCCGCGATCCGACCGGCTGAGAGGCCTGTTCTCCGGGCAGACCACTTTGGCGGCGATCTCTTCCGCCCGGCGGACGACAGCCGTGGCAATGACGTCCTGGACATTGGATCCGAGCTTCCGGGCAGCCTTCTCCAACAGTATGTTGAGCACCGGATCCCTGGAAAGGTCAACGCCCAGGTGCCCCTCCAGGGAGTGAACGATCCCCTTGTCGTTTTCGAGTAAGCGCAGGGCCAACCAGCGGCCGCTCACCCGGTGCTTTAACACCTCCCCGGCCGGGCCTGCCAGGAGCCGCACTGCTTCTTCAACTGCCGGTTCATAAATGACCGGAAACGGTTGCGGCTGCTCCAGCCCTACGGCAATACGGAAAACAGCCTCTTTGAGCTCCACCAGCCCGCGCCCCTCGCGGGCGTTGGTCCCTACCACCGGCACACCGAGGACGGCGCCGAGGCCGTCCAGGTCGATGCCGATTTTTTTGCGCGCGGCCTCATCCATTAAATTGACGCAAACAACGACCCGGGGCGTGATCTCCAGGATCTGCAGCACGAGGTTCAGGTTGCGCTCAAGGCAGGTGGCGTCCGTCACCACCACCGTCACACCGGCCCCCCCGAAACAGATAAAATCCCGGGCTACCTCTTCTTCAACCGAATGGGCCAGCAGTGAATAGGTCCCCGGCAAGTCGACCAGGATAAAGTTTTTACCGCGGAATTGGTATTTTCCCCGGGCGCCGGCCACCGTTTTGCCGGGCCAATTCCCGGTGTGCTGCCTGAGCCCTGTCAGGCTGTTAAAAACGGTGCTCTTTCCCGTGTTGGGGTTTCCGGCCAGGGCGACCACCAGCTCGCCGGGACCAAACGCCCGCGGCTGCAAATCGTTCTTCAGGGCGCCGCTTCCCGTTGATTGAGCCGTCAAACCCATGCCGCATCTCCCTCACCGGATTAATCTATTTCCACCAGGATCTTTGAAGCTTCTTCAGAACGCAGGGCAATTACGGCGCCGCGGATCCGGTAGGCCGTAGGGTCGCCGGAGAGGCTTTTCCGCAGGGCTTCCACCGGGGTATCAGCCACCAGTCCCAGATCAAGCATCCTGCGCTTTGCCTCCCCCAGGGCCGTCAAATACTTCACCCTGCCCAGTTTGCCGATCGCAAGACGGTTTAGCGGAATTAGCGCTCCTTCCATCTTGATAAACCTCCTTGAAAATTTCCCGCCTGTGCCTGTTGCACTTTAAAATTAGCCCCGGGAAATACTTTTTCTCATGGCTAATATATGGCCGCCCGATCGACAATGTTACCGGGAAACAAAAGGGGGCCTGGAGCAGGGCGGCCGCCGCCGCTGCAGATTCCGCCACTTCGCGATTACCCCTTCCGGGTTACTTTACGGACAGCTGTCCGGGTTGTGTCCGGTTTACTGCACAGATCACAATTTCACCATCGGTGAAAACCTTTAGCACAAGCCCTCACCCATGCCCGGCCGAAAGAGGTAAGATTTGGCATGAACATTGCAATACTAAGGAACCGGGGGTATTGATCAGGCGCGGCGCCGCCCTTACGGCGCGATGCAGGCCTGCAGCGTTTACGGCAGCAGTCATTTTCCCCGTTACAATCGGCGTCCAGTAAGGGTGGATTTTTTTTTAATCTCCGGTGCCCTCCCCGCGGACGGAAAGGAGGTATGGAAATGGATTTTACCCTTAGCGAAGCGCAGCAGCTAATCAAGCAAACGGTGCGTGAATTCGCCCGGAAAGAGCTCGCCCCCATCGCCGCCGGCCTGGACCGTGAGGCCCGGTTTCCGCAGGAAATCATTGAAAAAATGGCCCGGCTCGATCTTTTTGCCTTACCATACAGCGAAGCCTACGGCGGGACCGGCGACGGCTGCCTGGCCTACGCCATCGCCGTGGAAGAGATCTCCCGGGCCTGTGCCTCCACGGGTATCACCTATGCCGCACACTGCTCGATCGGCACCGATCCGATCTACCTTTTCGGCACCGAAGCACAGAAACAGCGTTGGGTGGTTCCCTGCGCCAGGGGCGAAATACTCGCCGCTTTCGGCCTGACCGAACCGGAAGCCGGATCCGATGCCGGTGGAACCCGGACCACGGCAGTCCTGGAGGGCGACCGCTGGGTGATTAACGGCGTCAAGTGCTTCATTACCAATGCCACCCGGGCCGGGGTCGCCGTGATTACCGCCGTCACCGAGCCGGGACGGGGTACCGCCGGGATCAGCGCCTTTATCGTCCCCACCGCTACTCCGGGCTTCAGGGTTTCACCCCCTTATGACAAGCTCGGCTTAAGGGCTTCGGACACGGCGGAAATAATCATGGAGGATGTGCGGATCCCCGCTGAAAACATCCTCGGCAAGCCGGGCGAAGGGTTCAAACAGTTCATGCGTGTTTTGGACGGGGGGCGCATCAGCATCGGGGCCCTTTCCTTGGGCATCGCCCAGGCCTGCCTGGATGCGGCGCTGGACTACGCCAGGGAGCGGATCCAATTCGGGCGGCCCATCTCCAAGTTCCAGGCGATCCAGTTCAAGCTGGCCGACATGGCGATGGCGGTGGAACTGTCCCGGCTCGCCGTCTACAAGGCGGCCTGGCTGAAAGATCAAGGCCTCCCCTTCACCCGCGAGGCGTCGATGGCGAAGCTGTTTGCCTCGGAAACCGCGGTCAGGGCAGCCCTGGACGCGGTGCAGATCTTTGGGGGTTACGGCTACATGAAGGAATACCCCGTCGAGCGCTACCTGCGTGACGCCAAGCTGATGGTAATCGGCGAGGGCACTTCCGAAATCCAGCGCCTGGTGATCGCCCGCGAGCTTGGATGTTAGAGGGATTAATTCGGGGGACACCGTACTTAATTCCCTCGCTTTGTTATGCGGGCTTCAGGACGACCTCCCAGGACGTATCCTACCGGGAGATAATCTTTGAAGCGGCCGTAAAGTGCTACGAAGACGCCGGCGGAATCCATCCCCGGGAGGTCAATTCCTTCGTCGCGGCGGGGGAGGACTTCATGGAAGGGATCAGCATTGTCGACGAATACGTCCCCGACCAGCTGGGCGCCGTGCTGAAACCGGGCCAGGCCATCACCGGGGGCCGCAGGCGCGATCCGGCCCGATCCATCTGCATTAAAGAAAGAGGCACCCCAACTTAACCTGCAGATAGGCAGAGATGCGGCAACACTGGCCTCGCTTTAAATGTTAAATTCTCGTTCCAGCTTCTGGAGGATGCGCTTTTCAATGCGGGACACATAGGAGCGGGAAATTCCGAGTTGGGCGGCGATCTGCTTCTGGGTATGTCTTTTGCCCATACCGAGCCCAAAACGCATCGAGAGGACTTTTTTCTCCCTTGCTTTTAAGGTGTCGAAAATCCGCATCATTTTTTCCTGCATTAAATTTAACTCGACCGATTCAAAGATGGAATCATCACCGGCAAGCACTTCCATCAGGGTGATTTCATTCCCCTCCTTGTCGATCCCAATCGGCTCCTGGAGTGACCGATCCTGTCTTCGCTTGACATTATTGCGCAAAAACATGAGGATTTCGTTTTCGATACAGCGGGCCGCGTAGGTGGCGAGGCGTGTGCCCCGCTTATGGTTGAAGGTATTGATCGCCTTAATCAGGCCGATGGTGCCGATGGAAATCAGGTCTTCTTTATCTTCGCCGGTATGTTCGAATTTTTTGATCACGTGGGCTACGAGGCGCAGGTTATGTTCGATCAGTTTTCCGCGCGCCTCGGGATCACCCTCGGCCATTTTTTTCAGCTGCTCTTTTTCCTGGATTGCGGACAAAGGCCTGGGAAAGGAACTGTTTTGGATCTGCCCCACCATGAGCCAGATTTCACGCAGGGCTGTTACCAGCGAGACCAGCAGGACCATTGGCGCCCCTCCTGGAATTCAAAGTACCTAAATTTTATGCGGAAAAAAGTGCGTTTGTGTCTGTCCGCAATTTTTTTTAACTGCGAAAACAAATTAAAAAATGAAGTTGGCTATGGGAATCAAGGGGCTGTTGAGGTGATCATTAGAAGGCTACCTTTTTTCTTGACCCTTTATCTCTTTGATTAACCTGGCGTAATATTCGAAAATCTCCCGCCGGCGGACGATCCCGATAAATACCCCGCCGTCATCGACAACCGGTACAAAATTCTGCGTGACGGCCAGGGAAAGTAAATCCTCCACATCCGCGTCTATGCGCACAGGCTCGTTTTTAATCCGCCGGGGGACATCCTGGATCAGGATCTTTTCGGTTCCTCCGAAATCCAGTCCGGGAGTATTTTTCATTTTCCAAAGCAAGTCCCCCTCGGTGATGGTGCCGGCATATCTGCCTTTATCGTCGATCAGGGGCACGGCGCTGAAACGGTGATATTCCATCTTCTCCAGCGCCTGCCGCATCGTGCAGTGCTCCGGCAGGTAGACTACTTCATGCTTGGGCAGAAGGAAAAAAGCAATATTCATCGTCCTTTTGTTTCCCCGGTTTTGATGCTTAAAGATTTAAATTGCCGCACTTGTTTGCAAAAGCAATCATTTTTTCGCAGCGTTTATCCGCGGCTTCTTTATATTATCATTTCAAAACCCGATTTGACAATCTCTTTTACCTTTGATCCAGTGTTACTTTATACCGGGACAGGGAGGAAATTGCCTAATAAAACAGAATTCTTCTCCAAACGCGGTTATACACGAGGAGTAATGCCTGTGAAAGTTGCCATTGTCGCCGACAGCACCTGCGCGCCTTCCGGGGCCAGGATCCGGGACCTGGGTATCCAGATCGTCCCGATCAATATTATGCTCCGGGGTAAAATCTACCAGGATACAATCGATCTGGAACCGGATAAATTCTACCGTCTCCTGCCGTCCTTAAAAGAGCTGCCAACAACCTCCGCCCCCGCCCCCGGACGGTTCCAGGAGATCTTTTCCCGTCTCCTGTGCGAGGGCCGCCCGGTAATCTGTTTTACCGTTACCTCCAGCCTGAGCGGAACATACAACTGCGCGCTGCAAGCCGTTCAGAACCTGGCCGGGGAGAGCGATTGCGGCATCGCAGTTGTGGACACCCAGTCGGCGGGAGCCGCGGCCAGTCTCCTGGTCGCGGAAGCGGCCCGCCTGGCCCTGGAGGGCCGGGGTATAGAGCATATCCTCGAACAAGTTTCGGCGATGCTGCCGCAGTGTAAGCTGATGGCCGCGCTGGACACCCTGGAATACTTGAAAAGAAGCGGCAGGGTGAATAAACTGGCAGCCCTGGCGGGGGATTTTTTGCAGATTAAGCCGGTTTTTTACCTGCACCAGGGCAAGGCTGAGGCCTATGCCAGGCCGCGGGGCAAAAGACAGGCCATGGAGCGGATCCTGGAATCATTTTACAGGGATGTCGCCGGGGCAAAACAGATCTGGGTCGCGGTCACCCATGCCGGCGCCACAGAAGAATGCGGCATGCTGCGGGAGGCAATTGAGGCTTCTCGTCCCGGTTTGGAAATCGACCTGGTCCCCTTTACCGTGGCCATGGGTTCACATACGGGCCCGGGCGTGGTCGGAATCGGTTATACCTACATTTAGGGCTGTGACGGGCGGGTTTTGGCCTGCTACTCCACGGCAAGAACAAGCGGGAAATCCTGCCCGCCGTAATGGATCTCAATATCAAGAAAGTGAAATTCTTTAAGCAGCGGCGGAATATTCTTTTCGATTAAGGTACGTCTCTCGTGGCGCCCGTAAAATAGCGACAAAACCTCGCCCTTCATCGGCTCCAGGGCCGCCACCGCCCGGACCAGAACCTCCCTGAGCTTCCCCGGGGCGCCGGCCGGATGATCGTTCGAAGCGCTGTAGCTGCTTCCCGATCCGGTTATCCGGGCCGTGCGGGGATAAAACGCCGCCCGGTATATTTCTGCCACGGAAAGCTTGCGCGCCGAATACATTGACAGCAGCGCGGCCAGGACCCTTACTTCTTCCTTCAAGTCGATGACGGGGACATTGTAAGAACCTTCCCCGCCCGGGCTGAGGATCAAGGTATCGCTCCCCTTAAACTCTCTCAGGAGGCGGTTGATTATCCCGTCCGCCTCCAAACTTACGGCTGCTTCCGCGCCGGCCATGGCAAACAGGGCCAAAAAACCGGGACTGGCACCCAGGGCGATTACGGTATAATTAAGCGCGCCGGTTTGCTGCTCTTTCATAGACTGAAACTGTTTGCGCATATCCCTTATTACCAGATCTTGTAAGGGGGCCAGGATACCCGCTTTTTCCAGGACCAGCAGGGGACGGTCAGTGTGAATATGCACGCGACAGCGGCCGGGGGCTGTACGCGTGATGATCTCCGATCCGCTTTTATGCAGCAGCTCGCGGACTTTTTTTTCCACGTCCGCCCGGGGATCAAAAATTGAAAATTCCAGGTCGTAGGCCTGGGAAAACTCATAATCATCCTTTTTCCACACCGGGTCTATCACCGGATCGAAATTCATCTGATCTTGATCCACGGGAACGCCCATCGCCTTCAGCAGTGATGAAAGAAAGAGCAGCAGCCCCCACCCTCCCGCATCAACCACGCCCCGGGTTCCCAGCGCTTCCAGCATGCGCGGCGTTGAATTAAGCGCCTGCAGCCCCTGGTGGTAGACCCCGAGCAGTGTTTCAACCATATCGCCTCCGGCTGAAGCCAGTTGGGCCCCCTCGGCGGCCTTGCGGGCGACAGTCAAAATGGTCCCTTCCACCGGGCGCACTACGGCGGAATAGGCCTTTTTCGCCCCTTCCTTGAAGGCTTTGGCCAGGTTATCCACCCCGGCCCGGTCGATTTGGGCCAGGATAACCGCCCATCCTTTAAGAAACTGGGCAAAAATAGCCCCGGAACTGCCGCAAGAACCGTGATGGGCCCCGCGGGAGGCCGCTTCCACGACAGCACCGAGATTTAAACCTGCGGCGCGCTGCGCTTCCAGGAGTGCTGATTCCAGGGTATGCAAAAGGTTGTTGCCGGTATCACCGTCCGGGACAGGGAAAACGTTAATCCGGTTAAGCGCTTCACGGTTCAGCCGCATTTGCTCCGTGGTATCCCGCAGGGCTTCCAAAAAAACGCACCCGTCCAGGTACTGGTATGCCAAGGTCTTTCCTCCTTGAAAGCGTTAAGCCATCTTCGCTTGCTCTGGCTGTATCTCTCGGCAGCCCCTGGATCCCGCTTATCGCCCGCCGGGTGCCTTAGCCGTTCCAACAATTTTTTTCAGGTTTTTGACCCGGTTTAAAGTTTATTCAGGCGGCGGCAATACGTAAAGGTATTTTTTTCATACATGATCAGCGCGCTTTTGTCAATACATTGAAAATCACCGCCAGGGAAAGCCGAACAGGTCCGGCGTCAGGCTCTGGCGCCGCGATCTATTTTTTTTTAAAAAAGAGGATTTTTCGGTCCCCGCTTCGAATATAGCATCATAGACAATTATGTCAGCAATAACAACAAATTTAATTTATGTTACAGTTTTCTTATTGTTTCTATCATCGTGAGCGTTTTAATTGGCTTACTCATGTGAATTATTTAACATGGTTTTCGAGTATGAGTAGTCGGGCTTATCATTTTAATCGGGTTGATCATGCCGGTTGAGGAGGTGGTTGTCAGTCGGGGTAAATATTTCCAAGGCGGTTGGCTCATCGGACAACAATGCGGATCGGTAGAATTTATTGGGACATTGATTAGTTTAAGATGTCAAACCGATTAGGGGTGGTTAAGAGTGACGGTAAAAACATTTAACCGGGGAGTATCCTTGCCCCACTTCAAGAAATTTTCCGAAGACAAACCCATTACCGCCATATCCCTGCCGGCAGAGGTCGTTATCCCTCTGCACCAGCATACCGGGGCCCCCTGCCAGGCCATGGTCAAGGTGGGAGAAAAGGTCAAGGCCGGCCAGAAAATTGGCGAGAGCGCGGCGTTTATCAGCGCCCCTGTCCATGCCAGTATCGACGGGACGGTAACGGCTCTCGAACCAAGGCCCTACTTTACCGGGACCAACGTCGAAAGCGTGGTCATCGCGGCGGATCCGAATCAAAAAGAACCGGCTTGGCCGCAGCGCGATACCGCGGGGCTTTCCGGAGAAGAGATTAAGGCGGCGATCAAGGAGGCGGGCCTGGTCGGCATGGGCGGGGCGGCTTTCCCCACTCATGTCAAGTTAAGTCCTCCCCGGGCTATCGACGCCGTGATTATCAACGCCTGCGAATGCGAGCCCTTCCTGACCTGCGACCATCGCATCCTGGTCGAGATGACCGATCAACTGGTGGAAGGAGCCAAACTTATCCGCAGGGTGGTCAACGCGCCAAAGATCTATTTTGGGGTGGAAGCGAACAAACCCGATGGGATTAAAGCCCTCAACGATAAAATCGCCGCCGACCCAACGATGGAAATAGTAACCCTGGATGTGAAGTACCCCCAGGGCGCGGAAAAACAGCTGATTAAGGCGACCATGGACCGCGAAGTCCCCCCGGGCAAGCTGCCGTTCGATGTCGGGGTGGTAGTCCAGAACGTGGCGACCGCCGTCGCTGTCTACGAGGCCTGCCGCTTCCAGAAGCCTCTTATCGAGAGGGTGCTGACGGTATCCGGAAACGGAGTCGCCCGCCCCGGCAATATTTTGGTGAAGATGGGTACCCAGATCGGACACGTGATCGAGCAGTGCGGCGGCTTTAAAGGCGACTCGATCGAGGAAGGGAAGCTGGACACCAGCGAAGTGCGCTACCCCGTATTCGCTCCGCCCCATCTGGTCGGCAAGATTATTATGGGCGGGCCGATGACCGGCTGGGCCCAATCCCGCCTGGATGTGCCCGTGGTCAAGGGCACCAGCGGCATCCTCATCTTTACGCCGAAAATGGTCGTGAAAAGTGAGCATATGGCCTGCGTGCGCTGCGCCAAGTGCGTCGAACACTGCCCGATGTACCTTTATCCGAATTATATTGGAGTCTATGCCGAAACCGGGCGCTTTGCCAAGTCCGCGGAATGGGGCGCCCTGGACTGCTACGAATGCGGCATCTGCGTTTACGTCTGTCCCTCCAACCGGCCCATCGTCAAGTTTGTCAGGGAGACAAAGAAGCAGATCGCCGCGGCGGGGGCGGTCAAGTAGCAGCCTGCCGGCGCCGTAATCCAATCGGAAAAACCGCTTTATGCAGCGTTCATTTGAGGAGGGAAAGGTAAGTATGGTCGACAAAAAACTGCAGTTAACGGTTACTCCATCGCCGCACTTAAGGTCTCCGGCGTCGGTTTCCCGGGCGATGCGGGATGTCATTTTAGCCCTTATCCCCGTCACGCTGGTTTCCTTATGGTGGTTTAAATTCCACGCCGTTTTCCTGATCGCGGTTTGCCTGGCCACGGCGGCGCTGACGGAGCTGCTTTTCCGCAAGGTGATGCAGAAAAAAGCCACCCTGCACGACGGCAGCGCCCTGGTAACGGGCCTGCTGGTGGCGCTCTGCTTCGGCGCGGGCACGGCCTGGTGGACGGCCGTGCTGGCCACGTTCATCGGCATCGGGTTGGCCAAGGAGCTCATGGGCGGCCTGGGCTGGAACCGCTTCAACCCGGCCCTGTTCGGGAGGCTGGCGGTAATCATGCTGGTCCCCGTGTTCAATTACGTAACCGTTACGTTTGCCCCGCTGCGCCCTTTCTTCGGCGGTATCGATGTATACACTCAAGCTACTCCGTTGGCGCTTCTAAAACAGGGCTCTCTAGAACAGATGCCCGGCCTGGGCTCTCTCTTTCTGGCCTACCCCGGTGGGGCGTTGGCCGAAACCTCGGCGCTGGCGCTGCTGATCGGCGGCGCCTACCTGCTGTACAAAAAGCATATCAGCTGGCACATCCCCGCCTCGATCATCGGGGCGGTGCTGATAATAGCGCTGCTCTCCGGCGAGCCTCCTTTGCACCATCTCCTGGCCGGCGGGGTCCTGCTGGGCGCTTTCTTTATGGCCACCGACTGGGTGACCAGCCCAATCACCCCGAAAGGGAAACTAATTTTCGGCGCAGCGATCGGGGTGCTGCTGATGATTTTTCGCCTGGTCCTGGGACCCACCGAAGGGATGGCGTTCTCCATCATTATCATGAACGGTTTTGTCCCGCTAATCGACCGGCTCACCAAGCGGCCTAAATTCGGGGAAGTCCCGGTTAAACCTGCACTGACGGCACCTGCAAAGCCTGCCGTTCAGAAAACCAAGTGATGATTACCCGGATGCCCAGTAAATATTTTGGGGGTGATTATAGACTATGAAGCTTCCACGGCGTACTTTTATCAAGCTTACCGGTGCAGCAGCCGCTGCGGCAGCTATTTCAGGAGCCGGGGTGGTAAATGCTGTATCAGCCGGCCAGGAAAAATCCATCCTGATTGATATTTCCAAATGCACCGGCTGCCGGGTTTGCGTGCAAGCCTGCAAACAGTGGAACCGGCTGCCGGTAGAAGAATACAAGTTTTCCAAGACAGACAACGGCAGCCCCCGTTTTTCCGCTATTAACTGGATAAACATTGTTTTTAAACAATATATCAACGGTGCGGAAGGCAGTGAAAGCGAAAAATGGATCTACACCAGGCAAAGCTGCATGCACTGCCGCAACGCCGCCTGTGTTATTGTCTGCCCGGCCAACGCAATTACTCATAATGTATTCGGCGCTGTGGTCATTGACGAGAAGAAATGTATCGGCTGCAATTACTGCATTGCCAACTGCACCTTCAATGTGGTCGGCTTTGACCATTCGCGCAACATAGCCAGAAAGTGCACCCTATGCTCCGACCGCCTCGCCAAAGGGTTAGCCCCTGCGTGCGCCCACAGCTGCCCCACCGGGGCGCTGACGTTCGGCGACCGAAGCGATATTCTCAACTTGGCCAGCGCCAGGGTGGAGGAGCTAAAAAAGAACGGAAATAAAAATGTTGAGCTGTACGGGCTATCAGAACTGGAAGGGCTCCAAATGGTTTATGTCCTTAGTGAGGGGAAAGAAGACAGCCAATCGAAGTACGGGCTGCCGGAAAACCCGCGAGTTCCTGCTTCAGCTCAGGTATGGAGCTATGTGTTTAAACCGGTCCGCGCTTTTCTGGTCATGGTTCTGGCGTTCGCCTTGTGGGTGAATAAATCGGAGTCAAAACATGCAGAATAACATGCTTAATTTGCCTTGTTAATAATTAATGCGGCTGAAGCAGAGCCAACAGCACCTTGAATTAATGGAGGAGGTAAAGAAAGGATGAAAGATCGGGACTCAATCATGGAAACAGGCCTGCTAAAAATGGAGTTGAAGGGTATCCCCAGGCGCACCTTTATCAAGTACTGCGCCGCAACAGCGGTGGCGCTGGGCTTGGATTACTACTTCGGCGGCTTATTTGCGGAAGCAGCTACGACCGCCTTGAACAAAAAGCCGGTAATCTGGATCCAGGGGCAAGGCTGCACCGGTTGCAGCTGCTCCTTGCTTTCATCACTGAACCCTGGTCCTGGCGAAGTGCTGTTAGACTTGGTGTCGATGCGGTTTAACAGCACGGTAATGAACGCAGCGGGGCACCTTAGCATTAAAGCCTTGGAGGATACGGTGAAAGAAGGCGGTTACCTGCTGGTCGTGGAAGGGTCGATCCCGACCAGGGATCCCCGCTACTGCGTCGTGGAGGGGTTACCGTTTGACGAAATAGTCCTCAAAGCCTCGAAGAACGCCGATGCGGTAATCGCCGCAGGGTCTTGCGCCGCCTACGGAGGGATCCCCCGGGCCGGGTTTACCGGGGCGAAAGGTGTGTCTGAAATCGTGTCCGGAAAGCCCGTTGTCAACATCCCAGGCTGCCCGTTAAAGCCGGACTGGCTCGCCGGGACCCTGCTGTATTACTTGAGCTTTAACGAGCTGCCCCCGCTAGACAGCGATAACCGGCCTCTTGCCTATTTCGGCAGCCACTTCGTCCACGATACCTGCCCCCGGGCATCTTACTTCGAGCGGGGCCAGTTCTTGGAGGACTGGAACAACCCCGCTACAGTGGACTGGTGCCTGCTCAAGATGGGCTGCAAAGGCCCGGTAACCTACGCCGATTGCAACCGCATCTGGTGGAACGACGGAGTCAGCACCTGCATCAGGGCGGGCTCACCGTGTGCCGGGTGCACACAGCCCCAGTTCTACAAAGATCTGGCTCCTCTCTACGTGTCGCCGCTTCCCCCCGGCCGAGAAGATGAGGCGATGCCTGTTGCCCAAAGAGCGAGAGGAATTCACGCCGGATCTGTGGCCCTGGGGGCGGGAATTGCCGCAGCACCTTTTGTAATAAACAAAGTAGCAGATTTGCTAAAGAAGAAAAAGGAAGGAGTGTCGCATGATGGCGAATAAAATTGTCGTCGACCCCGTAACCAGGATCGAGGGGCATTTAAAAGTCGAAGTCACCGTGGAAAACGGGGTAGCGTTCGACGCCAGGTGCATCGGAACCATGTTTCGCGGCTTAGAGCAGATCGTATTGGGCAAGGACCCCAGGGATGTGCCTTACGTCACCGAACGGGTCTGCGGCGTGTGCGCCGGCGTGCACGGCTGGGCCTCTTGCCTGGCCATTGAAGAAGCCCACGGGGCTACCGTCCCCGAAATGGGCCGGGTGCTGCGGAACTTGATGATGGGCGCCATGTGGCTGCATGACCATGTGCTGCACTTTTATCACCTCGCCGCCCTGGACTACATTGACCCTACGGCGGTGCTCAATTATCAAGGCAGCGTCTCTGAACTGGTTGCGGTCAAGGATAAAATTAAAGCTCTAGCCGACGCCGGCGACCTGTACCCTGTCTTGCCCAGCTACAAGCCCGATGATTTTTGCGTTAAAGATCCTGAACTGGTAACAGAACTAGTATATCACTACCTCCGTGCTCTGGAAATCCAAGCCAAAGGTAGAAAAGCTTCGGCCATATTTGCCGGCAAGCAGCCCCACCACTCCAGTATGGTTGTAGGGGGGGTGACCTGTTACCCTACCTTGGGGCAGGTTCAGCAGTTTATACGCATTATCAACGAAGTAATAGATTTTGTAAGAAACGTTTATATTCCCGACGCCCTGCTGCTGGCCACCGGACCGCTGCTTCCCCTGGAAAAAGCGTCCGTCGGCGCAACCGCCGGCCATTACCTGAGCTACGGCGGGTACCCGCTGGACGGCAGCGGCACCAATTACCTTTTCCCCAGCGGGGTCATCTTCGATAATGACTTTGACCACATCCAGCCGTTTAACCCGGCGGAAATCAGGGAGCAGGTTGACTTTTCATGGTATAAAAACGAACCGCGGCCCGGCCACCCCTCCGAAAGAGAAACGGTCGTCGACCTGGACAAAAAAGAGGGTTATAGTTTCGTTAAGGCGCCCCGCTACCAGGGTAAGCCGATGGAGGTAGGCCCCCTGGCCAGAGTGCTGATTATGAAAAATGAAACCTTCATGAGGCTGATGAGAGAATATAATATCAAGCGCCCCGGAGTGGTCATGCGCCACGCTGCCAGGGCGGTAGACGCCCTGGCAATGGCCGCTGCGGTAACGAAGTGGGCAAATGAGCTTACCCAGTTAATAGGGGAAACAGGCGTGTACGGCTCCGCGGGTAACGCGTTAATCCACGACACCGATCACTGGGAGCCTCCCTTCGAAGGGGCCGGAGCTGGGCTTAACGAAGCGCCTCGGGGAGCCCTGGGCCATTGGATCCGCATCTCGGGAAAGAAAGTCAAACAGTACCAGATGGTCGTGCCCACGACGTGGAACGCCTCGCCGCAAGACAAGCAGGGGCAGCGCGGTCCCATCGAAGAAGCCTTGATCGGCGCTCCGGTGCCCGACCTGGACAACCCGCTCAATATCGTGCGGATAATCCGCTCTTTCGATCCGTGCCTGGCTTGCGCCATTCACATCATCCACCCCAAAGGCAAGAAATTTGTACCGCTTTACCCTGTTTTTTAAAAGGGATCGGGCTGCCCCGGATGAAGAAACCGGGGCAGCCTACCATCTACTTTTGGATCCCCTTTAACAGGAGGAATGCTGTTGCGACAGCTTAAACCATGCTCTAACAGAAAACTGCTCGTACTCGGTATCGGAAACTGGCTGTGCGGCGATGACGGGATCGGGGCCGTGATGGCGGAAAGGCTGGCGTCTAGCTATCAAAGTAATCATGCCGATATCATTAACGGAGGGACCATCGGGCTGGGGCTGCTCTACTTGTTCCAGGATTACTCCGATTTGATGATCCTGGACTCCGTAGATCTGGCGTCTGCGCCCGGCAGTATCTTTAAATTTTCCCTGGAGGACCTGGAGAGATTTCACTTAAGAAAGAACCTTTCCGGTCACCAAGCAGGCCCGTTACAGCTTCTGCAGCATGCCGATTTGCTGGGCACTTTGCCGGAAAACGTGGTCATTATCGGAATCCAGATCAAAAGGATTGACGCGGGGATCGGCTTGAGCGAAGAGCTCTCGGAACAGCTGGGATTTATCGAAAGTAGGCTTAAAGAGGAAATTGGTTTATATTTAAAAACATGCATGAACTGTCTTTAGCTTATTCAATCGTCCAAATTATATTGGAAGACGCACGGCAAAAAAACATTAAAAAGATTACACGAGTACGTTTGATTGCCGGCGAACTGTCTTCGGCTAGCAACCGCGCCCTTATGTTCGCCCTGGGAAACCTGGTTAAGGGGACCGTACTTTCGGAGGCGAATTTTGAAGTGTCTGTCCGGGAAGCACGAGAAAAATGCCGGGCCTGCTCCCGGGAATTTCGCCTCGCCCCTCCTTTTTTCTGCTGCCCCGCTTGCGGCAAGCCTGCCTCCAGTATAGAAGAGGGGAGAAAGGTTTATATCGACTACTACGAGGGAGAATAGCCATATGAGAGTATATTTGGCCAAAGAGCTGCTTGAAGCTAACCAAAACAACGCCGGTGAAAACCGCAGCCTGTTAAGAGCAAGCGGAGTCCTAATGGTCAACCTAATCGGCTCGCCCGGTTCGGGGAAAACAGCCCTTTTGGAGCACACCCTAAAAAAACTATCAGGGTACCGTACTGCGGTAATCGAAGGCGACCTTTACACCGACGAAGACGCCCGCAGATTGTCTTCATGGTGTAACCAAATTGTGCAAATTAACACAGAGGGATCTTGTCACCTGGAGGCGGGATATATCGGCCATCTGCTGGCGCAGGAAAATTTACTCTCCGCTGAACTACTGTTTATTGAAAACATCGGCAACCTGGTATGCCCCGCCGAATTTGACCTGGGCGAAGATATTCGGGTAGTTCTGCTCAGCGTAACCGAGGGCAACGATAAGCCGAGAAAATACCCTCTGGCGTTTAAGGTCGCCGACGCAGCGGTAGTCACCAAAACGGACCTTCTGCCGTACTGTGACTTTAATTTGAATCAATTGAACGAAGACCTCAGAAAAATTAACGAAAACCTCGCCTTATTTACTGTCTCCACTAAAACCGGGGAGGGGCTCGGCGACTGGTGCAAATGGCTGGAAAAGCTACTACAGAGAAAAAGATCTGCCTAGCCTTAAAGATTAAAGGGGTCGTTCAGGGGGTCGGGTTCAGGCCTTATGTGTACAAGCTGGCCCAGGAGTGCGCCCTTTACGGTTGGGTAAGGAACGAGGGTGACGGCGTAGTGCTGGAAATAGAAGGGGAGCCGGACCAAATCAACCTGTTTTGCCGCCGCCTGGTGCAAAACCCGCCCCCCTTAGCCAAAATAGATTCGGTCCTTCAAACCCCTCAACCGGTGCGTAATTACAGCCAGTTTAACATTGACCTAAGCAGAAGCCGCCAGGAAAAAGGGGTCCTGGTGCCTCCGGACATCGCTACCTGTAACGGCTGCTTGGCCGAGGTCCGCTCCCCCGGCCACCGTTATTATATGTACCCGTTTACCAACTGCACTAATTGCGGCCCCCGTTTCACCATTATCGAAGATATCCCTTACGACCGCTCCAGTACATCGATGAAAGCATTCCCGCCGTGCCCAGCGTGCCTGGCGGAATATAACGACCCGGCCGACCGCCGCTTTCATGCCCAACCTATCGCCTGCCCTTCGTGCGGGCCTCGTGTTCAAATTACTGACTCCAGCGGTGCAGTTAAAGCCGGCGAAAAAAGCTGGTTGAGCTTCTTCTACGACAAAATGCGCCGCGGCCACATTTTTGCTGTAAAGGGCCTGGGCGGCTACCACCTCGCTTGTATTGCGTCAGAGAAGGTAGTTGAAATGATCAGGGCCAAAAAAAACAGGCCGTACAAACCTTTCGCCGTAATGTGCCGAGACTTGGAAACAGCGGCCCGGTACTGCCGGGTAAACGATCAAGAGGCCGCTTTGCTCGCTTCCCCCTCCTCCCCCATCGTGCTGCTGGAGGTTAAACCCGGGGCTCCTTTGCCGAAAAACATCAACCCGCACCTTTCAACCCTGGGTGTAATGCTCCCGTATACACCGCTGCACCACATGCTGTTGCAAGGGCCTTTTGATGTGATGATCCTGACCAGCGCCAACCCCACGGACCTGCCGATTATTAAAGACAACGGGGAAGCGTTAGATCGGTTAAATGATGTCGCCGACTATTACCTGGTGCACAACCGGCCAATAGTCCAAAGGTGCGACGATTCGGTGGCCAGGGTGTTGGAGGGGGAAACCCAGCTCTACCGCCGCTCGCGCGGTTTTGCCCCCCAGCCGATTGATCTGCCGTTCCAGGCCCAGCTCACCGTACTGGGCGCGGGAGCCGAAATGAAAAGCACCTTCTGCCTCATTAAAGGGAACAAAGCTTATTTAAGTCAGCACCTGGGAGAAATGGGCACCCTTGAAGCCGAGCGGTTTTACTTCGAAAGCCTGACTTCCTTTAAACACCTGTTTGATCTTAAGGTAGAGGTTATCGGTTACGACCTGCACCCTGACTACCATGTTTCATCCATAGCGAAGAGCCTTCCAGCCGTCAAACGCTACGGTGTTTCCCACCATCACGCCCATTTTGCCTCCTGCCTGGGAGACAACGGCTACCGCGGCAAGGCTATCGGCGCCGTCCTCGACGGGACAGGTTACGGGCTTGACGGCGCCGTCTGGGGGTTCGAAATAATCAGCGGCGATGCCCTTTCCTTTACCCGGCACTTCCACCAAAAATACACTCCTATGCCGGGGGGGGAAGCTGCGGTAAGGTGGCCTTGGCGCATGGCCCTCAGCTACCTCTATCAATGTTCCGGCGAGGCCGGGCTGTCCGCCGGCAGAAGCCTTTTAGAAACGCACTTCCGCCATGAGGTCGATATCGTCTGCAGGCAACTTGCGGCGGGTATTAATGTTGTGCCAACTTCCAGCTGCGGACGCCTGTTCGATGCTGCGGCGGCAGCCGTAGGTGTATGTTATCAAAATACCTACGAGGGGCAGGCCGCCATTGAGCTGGGAGAAATGATCGATTTAAACGACGTAAGCAAGCCCCTTGACCCATACCCTTTCACCATCCACGGAAAAGAAATCGATTTTTCGCCCGTGTTCCCGGCCATGCTCGAAGAGGCCGCCCAAGGGAAGGAGCTAGCCTTGGTGGCCCGCCGGTTCCATGATACAATGATCAAGGCGATCACCGAAGCAATTAAAGCGGCCTCTGAACGGACGGGGTTAAATACCGTCGCCTTGTCCGGCGGAACGTGGCTTAATCCCTACTTAACCCTGAAAGTAAAGCGCATTTTGGGGGAGCAAAAAATGAAGGTGCTGCTGCACCGGCAGGTGCCTACCAACGACGGGGGGGTATCTCTCGGTCAAGCGCTTATCGCGTACAAGAGGTGGAAAGAAGATGTGCCTGGGAGTTTTGATGAAGATCAATAAAATCGAAGGCGGGTTTAAAGCCTATGCCGAAACCATGGGCGTAGAGCGCGCCATTAACCTCCGGTTGGTTCCCGAGGCAAAAGAGGGAGATTATGTTTTGGTGCACGCAGGGTTCGCCATGGAGATAATCGACCCTTCGGAAGCAGAAGCGCGCATTCGGCTGCTGAAAAGCATCCTGGAGGAGCCGGCTTGATGGACAGAATAGACGACGGGTTGTTAAAAGCGCTGTTAAGAAAAGTAGATTCCCTCGGGCAAAGGGCACAAGAACAAAAACGCCGCAAAGTTAAGATCATGGAAGTGTGCGGCACCCACACCGTCTCTTTTGCCCGCTCAGGGATTACCAGCCTGGTCGGAAGCTACTTGGATTTAAGAAGCGGCCCCGGCTGCCCGGTTTGCGTAACCCACCAACAAGACCTTGACCGGATGTTCGCCCTGGCTAAGCTGAAAGACACCCTCATCGTTACGTTTGGCGACATGTTGAGGGTGCCCGGCACTTTCACCACCTTGGAAACGGAAAAAGCCAGGGGGGCCAAGGTTCACATATGCTATTCACCGCTGGAAGCGGTCGACCTGGCAGCTCAAAACCCAAGTTACAACGTAATCTTGTTGTCTATCGGCTTCGAAACCACGGCCCCCACTATCGCCGCGACCCTACTACAGGCGGCGGAAGCAGGGTTGAGCAACTTTTACCTATACCCCGCCTTGAAAATGGTCCCCCCGGCCCTGCTCGCCTTATTACAAGACGGAGGGTGTGACCTGGACGGACTAATTCTGCCCGGCCATGTTTCAACGGTGCTGGGTAGCGAAGCGTTTCACTTTGTCGGCCGGTTCGGTATTCCAGCAGTTGTCGCCGGGTTTGAACCCCTGGAGCTGCTAATGGGGCTCTATGTGCTATTGAGGATGATTAACGAAGAAAGGGCCGCCGTGGAAAACGCCTATTCTCACGTGGTCCGTGCCAAAGGCAACCTTTCGGCCCAGCGTTTAATTAATCTATGCTTTGAAGAAGAGCCGGTAACCCACTGGAGAGGGCTGGGGCCTATCCCCAGCAGCGGTTACCGGCTGGCAGAGCGATACGCCGCCTTCGATGTGCGGACAAGGTACGAACTGCACACTCCGCCGGTGGAAGCGCGCCCGCGCTGCCGCTGCGGGGATATTATAACCGGTAAAATTTCCCCCTTCGAGTGCCCCCTGTTCAACAAAGGCTGCACCCCTTCTGACCCGGCAGGCCCCTGCATGGTTTCGTCGGAAGGAGCGTGCAGCGCTTATTACCAATACATGCTGCGATAACACGGAGGAGCGCCATGAGCACCAGCAACACCAGGCAAGAAGTAATCGTCTCCAGCCACGGGGACGGCGGCTTACTAACCCACGAGCTGCTGCAAAGAATTTTTTTCCCCGCTTTCAGCAATCAGTGGCTTGATCAGGCCGGTGACGCAGCCGTGCTGACCTTAGATAACCAGCGTTTAGCCATGACCACCGACTCGTTCGTCGTCTCCCCCCTCTTTTTCCCGGGAGGCGATATCGGGAAGCTCGCCGTTTGCGGCACCGTCAACGACCTTATTGTCAGCGGCGCACAACCGCTATGGCTCTCTGCGGCCTTTATTCTGCCCGAGGGGATGCCCCGGCGGATGCTGGAGGCCGTCGTCCAATCCATGGCCGATACCGCCCGCGGCCTCCGTTTGCCGATCATTACCGGGGATACAAAGGTGGCCGACAACGGCGGCCCCGAAAACTTGTTTATCAGCACTACCGGGATCGGCTTGGTCCATACCGGCGCAGATCTTCACCCCGGGAATATCGAACCTTCCGACGTGGTGATTGTCAGCGGGACTATCGGTGACCACGGGGCGGCGATCCTGTCGGCGAGGTTGGGGCTGGCCCCCCAGGACTCCCCCACCAGCGACTGTGCCCCCTTAAATTTCGTATTTACTAAACTGCAACCCCTTTTTCCGGAGATCAAGGTAATGCGCGACCCGACCAGGGGCGGCATCGCCACCACTTTGATTGAGCTCGCCTCAAGCGGAAAAGTAGATCTGGTTTTGGAAGAAAGCAGCATCCCGATCAAGCCGAAAGTTAAAGCGGTAGCCGACCTGTTGGGGGTGGACCCGTACTACCTGGCTTCGGAAGGGAAGGCGCTGCTGGTGGTCAAGCAAGAAGCGGCCGATGCGGTTTTACGCCTGTTAAGAGAACACCCCCAGGGGGAAGAGAGCGCCGTTATCGGGGTGGCCGAGCCGGGAAAAGGCAACGTTTACCTGCGAACCAGCCTGGGCGGCACCAGGCAGCTGCGCATGTTGGCCGGCACGCCGCTGCCGAGGATTTGCTGATAAACCGGGGCGGTACGACTTGACCCGGTTTAGTGGACACTCTTATACTTGGGTTAATCCCTGAAAGGAGAGGTTCACTAATGCCGAAGTCGAAACCACCGTACCCTCCGGAGTTCAGGTTAGAAGCGGTACGCTTGGTGAAAGAGGGTGGACGGAAGATCATGGATGTATCCCGGGAGCTAGCGATGACCTAGGAGTCGTTGAAGGAGCTGCAACGCGCGGGCCGGTCGGCGGCGACCGTATACGGGATTGAAGAGTTGAACGGGCTGGGGATGATGTATGTCCTGGAAGACAGTCCCGAAAAGTACGGCCTGATCCCCGACCCGCGCATCAGCACCGCCGCCCATATCTGGGATTACATCTTCAAGCCGGTGCGGGAGGTAGTCGTCCTGGCCATGGTTTTTGCTCTCTGGGTTAACAAGAGCGAATCAACCCGGGAATAGGTAAAGTAGCCGGTTGCTCGTTTGCCGACTTAAAATTCGGGGGACACCATACTTAATTCAAGGTTATTAGAATTCTCCCACCCTCACCTTCGTTCCAGGTATCTCGTGATCTCTCCGAATACGTCGCTCACCGTCCCCTCCAGGAGGTCATCGGCAAATACCGCGATTACCGCCCCGGCCTGCTCAATCGGATAAAAGCCGGCGATCCAGTGATTGAGCACCTCCCGCCCGTCCCGGCGGCGGCCGCTTTCGGCGGTGCCGGTCTTGGCCCCCGCCGGCGCGGCGGTTGTATTACCCCGCCGCCCGGTCCCCTCCTCCATTACCGCCATGAGCAGGTATTTAAGCTGACTTACCGTCACCGGGCTGAGGAGCACCTGACCGCGCCGCGGCAAAAAGCGCCTGAATTCGCGCCCGTAGCGGTCCGTCAGCGCCAGTACCAGGCGGGGCTGAATTTTGTGTCCGCCGTTGGCTATTACAGAGAACATCGCCGCTACCTGGAGCGGCGTCGCCAGTACCGCGCCCTGGCCGATGGCGGTGTTGGCCTGGGCGCGCGGGTTGGACAGATCCGCCGCGGCGGGCAGGGAACCGGGCTTCTCCCCCACGGGCAGGCCCGTAACCTCACCGAAACCGAAACGCCGCGCGTACGCGGCCACCGTCTCCGGGCCCAGTTCAAGCGCCAGGTTGATAAAATAGCTGTTGCAGGAGTGGGCGAAAGCCTCGACCATGGTGATCTCCTGCTTCTGGTGCAGGTTGGAGCAGGCGAAGAAAAGGCCGCCCACAGTAATACCGCCCGGGCAGCGGTAGGTCTGAAATAGCCCGGCTTTGCCTTCTTTCAGCGCGGCGGCGGCGGCCACCACCTTGAACACCGAGCCGGGCTGGAATTCCCAGAGCGCCCGGTTGAGAAAAGATTCGTACTCCTGCAGCAAGGACCCGCCCAGGTCACCCGGGTTGAAATCAGGCCTGCTCGCCATGGCCAGGATATCCCCGTTCCAGGGATCCATCACCACGACCGCTCCCTGCCGGATCCGCCGGTTCATGATCCGCTCCACCTCGCGCTGCAGATCTCCATCGATGGCCAGGACCACGTTTTTTGCTTCGGGTTCTTCTTTGCGCATCCGGTAACCCAGGCCCGGGATCAGCCTGCTCCGCCCGTCCACCAGCGCCGCCAGGACCGTTTTTTGGCCCGCCGACAGCTCGCGATCGAAAGACAGCTCGATCCCGCTTACTCCCCTGCCGTCGCTTTCCTTGAGGTAGCCCACGGCATGCCTGGCGAGGGCGTCAGGCCCGTAGCGCTGCACCCTGGACGCGAGGATCAATCCCGGCAATGTAGGAAGTGGCGTGTGCACATCCTGTTTCAGGGTGGGCGTAACCCAAAAAGGGAGGGGGCCATACGGGGGGGAAGATATTTTTTCAATACCGTTTACTGAAGAGAGGCGGTGGATAATCTCTTCTTCACTGCCGCGGTACTGGGCCGGGAAAGCGAGCAACCCGATCGAGCGCCGCCCGTCCAGCAGAGAGCGCCCGTGGCGATCCTGAATATCGCCGCGGCCTTCCAGCAGGATGATGCTTTGGAAGCGCTGCTGCACGGCGCTCCGGGTCAGTGAAGGCCCCTGCACCAGCTGCAGGTAAAATAATTTGCCGGCCAGAAAAAACACGATGCCGCTCAGGCCGATCAGCAGCCACAGGATCCGTTTCTGGCGGAAAAAACGTTCCAAAAAAATCCCCCTGAATCATTCTCCTCCAGGGGAAGCTAATTTATACCTTTAATTTATGGCTGCTTCGGAAACCCGATCAAACCATTTGCGCTTAAAAGCGGACGGGTACTGTTCTCTTTTTTTCACGGCGTATTTTCCCACCCCGGATCCTTTTACAGGATTCTGGTGTGCCAAACTGCGCTTACTCTGCCCCCGAAATAGTTGAGCTTCAGCGATTGGTCGGCGTAGTTCTCGACGATATGGGAAGCCTGGGGCAGCTGCCCGAAATATTGAAAAGTAAGGTCAACCGGAACCCAACCCGGCCCTTCGACATAAAACTCGGCCCAGCTGTGACGGTTTTGGATATAGCCCGGCGCGAATATCCCTCTTTGCGGGTTGGCAATCCCGTTGACCACCCGCGCGGTAAGACCCAATTCCCGGCTGCGGTTTACAAAACCGGCCGCCAGAACAAAGCAGTTGCCGCTCCCGGCGTACTCCCGGTAAGCCTGCCTTGCTTTTTCCACGGTCGCATTGGTTGAATTGAGCCAAACGGGGCGCACCGTAATGGTATAATCCACGATTAGCGTTTTCGTTTCACCCGGCTGCATGTCTCCGAGATGAAAAGAGCTTGTCCTTCCCGTGGTCTCAAGAGGTTCATAGTTAATGGAAGTGAGGGTGGTGTTTTGATACGGCGAGCTGTTTTCCAGCAGGGGCAGCCTGACCAGTACGCCCTGTGAAACTTCCGCTCCGCTGTTGGTTAACACTATCTCCGTGCGGTAACGATAGGTTTGCGCGGCGCCCCAACTGAAGCTGACCGGCGCGGCAGGCGGCGGCGTTTCACTCTTGGTTGGGGGCGGGGCCGGCTCGCTTTTTACCGTCTCCTGGACCGGTTCATTTTTCACCGCTTCCTGCGGCGGCGCGCCTGTTGACTTCTCCGTCAACTGTTCCCCGGCAGCCAGTTCCTGCTTTGGCACAGCGCCCTGCTCCGGGCTGGAACCCGGCGTTGAACTTTGTTCCGGTGCGTTTCCGGCACCACCGTTTATTTCCGCTTCCGCCTGGCCAATCTGATCGGGGCCGCCAGGCAGGCCGGCCGTTGCTTCCCGCAACACCGGGCCTTCTTCTGCTCCCGCTTCGTTTGACGCGGCGCCCACAGTCGAAATTGTCAGATCTTCCCTGGCAGTAATTTTTGAAATCCCCGGCAGTGAAAGGATCAGGGCGATCACAACGCTGATCACGATGCTATTAATAAACCTTATTTTGCTCAAAATAAAGTCCCTCCTTTGTGAGGGACCGACAGCCGAAATAATAAAACCTGTTTCGGTAGCCTGGCGATCATGGCCCGTCAATCGGGCTTTAGACCCTTGGCTTTGCGTCCCCGCCTCTCGACGGGTTTGCCTTGTCGGTCAGGATTTTTACTTGCTTGAATTCGCAGTCAGGATCTTGCCGGCCATCATCTCCTTTAAGGTCTCAATTAACAGCTCATCCAATCCAAACATCCATATACTTATTTTGGCCAATAAACCTTAAATTCCTGCAACAAATATTACCAGTCACAAGTTTTTTTTGGGATGATACATCCGCATAGGATCGATTACTAACTTAATCCGCGCATTCTACCAATTTTTCATTTTCAACCTCGATTAACACCGGTTGTTGAAACGCAACAGGCAGATGTTCCAGGATCGTTTGCCTTAAACCCTCATAGTCTTCCCATCGCGTGGGCTGAGTGTTTTTGACCCAACCCTCGATCCGGCCGGCTTGATCGTAAAAAACTTCGATAATCGTGTAATAATAGCTGTCATGCTCGCGATCATACACTTTCAAAACCCGGTAATTCCAGTTCATCAAGATCTCTCCTTTGGCGGCGGCCAGGCAGCCTGTAACCGGAAGGGTCTCGGGCGGCCGCTTACGCCTCCGCCTTTTTCCTGAGCACAATCCCCGCGAAAATCACTGAAACCCCGGCGGCAAGCAGGAGCATCGGCAATACGCCGTTTGTCGGCGGGAGCTCCGGAGGATCAATCTCCGGAGGCTCCGGTGGAACTTCCTCATCTTCGAAACAGGCGGTATAAAAAACAAGCCTTGTGACCACGCTCGAACCCTGAAACTCGTTGCCGGTCTCCGGCCCCGGAAGGTGGACGCTGCAGTCGAGCCGGATCGACTCGCCGACCAGGATCGGGCGGCCCAGCGTCATTAAGGTAACGTTAACCGGGTTCGGCAGGGCGCTCATCTTGCCCCGGTAAATCTGGCGTCCCTGGTAACTGATTACCATGACGAGCTGGCTGTAAAGATCTCCCGGCATACCCGGGAGGGGGTTTCCCTGCAGCCATTCCTGCCTCAGGTAAAGATAGGCAGGAGCCTCTCCGACCTTGGTCACGGTGAAGCTTTTACTTGCCGTGTCACCCGGATTCATATTCCCAATCGCAAAACGGCCCTCCGGCGGGGTAACCGTGATCCGGCACGGATGGTCTTCCTGGGCAAGCGTATAGTAAGGTTGGATGAGCAGGACCAGGCCGGCCAGAGCCAGCATTATCCCTAAACTGATGATCGCCGGAACGAATTTTTGCATTTGCATCAGACACCAACTCTTTTGAACAAAATGATGCCGCCTCGCTGCGATCCCCGCCCAATCCTTCCCTTTCCATGGGAAAGATTGAGCGGGTCAAGTTTCGGATTACACGAAAAAAACAACTGCCTTTTTCCTTTTCTGTTCTATCTGGGCACCCATGAACCGCCTTCGAACTTGTATCCCCATACATCGTTTACCGCCTGGTTCGTGGTCTGAACCGCTTCAAAAGAAATGGCCAGCGTATACGTAGCCCCCTGGTAGTCGTTGCCCGTGGCCGCTCCATCCAGGCAGACCTCCGAAAGAACCAGCAATTGCGCTCCCGAGGCCAGTTTGGCGTCAACGGGGCCTTTATAGAACCAGTAATCAACGCCGTCGATGGTGATCAACTGCCAGGCGCCGTCATGGTTCCAGGGTTGTCCGTTCACTTTCCAGGTGATGTTCGGCGCATTCCGCCTGGTGTAAGTTACCGTGCTTGCACCGACCATGGTCCATGTTTCCGTAATCCGGGCCCGGAGATAGACCGACTTGGTCCCCGTCACTTCAAGGGTAATTTCCTTTTGGTCACAGTCCCCGGGGTTCCAATTGGGCCTGGTTTGATCCGCCCAATTGAACACCTCGTTGGCCCTGATTTTCAATGTCCCCGCCACGAAAGTGTTGGGTTCAACTGTTGCCGTGTCGGTAAACCAGGCCATGGTGGCGCCGGCCACGGCCGCCGTGGCCATCAGGATCACCAGGACGCTCATCATTACTTTTCGATTCATTTTTGCTCCCTCCATTTACACTTATCTTTTTCCCCCGGCGGCCAGGCTGCCATCCTTGCGAAAGGCCCTTGGCTTTGCGTCCCCGCCTTGCGGCAGGTTTGCCATTATCGTTAATTTAGGCGAGTTTTAGGGCAAGATCATGCTGCGTTGCTTTATTCCCCCCTCTCGAAAATCTCGCAAACGATCACATCGCCGGTCTTGGCGTGATGCGATCAGTTTTGGCACCTAGTGATAAACATCGGCATGGGCGGCGATGCGGATTAAGGTGCTGCCGCCCAGTTGGGAAATGCTCACCCCCGCGCCGCCGTCATTGATCCTGGTGATATCGTGATGCAGGGATATCGTTACCGTGTTGCCGTAATACGTGCGGTGCGACCCATACTTCCCGGGGCTGTTGGGCGGATTGCCCGCCGAAGGCAGCCCCGCATAAACATCGGTTTTTTCGATCAAGCCGTATCCGGTGGTGTCAAACTTGACACACAAAGTTTGCACGCCGCTGACCGTTTCAATCCAAACCGTGACTTTGCCCAGCACCTTTTTATTGCCGTCCGGCCCCTGCACAAGGTCGGCCTGCCGCCCGCCGGTCTCCAGGAGCTGGCTTTTGGTAAATTCAAAATAGCGGTGATTCGTGGCATGATAGACTGTCCCGTCGCCCCAGGCGCTGTCTTTTTGCGAGCTGACAGTAACGGTAAATATATTGGGATCTATAACCGCCTGGTCGGAGAACCAGGCGGTGGTGGCGCCGCTGACAAGGGAAACGGCCAGCAGCAAAACGACGATGCTTAGAATTAGCTTATACCTCATTGCTGATCCACCACCCGTCCGGCATATAAACCGCCTCCCTTTTGCAGCTCTTTCTGCTTTTGGTTTTCAACCGCATACCGGAACAGGCTGCGCAACTCGAAGGCAATCACCAGCAGTCCCGGCACCACCACCAGGAAAAGCAGCCCGTTTCTGGTTTTGGCGAAATCCAGCAGATACCCCAGGTAAGGGATGGCACCGTTTACCTTTCCGATCACATTTTCCGCCGGAACCGGGTTGGGGTCGTTGACCCGGTTTGCGTCACCCCGTGTCACAAAACTAAGCCCGTCTTCGCCGTCGATTTCCACTACGCGGTGAGTGGTAAGGGTTTTGCCGACCGGCGAGCTTTTAAAAGTAATAATATCGCCTACTTTAACATTTTCGGGCTCAATCGGGCAGACGAAAGCCAGGCTCCCCGTGCTAAAAGCGGGGTTCATGCTGCCGCTGAGCACCACATACAACTGGTGGCCAAACACCGACGGCGGGCCTCCGGCCATTCTGCTTTGGACCAGGAAAAAAGCCAGGGTCACCATCATCACCATCAAGCCGGCAAAAAAAATGTTGCCCAAAATCCTCACGACGGCCGGTTGTTTCTTCTTTTTCTCTTTGCCGCCCAGCGGAGGCCTGGCGTAGGCCCGGCTTTTAGAGACCGCCGGCCAGTCCTCGGCTTGACTGGATTTTCCCGCCTGCTTTAACCCAAAGGAATAGGTTGCAAGGCCCTCTGCCGCAAAACCGCGATCACTGGATCGCTCTTCGCCGGGTTTATCTTCCGCCGTATAAGCGCCGCTCTCTTTGCCGGCAGAAAGGGGCCCGGCGCTTTGCTTTCCTGCGCCTGCCTCTCCCGTGACGCTGCCGGCGCTTCGCCAAGGTTTTGGTTTTTCCTGAGCGCTCGACTCTCCCGGCTGTAATAAATCGGCTTCCACTTTTAACGCATCGGGAGGTTCCAGGCGATCCGGTCCCGGTTCTGCCGGCTCACCTGCCCTGTCCATCCGTACCGGTTTACCAAAGAAATATGACGGGTCACGCTCCGGCGCCGCGCCGCCTTCACGATCCCGGCTTGCGGCAGGCGCTGCTCCCGCCGAAAAAAACGCGGCCTCTTTTCGAAAAGGAATACCGCCGGCGTTTTCGGTTCCGGCCGCCGCGCCCCCCGTACCGCCGCCTGTGTTCAGGCGGGTATTGAACTCGTCCTCGCCGGGCCACTCAAGATACCCTGGCGGATCGGCCTTTTCTTCTTCGGCCAAATTACGGCCGCAGCTTTTGGGCTCAGCTTCAGCCGGCGCCGCTTCACCCCGGCTACCCGGGCCGCTAAAAGAATCCGTTTCTACAGGAGCATTAGTTATCGCGGAGCGGGTTAAGCCGGCGATTTCCGGCGGGGGATCGCAAACTGCTGTTTGGCCGGCATCCGCTCCGCTTAAACCAACCGGTTTAACTAACCCGAAGGTATAGGTTGAAGCGCTCTTCACCGGCGGATTGTCCTTTTGCACATGCCCGGCCGCGTCAGGGTTTATTTCAGCTGCGGCAGCGCGCGCCGTTTTTAGAAAATCCGTCCCGCCGGCGTTTTCCAGCCCGGTTGCCGCAGCTTCCCCCCGTGTTTCTTGGATTTTGGAGGCGGTATTGGGATAGATGATGATATGGTTGACCCCCGGCAGCTCTTCGTCCAGCGCCCAGGGCTTAGGGATGCCCGCCTCCCTGTCCATCCCCGGGGCGCTTCTCCGGGAACTGGACCAGATCGCTTTCTTGATCCGCGCGATCATCTCTTTTTGTTCGATCGGTTTCACCACATAGTCGTCAATGCCGACTAAAAGCGCCTGCTCAAGCTTCCCGTACTCCAGTTTGTCGATTAAAACCAGCGTATAGATCTCCCGGCTGAAGCTTTTCAGCTTGCTTAGCATTTCAAAGCTGTCGATATCGGGCAGGTTGAGATCCATGATCAGCATATCGGGAGTGAATTTTTGAATGAGCTTCAGCGTTACCAGCCCCGAGGAGCAGGTAATAATGTTCCATTTTTTGTCTTCAACCAGGACCTTTTTGAGAAGATCCGGGAATATTTCATTGCGGTCAACAACTAGAATATTCAAAAGCTTTTCACCCCGCCAGTCTTAACTGCCTGTACTAAAACGCCCGGCACTATGCCTTTCATTTAAGCCTCAAGCCGCAACCGTCCGTCTATCACCTGCGCCAAATATGAACCTTGAACTACGAAACCTCTTCTTTATCGTCCCAGGAGAGTAAATTAGCTGCCGCCTCCCGGCCTTTTACTTTGCCCAGGGCTTCCGTCATGAGCATGATTAATTCAAGAAAACTGCGGAAAGAACAGAGCTGACGCATGAAATTCTTAAAAATCTTGCGAGGCCCGAAATCAGCTTTTTTGCACAAGTCAACTGACGATTATTTCCAGAAACTTGTTGTTTAGTCCCCAACAGCGCTTTTTGGTGAATCGTTTTGCGCACTTTGGCCTGCCAGGTGCCAACCAAAGGACAGACGGGTAGTGTGGCTCAGGCGGGCTTCTACCTTATAACTTGGCCATTATGCCGCCGGCCAGTTCGTTTGCCAGTTTTCTTCCTGCACCAGCCGCAACTGTCCCGGGGATTCTGACAACAGGCGAAGCTGCTTTGTATCGAGCTCCCTGTGGATCATAACTTCGCGAAATTTACGCAGGAATGCCTGGATGCCGACTGTCTTGACCTCTTCGATCAGGTTAATTGAATGAAGCATCAGTTCATTTAACATGCGGGCTATATGCATAAGGTAGTGATAACCCCGCATCGCATCGAAGTCATAGGCAAAGATGTGTTCATAGTGGTAACCATGATGCTTTTCTTTTAGAATATTGTTCTCGTGCGACCAGCGTTTCCGGGCCGCCAGATTGCAGCGTTCATAGACATTTTTGTGGTTCAGCGGCACGCTGGAAATCCAGGCGTGATGGCCGGTTTTTCCCACCATATTGCCCTTTCTATCGGTTTCTTTCCAGCTTTCGTTACAGATCACCACATTGATGGTCAGCACTTTTTTACCTCTGCCCAGACCATATTCATATTCGATGCCGTTTACCCATCTAAAGATTTGCCTACGGCCCTGCCATACTTTTTTACAGCGGTGTTCTCCTTTGGTATCTAGGCGCATCAGTCCTTTGACTTCCTGCCAAACGCAGGCAAGGGAGCCGTCTTTTAAAACGATCATATAGTCCCACTTATTCTTTAAGCAAACTTTCATAACGGGACCGTTCGCATACAACCCGTCTAAAAGCAGGGTGAGCGGCAGTTTCGGAAACTCTTTCTTCAGCCGTTTGGCCAGCCGGTGGAATGCTTTCAACTCGCAATCTTGTTTCCATTCCAAGTCGTCCTCGATTCTTTCCAGCGCCTTGGTGTTCTCCAGAAATTCGCTCATCAAAGGCAGCACCATGCCGTTTGAAAAGATTAAAACCGCTTCTAAAACGTATGCATAATACTGGTATTTGCCGTCTTTGCCGCGAAATTTTCGCCTAAGATAACGTTTGTCCCAACATTCTTTCATGACGTATTTTTGTGTGCCGTCCACTGCCACGAGATAGCGCTTACTTAAAAGCAGGTTTTTGAACTTTTTCTTGCGGATTAAGCTTCTTAGGATGTCTAGGTAGATGTTCTCGAGCTGATCCACATCTATCTCTGCCAACAGGCGGTACAGGGTATCCTGATGCGGCATCTCCTTAAGTTCGCCGAAGACGGCTTTAAGGTTTTTATGAAGCTGCGGCGTGGTCATCTCCCGGTTTGTCTGGCGCCGGGAGGGGATTTGAAAGACAAACATCAGGATCCCGTAGATCATCAGCACAGTTATCTGATGCTTAATTTTCTTGGGGTTCCGCGGGTCGGGTATCAGGGACAGCTTTTTCAAAAGCCCCGGCAGCAGCTGTATGTATACATCAAGTACGGCCTCCGTTGTGTGCTGGATGGCTTCTTTTTCTTCATCTACTGTTTTGCAGTCACTTTTGCGGTTCGCAAACGCAGTAACAAAAGGATACTGAGCCGGCTGCCTTTTTTGCCGCTCCTTCTGCTCACGCTGTTTTTGTCTGCGTTCATGGCGCTTTACAACCTTCGGCAACGATGCATTCACCTGACATCCCCGCCTTTCCCGCAAAGAATAAAGCGGAAGTCACAACAAAGCGGGTAAACATAAATATATTTGCGCGTAAAGGGCCTTTTGTTATGCATTTCTGTGCGGCCGCGCCCTTTGGTTTGGCCTAAAAAGATCCAGTTGGCCGCCCGGTAACAGGTGCCCCGGTGTTTCTCCGGGTCGACAAAGGTCTCCAGTAATACCGGGCTGTAACCGTAGCGCTCCTGCCAGTCAGAACTGATGCGTTTTGCCGCCAGGGATAAGGTTTTACTGGCCAGGTTTTTTACCCTAACCCAGGGAAAGATCAGCAGGCGGGTGTTGTTTACAATTAAGTTCAGGCGCAGGCTGCGGTCAACTTCGCTCCACCCAATCCACTCGTCGCGGGCTTGAAGCGCCCAGGCGGCAGCAGCAAACAGAAGGCATCCTAAAGACCCGGCAGCAGAAACGATGAAGTAGCGCTGATGGGCCCCAAAGGGCCGCTTGTAGCCCAACTCATGGTAGCGATGCACATACTCGTTCCAGAGCCGAAGTTCACTTCGGTCTCTCACCGGCTCAAGGGCGATGGGCTCAAGGTCGGCTACCCGGCCTTCAAGCAGCGAAGCAGGCGCCGTCTGCGGCCCAAAGCCGATCCCATTTTTATCGCCGCTCTTGTACTCCAGCTTAGCCGGCAGGTCAATCAAGCCTTGCCCTTCAAGTTTTTCTAAAAGCTGTAGACATGAGGCTGTCTTGTACTTACCGGTCGGCGTTACCCAATCCAAGTTCTCACAGAGTGTATTCGCCAGCTCAGCGCGGCTCAGTTTCGGGAACATGCGCGCCGTTTCCCGGATCTCCAGCAACTCCTGTAAGGTAAAATATCTTCCGCATAGCAGGACTGGCGTATCGTACTGTTTTGCCATAGTGTAGGCCCCCTTCCATGGTTTCCCACACTATTGTTTCATACCTGTTTAAAATTGTCCAGTACTATTTTGCGATAAAATTTTTTCCGCCGGTCCCGCAAGCCCCCGCCCTGCATGGATGTTTATGATCATGCGTCAGCTCTGCGGAAAGAAACCGTCTTTTTTTCGTCCAACCACTGGATTGTCCCCTGCCAGCTGGCATTTTGGCGGAAATGAATCCGCACATAAAAGGCGGCGCTTCCATCCGATCCTTTACTGTTCCCCGTAGCGTTTTGAAACATCATCTTTTTTTCCTTTATCACTTCGATGGACTATCGGGCCAGGAACGCATTTCGGTATCCGATTGAGGAAAACCCGTTTGATCGAGTTTTTCCTGGATCAGGAGCATCATTTCCGTAAAATCACAAAACTGCTGGACTTGCCCCGATTGCACGTGTTCAATTTTCCCCCGGTAATTTGCAGCCCCGCCGGGATAAAACCGGATCACAAAATCGGCCGAACTGTTGCGGCGGGACCAGGCATTTTTTGGGTTCTCAGCCATAATACTGCGGCTCCTCACTAAATTCTACAACAACTGTGATCTTAAACTAACACGCGCCAGTTATATTTCAGTTGCAACAACATCATTGACCCAATCGCAATTTATTTTTTCCGGTCCCTGTAACAAAAAACCGCGCTCTTGCGACTTAACCGCGGTTGGTGCATTATGAGATGTCCGGCCCAGTGATTTGGTGTTTATAAAGGCAGCAGAGGCTGCTGCTTGCGATGCAGCACCAGGCTGCCAAGATTGTAACGGCTCTTGAACGCGGCATTGACCCGCTTCAGTACCCGCTCGGCCTGTTCCAGGTTCAAACCGGGCAGGATCAACAAAAATTGCGCTTCATTCCAGCGGGATATGACATCCCCTTTGCGCAGTGTTTTTTCCAAAACCGCTTCCAAGTGAAGCATCGCTTCCTTCAAAATTTGAGGCGCGGGCAACCGGTAATCGGGCAGCGTTATCGTCAGCAGGCCCAGGAATACCGCCTGGCCCGTTCTTTCTCTCCTGGAGCGTTCCAGTTTATAGAAATAACGAAAGACATCCGGGTCGCACAGTAAAGCCCCCCGGTTTTCCTGCCGGCACCGTAATCCCTCCTGGATATATGTCAAATCCAGGTCAAAGTTGTCCTTGTCCATCTTGATCAGGCGGTAAATATTCCGCATCGCCTCCGAGGGCTTGGTGCCGAGTTCCCTGTAAAAAGTAGAAGTAACCTCGTCGTAATGCGCCCTGGCCTGCTTAATTTTCCCTTCTTCCAGTAACGCCTCAAGAAAAAGAATATGCAACTCTTCTTCAAAATATTCCAGGTTTAAGGCTTTTTGGCAAACCTCGATTATTTCGGAAAAGCGGTGCGCTCTCTTTAAAAGCTCCGCCAGCCTGTAAACACTATCCAAAAAAGCACGGTGATAATAGTTCTGCCTGGCGATAGCCCATTCATGGTAGGAGCACTCCGGGAGGAAAGGCCCTTCATATAAAGCGATCGCTTTTTGGTAAGTATCGATAGCGCGCGCGGGCTGTTCATCGCTCCATAAATAAGCTTCCCGGCATAACCGGTCAAACTCATCAGTATCGAGCCAGCAGTCGACTTTACTGTCCCATTTATAGCCTCCCTGAGAAAATACAATGTTCAGGGCAAGTTCAGGTTCATCAAGACCTTCCGCGAGAAGCCGGCGCAGGCGATGGACTAAAGAACGCAGCGCCAAATTGGGATCCGTATAGTTTTGTCCCGGCCATAAAGCTTCCAAGATCGTTTCCGGAGAAATGGCTTTACCGCGCTGCGCCAGTAAATATTGAAAAAGCGCCCAAACTTTTTTGGAACGGCTTTGCCCTTCCGGCAGGTTTTTGGCGTTGCGCCTGATTAAAAACCGGCCAAAGGTAAATATCTCCACCTGCCCGCGGTTTGTTTCGATGGTATCGGCAGCTTCAGACTCCATGAACCGTGTTCATCTCCATAATCCATGATCCATGATCCAAAAAAGGGCCGCTGTTAAGCCGAAAACCGCACCCGCCTGCAGGACGGCCGCCCGGTGCGCAAAACCCACCCTGCCGCGGTCAGTATACAAGCTGTATAAAGTAAAAATTGGACAAAAAGTTAGATATTCCTGCTCTTTAATCAAAAATCCGCCATTGGCAATGCCTTCTCATCGATGATGGAAAATAAAAAGTGGGAGTGTCCCCACTTGAATTACGAACAAAAACAGATCGGTTTAAAAATCCACAAACGAACCGGTTAACCTCTCTTTCTGCTGTTTTCTTCGGCCCGGAGAGTATTAAGGTTGTGTTCCTCCAAAGTACGGGAAAAGTAACTTTCACCCGAGCCGTCTCTCTTGGAGTTAAAGTAGAAATAGTCGGTTTCTTCGGGGTTAAAAACCGCCCGGATCGCGCTTGCGCCGGGAGCGCCGATCGGCCCGGGAGGCAACCCCGGGTATTTATAAGTATTATATGGCGACTCTATCTTCGTATCCAGCCCTGAAAGAACCTCTTTTGCTTCCCCCAGGACATAGTTGACGGTAGCGCAGGAGTCAAGGGCATGGTTTACGGCCAGCCTGTTAAAAAAGATGCCGGCGATTAGCCGCTGGTCCTGCACTACGCCCGCTTCTTTTTCTACGATGGCGGCCAGGGTAAGGACCTGGTGCATGGTCATCGCCGGATGGCGGCCGCTATCCGCTGCCGCGTCTTTATACACAAACTCCATGCGGGCGAGCATAATCGCCATGATCTCCTCTTCCGCCGCACCGGACGCTATTTCATAGGTATCGGGGAACAGGTATCCTTCCAGGAGGTATTTTACCTGCGCTCTTTCGATCTCACCGATATACGGAAACCGCTCAAAAAAGCTATCCGGTGGTTGCAATGCCAGCTCCAGGAAGCGTTTCCGTTCAACCAATCCCAGCGCGGCAAGGCGATCCGCGATCTGCTCCACGGTAAACCCTTCCGGTATGGTAAACCAGGCGGTCTCGCGATAGACGTCTTCGCTGATAAGCCTGGCAACCACCTCCTTTAATCCCATGGACGGGCTGAGCAGATGGATGCCAGCGATAAACCTGGTATCCTGGCCGGTCCAGCGGGCATAAAGGCGAAAGACCAGGGCGCTTCGGATAATCCCCTCCTCCGCCAGGATCAGGGCGATCCTTTCAGTGCTCGCCCCGGAGGGGATCTCGACCATGACCGCTTCATCTACGGCGCCGGAATCAACCGGCAGCAGCAACCTGTTTAAACTGATCGCCAGTCCAGCCGTACAAAAAAGCAGGACTGCCAGCAAAGCCCCCCATACCGTTACAGCTCGCTTCGGCAGCACCGGCGCACCCCCGTTCTCCCCTGGATTATATAGTATCACGCTTAATTAAGCAACATGGGCAGGACCAAAGGATCACCTGCCCGTTAAACGTTTTGCCTGCAATTAGAATATTTCTTTCTCGTCTTCTTCTTCAAGAACCTGGATCCGGCTTTCCCATTCGGCGGCGACTTCGTTCCATTCCGCTTCATCCTCTACTTCGACCAGCGTTTCCTCCCCGCTTTCCTCGTTGAGATCGATCCGGAAGATATAGGCGTCGTCGGCCAAATCAAGATCTTCTTCTTCCTCTTCCTCGTCATAACTGACCGGGACCAGGATCGCGTATTGCTTTAATTTAACCGGAAAAATATCGACCACGGCAAATTCATGTTCGTTGCCTTCCTCATCGACCAGGGTTACCAGGTCAGTTCTTTCTTCACCGTTCTTAGTCATATCTAACACCTCTTTTCCCGTTAATGTTGAATCTACCCGTCCAGCGGTTGGGTTATTCCCGGAGCAAGCGATCTACTCCGTCTTGGGCAAAGCGGCCAGGTAAGACTGCAGGATTAAAACGGCTGCAAGCCTGTTTCTAACCGCCTTTCGTTTCTGCCGGCGCATCTTCCCCTCGATTAAAGCCCTTTCGGCGGCCTGTGAAGTCAACCGTTCGTCGATTAAAGTAAGCGGCAGGCCGGTCCGCTTCTTCAGCAAAGCAGCAAAGCGCTCCACTTCACGAACCGCGGGGCCCCTCGAGCCGTTCATATTGAGCGGCAGGCCGGCCACAATTTGTTCCACCGCATATTCACGGCAGAGAGCGGCGATCCTTTCCAGGGCCTCTTCGTCCCGGTTATAGGAAATTACAGCAAGCCCCTGAGCGGTCAAGCCCAGGGGATCGGACAGCGCCACTCCAATTCTTTTTTGGCCCAGGTCCAAACCCAATATCCGCAAGTAACGGCTCCTTCCGCGGCTCTATCTCCCGATTTTCTTTATTCTTCACCGGCCTCCGCTTTCTGCAGGTAACTTCCTACCAGTTCTTCCAGCAATTCATCCCGTTCAACCTGCCTGATTAAACTGCGTGCATTCAAGTGGCTGGTAACATAGGCCGGATCCCCGGAGAGCAGGTAGCCGACCAGCTGATGCAGCGGATTATACCCCTTCTCTTTTAAAGCCCTGTAAACCTCAAGCAGTATTTTTTTGGCCTTGTTTTCTTCATCCGCGCTTACTTTAAAAAGAACGGTGTTCTCGGATTGCTCTTCCATGCTATTTGCCTCCCGGTTTGGGTAATTTTTCACCGGCCGGCGGCTACCTGCCGCCTGACCAGCTCTTCAACAGCCTGGAGTGCAGCCGGGAGCCCGGCCGGGTTTTTACCGCCCGCCTGGGCCAGCTCCGGCCTCCCCCCCCCGCCCCCGCCAACCTGCCTGGCTACGGTGGTAATAATATTATTAGCCTTCAAGCCCTGTTTGATTAAATCGCCGCTGACGGCCCCGGCAAGGATTACTTTTCCGTCGCTGACCGCGCCCAGCACTACTACCACCGAAGACAGGTTGCTTTTGACCTGGTCGATCATCAAGCGCAGCGTTTCCAGGCTTTCGGCTGAAACCACGGCGCTGAGCACTTTAACCCCCTCCACATCTCTTACCCGTTCCAGCAGCTCCTTGACGGCAAATCCGGCCAGCTGCTGTTTTAACTCCTGGTTGGCCTTCTGCAAAAGCCGGTTTTCTTCCAGCACCTCTTCCACCCTTCGCTCCAGGTGATTGGCGCCGGTGTGCAAAGTCTTGGCCATCTGCGCTAGCCTGGCGCTCTCCGCGGCGGAATAACGGTATGCCTCCATGCCGGTCAGCGCTTCGATCCGGCGCAACCCTGAACCGATTCCTTCCTCCGAGATCAGGCGGACCAAGCCGATCTCACCGGTGGCGGCCACATGGGTGCCGCCGCACAGTTCCCTGCTGTAATCGCCTGCGCTCACCACCCGGACCAATTCACGGTCGTACTTTTCCATGAACAGTGCCGTCGCGCCCATCCGCTGCGCCTCCTCCAGGGTGGTGGCGGCTGCGTTGACAGGCATGTTTTGCAGGACCCGCCGGTTGATCTTTTCTTCGACCTCCCGCAGTTCGTCCTGCGTCAGCCCGGAAAAGTGGGTAAAATCAAAGCGCAGCCGGTCCGCGGTAACCAGCGATCCGGCCTGGTTGACCTGACCGCCCAGTTTATCTTTCAAGGCGCGATGCAGGAGATGGGTGGCGGTATGGCTGCGGCAGACCCCCCGGCGGCGGCCCTCCTCGACCCGGGCACTCACCGGCTCGCCAACGGAGAGGGTGCCGCTTTCCACTCGCGCCTGGTGTACGATCCGCCCCCGGGGTGTGAAAACGGTGTTTTGCACGGTGGCCCGCCCCCGGCCGGTAAAAACCACCCCCGTATCGCCGGTCTGGCCTCCCGCCTCGGCGTAAAACGGGGTGCGGTCGAGAAAAAGCTCAACCTCTTCCCCTTCACCGGCTGTAGAGCGGGGTTCTCCGCCTACCAGCAGCAGCATCAGGCGCGACTCTTCCTGCAGCGTTTCGTAGCCGGTAAAGATCGTTTCCAGGTTTTCGGCGGCTTCATAGGCGGATCGCCCGGCCTGCTCGAAGGCGGGGCGGGCGGCCCGGGCCCGGGCTTGCTGTTCGTTCAGGTTCTGTGAAAATGCTTCCTTGTCGATCGTAAAACCCTGTTCGGCCAGGATTTCTTCCGTCAAGTCCAGGGGAAAACCGTAGGTATCGTAAAGCTTGAAGGCCAGGTTGCCTGGAAGCGCCTGGCGCTCCTGCTCCCGCAGCGCCGCGATATACCCCTCCAGGATTTCCATGCCCTGGGAGAGGGTTTCCTGGAAACGGTTTTCCTCGGTTTTAATCACCTGCATGATGTAATCCTGCCGTTCTTTTAACTCGCGGTAAGTGCTACCCATCAATGTGCCGATCAGCGGTACCGCCCCGGCCAGGAAGCCTCCCTCAATACCCAGGAGGCGGCCGTAGCGGGACGCCCGGCGCAGCAGGCGGCGCAGAACATACCCCCGGCCCTCGTTGGCCGGGACGACTCCGTCCGCCACCAGGAAAGTGATCCCGCGGCTGTGCTCGGTGATAATGCGCAAGGGGAGTTTATCGCCCCTATCACTTGTTCCGGAAAGGGAGGCAAAATATTCGTAAACCGGACGGATCAGGTCGGTCTCGTAAAAAGACGGTACATTCTGCAGCGCCATGGCCAGCCGCTCCAGCCCCGCCCCGGTGTCGATGTTCTGCTGTTTAAGGACGGTCAGTTCACCCGAGGGTTCGCGGTTGTATTGGGTAAAAACCAGATTCCAAATCTCCAGGTAGCGGTCGCAATCGCAGCCCACGGCGCATTGCTCCCGCCCGCATCCCGCTTCCAGACCCAGGTCATAGTATATCTCGGAGCAGGGGCCGCAGGGGCCGAGGCCGATTTCCCAAAAATTATCTTTCTTACCGAGCCGCACGATCCGGTCCGGAGGCAAACCGATCCGGCGGTGCCAGATCGTGAAGGCTTCCTCGTCTTCCTCGTATATGCTGACCCACAGCTTCTCCCGGGGGAGGCGGTAACCTTCCAGCACCAGCTCCCAGGCCCAGGCGATGGCCTCTTCCTTGAAATAATCACCGAAAGAAAAATTGCCCAGCATTTCAAAAAAAGTGGCATGGCGGCCCGTCAGGCCCACCCGGTCTATGTCGGGAGTGCGCACGCACTTCTGGCAGGTGGCGATGCGCGTATGCGGCGGTTTTTTCTCCCCGGTAAAAAAAGGTTTGAGGGGCGCCATCCCCGCTCCGATTAAAAGCAGGGTCGGGTCGTTCTGGGGGATGAGCGGAAAACTCGGCATTACCAGGTGGCCCTTTCCAGTAAAAAAGTCAAGAAAGACGGTACGGATATCGCTGCTTTGCATCTTAGAAAAACAACCTCCCCTGTAGATCAAACCAATTATATCTTTTCAAATCTAAACATGTCAATAATGGAGGAAACTACTTCCACCGTGCATTCCGGAATGCATCGCTTGTGCAGTTATCGGCGCCAGGCTTTGGCCGCGTGAACGGCGATGATGCGCAGGATTAGGGTTGCCGGCAGCGCCAGGATCAGGCCGGCAAATCCAAACAGTTTCCCGCCCAGCAGGAGGGCCATCAAAATGGCCAGGGGGTGCAGGCTAATGCTGCGGCCGATGATCACCGGGGCGATCAGCTGCGACTCCACCTGCTGGATGATCACGATCAGGAGCGCCACTTTCAAGGCTAAAAGAGGCGAATCTAAAAAAGCAACCGCTACCGCCGGCAGCGCCCCGATCAGCGGGCCGATATAAGGGATCAAGTTGGTAACGCCGACGATTAACGCCAGGACCAGGGAAAAGCTGACCCCGAGGATGATCAGCCCGATATAGGTTAAAAGACCTACGAGCAGGCTGACCAGCAGCGCACCCCGGATAAACGCCCCCAGGGTGGCGTTAATTTCGGCGGTTACCTCCATCAGATCTCTCCTGTAGCCGGCCGGAAACAGCTGCAGCGCTTTTTGCTTTAAATAAGCTTCGTCTCTAATTAAATAAAAGGTCAGGATCGGGACCAGCAGGAGCAGGATAATGCGGCTGAAGAGGTCGATTAAAAAGCGATACGAACGTTCCAATTGGAAAGTTAATGCTTTGCCAAAACCCTGGATATTGTTGTCGATTATTTCCCGGAGGCTGGATGGCAGGTTGAAGCGCTCGTAATTATCTTCCAGTTGATGCATGAAATCTTGTAAATCAGCAGCATAGCCGGGCAGTTGTTCCGCAAGCTTCCCCAGGTCATCCAGCAGCAGGGGCATCACCCGGACACAAAATACAAAAAGGATCATGGCGAACACGATGTAGATTACGATGATCGCCATGGAGCGGGAAATCCGGCGCCGCTCCATAAAATGCACTACCGGCTCCAACAGATAAGCGAAGAGCAAGGAGGCCAAAAACGGGGTCAGCACCATCATCAAGGACTCGCGGACATGGATCAGCCAGAGCAGGAGCAGCAGGCCAAGAAGCCCGATCAGCGCCGCCACCGCTCCCTGCTGCCAGGGGGCCGGCCCGGTTAATTTACGCTTCACCCTTCAAGCCTCCTCTCCCGGTTACCCAAGGCAATGCCGGCGGAATTAAAAAGAAACTCCGCTTTTTAGGTTGCCCGTTCTATATATATTCCGAACAGAGGTTTAAAAAATACTGGAGAGAAAACCGGGGAAGGTCAGTTATTTTCTTGTTTGAGGGAAACGGGGATTAAAGAACCGTCCGCTTCAACGTAGAACATCCTGGCGGCGTGCTGCGGGTGGGTCTTAAATTCCATCAGGCATTGCCAGCAGTAATACTGGTTCGTCCCTACTTTCCCGGTATCCATTGTCCGGCATAAAGGGCACTGCATTGCTACACACTTCCGCTTTTTATTAACATTGTTTTCCAGATAGTATATCCAAATACAGTAAATCTATACCCGCTCCTTTTTTAGGGCGGCTTTGATCGTCCCTCCGCCCAGGAGCAGGTCATCCTGATAGAAAACCGCCGCCTGCCCCGGGGCCACCGCCGGTTGAGGTTGATCAAAGACAATGCGCACCTCCCGGGTCTCCGCTTTACCGGCCGGCAAAATTAGCACGGCCGGGACCTCGGGTGAACGGTAGCGTATTTTAACCGCCACCTTTTGTTCCGGCTCCAGGCGGCTTATGCTGACCAGGTTGACCGCTTCCAACTCCAACCCGTCCCGTTCCAGCGCGGCGCGATCTCCTACAACCAGGGTGTTTGCTTCGGGAAGAATTTGCAGGACGTAGAGCGGGCGGGAGGCAGCCAGACCCAGGCCGCGCCGCTGCCCGACGGTATAAAAGGCGATACCGTTGTGGGTGCCAAGCCGCTCACCGGCGCTGTTGACAATAGGCCCCGGTGTAGTTTCAACGCCGCAGCGCTCGAGAAAAGCGCGGTAATCGTTGTCGGGTATGAAGCAGATTTCCTGGCTCTCGGATTTTTGGGCCACGCCCAACCCCAGCGCTCCGGCTTTGCGGCGGACCTCTTTTTTGGTCAGCCCCCCCAGGGGGAAAAGGCAGCGCCGCAGCTGTTCCTGCGTCAGCTCAAAAAGCATGTACGACTGGTCTTTCCAGGCATCCAGCCCCTTTTTGAGCAGGTAGCGCCCCCTGGCTTCGCTGTATTCGACCCGGGCGTAATGTCCCGTGGCCAGGTGTGAAGCCTCCAGCTCGAGGGCTTTCTGCAGCAGCGCTGAAAACTTGATCTCCCTGTTGCAGGCGATACAGGGGTTGGGAGTCCGGCCGCCGCGGTATTCCCGGATAAAATAGTCCACTACCCCCCGCCGGAACGGCTCTTTCATGTTGATTACATAATGGTCGATTGCCAGGGCTGCGGCCACGCGCCTGGCATCGGTAACCGCCTCCCAGGCGCAGCAGCCTCGTGAAGGCGCGGGGAGACCCGGGCGCTCCTCGTCCCAAAGGCGGAGGGTAATCCCGACCACCTCCCATCCCTCCTCTTTTAAGAGCGCCGCCGCTACGGAGCTGTCCACGCCCCCGCTCATAGCCACTACCACTCTGCCTTTAATCGGCTGCACCTCCTTATGAAAAATCAATGCTTGCTACTCGAAGACGAACATACCAGAAAACAGCTTATTTGCCTCCAGGGTTCCATCTTCTGCGGGGGCGCTCCCGCACTCGGCCGGGGCTGAGTGCGGGACGTCGCCCGCGGGCGCGGCATGCCGTTCCCCGGCTAAAGAGCGGCACCGTACTTCAACCCGCAGTCATGCCTCACGCGTCTATTCTACTCCACACTCGCGGAGCGTCTCCCGGGGGAGCCGCTCCCACCGGCCCCGGCCCCGGGACAGCTCACCCGCTCTTCAATGGTGGTGTAGCAGTGTTCATCATTCATGATCTTCCGCTTCCCCGTCCGCCGCCATCCCGCTTTGGCGCAGCCGGTCCAGCCTCTCCATGATTTGCTTCTCAAACCCCTGCCCCCCGGGGCGGTAAAAACGTTTCCCCGCCAGCACCGGGGGCAAATAAGCTTGCGCCACGTAATGTCCCGGGAAATCATGCGGGTAGCGATAACCCCGGCCGTGCCCCAGGCGCGCGGCGCCGCGGTAACCGGTTCCCCGCAGGTGCGCCGGGACACCTTCGTTATAATTTGCTTCGACCGCCTGCAGCGCCTCGTCCACGGCCAGGTAAGAGGCGTTACTCTTGGGGGCGGCGGCCAGGTATGTCACAGCCTGGGCGAGAGGGATTCTGCCTTCCGGCATACCGATCATCTGCACGGCCTGGGCCGCCGCCACGGCCACCTGCAGGGCGCGCGGATCGGCGTTCCCGATATCCTCGGCGGCGCTGATCACCAGCCGGCGGGCAATGAACAGGGGGTCCTCCCCCCCTTTGATCATGCGGGCCATCCAGTAAAGCGCGGCGTCCGGGTCGGAGCCGCGGATGGACTTGATCAGGGCGGAGGCGATATCGTAGTGGTTGTCCCCGTCGCGATCATAAGCCATGACGCGTGATTGCAGCGCTTCCCCGGCGATTTCCAGGGTCACAACGATTTTATCCGCCGCTTCGCCTGACACCAGGATCGACGCCACCGCCAGCTCCAGGGCGTTAAGGGCAGCCCTGGCGTCCCCGTTGGCCCGATCGGCCAGGTAGCGCAGCGCTTCCGGCGCGGCTTCCACCGGCAGGCTCCCCAACCCCCGCTCCGGGTCTGCCAGGGCGCGCCGGAGCAGTTCGAGAACGTTTCCGGCGCTGAGCGGCTCAAAGACAAAAAGGCGGGTCCGCGAAAGCAAAGGCCCGGTCAGGTAGAAAAAGGGGTTCTCGGTGGTGGCGCCGATAAAGATGACCGTTCCCTGTTCAACCGCCGCCAGGAGCGCGTCCTGCTGCGCCTTGTTGAAGCGGTGAATTTCGTCGATGAAAAGGATCGTGCGCTTGCCGCGCAGCGACCACCGCTCCCGCGCCTCGCCGATCAGCTCCCGCAGCTCTTTGACCCCGGCCGCAACGGCGTTAAGCTGGACAAAAGCGGACGCGGTGCCGGCCGCGATAATCTGGGCCAGGGTGGTTTTGCCTGTCCCGGGCGGCCCGAAAAAAAGGAGTGAAATAAGCCTGTCCCCGGCGATGAGGCGGCGCAACGGTTTCCCTTCGCCGAGGATCCCCTCCTGCCCGACAAATTCGCCCAGGTTGCGCGGGCGCATCCGCTGCGCCAGGGGCCCCTCTTTTCTGATCTTTTCCTCCCAGCCCAGTGTAACCAGGTCCACTTTCTAAGTGCCACCTCCTGAGGACGTTATCCGGCAAGCGGCGCGGTGCCGCCCCTTCAGGGGTGCGGCGTCCCGCGCCCTCGTCCCGTTGTTATCACCGGCCCAAACGGCATAAGGGAACACCCCATTTGCCGGGGCTGCCATCCATTCTCATTTTATCGCGCATCCGCTTTGCCCTCGCCTTATTTTACCACAGCGGAGCAAAAAAGTGAACGGGCGTTCGCGCTTTCCTTCACCCCCCCCCCGCCGCCGCGAACCGCCGTGCTTGGTCCGTGCCCGGCCCGGTATTTCAAGACAGCAGGCGCAACGGCGGCGGTTAAACACGGCAGCAGGTCATTCCGGCTAGCACTTCTCCCTGCGGTCATTGGCATAAACGATCACTCCTCTCTGGCCTGCAGTATAGCGGCAGAGAGGAGTGATGGTTTTGCTCTTTGCTTTAAACGCCTGCGGTTTTGCGCGGGTCAGTTGTTTACGCCCCACATCCCCCCGACGGCGCCAAAAACGAAGCCCAGAAAGATTTTGACGATAAAGTTCCAGTTAAAGGCAAAGTTATCGAGGACCAGGAGCCCGATGGCCAGCATGATCACCACATAGAGGATCCCGACTATACCGCCGTTAATCCATCCCCTGGTGCCAATCTTCCTTCCGGCAAAAGAAGAGCCCCATAATATCGCCGCCAGGCTGATTCCGAAAACCAGGTATGGCGCAATTTTTTCCGGCACCGCCGTAAAATAGAGGACCAGGGCGGCAACAAAAAGCAGGAACACGGATAAAATCAACGCCATGGCCGTAGCCTTTAACAAAACCGGTATTGCCGCACCCCCCAGGGGGTACGGGGAAACCTTACTGCCGGTCTGACGGTTCATAGATTCACCCCCTAAGAGAATCTATGAACCTCCGCCGTAAATTATACCTCGTCTTCGACTACGCTGTTGACGCCTTCCCGGACCATCTTTACGTTTACGTTGTCGGCGATGCGCAGGGTGATGACGTTATCGTTGATCTCTTTGATTAGCCCGTAGATGCCGCTGACGGTGATCACCCGGTCTCCCTTTTTCAAACCCTGTAGAAGCGCCTGCCGCTCTTTCCGCTGCTTTTGCTGCGGGCGGATCAGTAGAAAGTAAAAAATCACGAACATTACAATGAGCGGAAGAAACACCTGTAAGTTTTCCAATTAATCAACACCTCCGTTATATTTGGTCAACCCGGGCGCTGTTTCCCGGTAATATTGGCCGAACCTGTCCTGCCTGATCGCCTCGCGGATTTCCTTCATCAAATGCGCCAGGTAATAGAGGTTGTGATAGGAAGTCAACCGCAGCCCCAAAAGCTCCCCGGCGTTGAGCAGGTGGCGGATATACGCCCTGGTGTACTGCCGGCAAACCGGGCACCCGCACTGCTCGTCCAGCGGTTTCATATCCGCGGCGTAGACCGCGTTGCGGATGGTAAGGTAGCCTTTGGCGGTCATGACCCTGCCGTTGCGGGCGATGCGCGTAGGCAGCACGCAGTCAAACATGTCGATACCGAGCCTGACCCCCTCCAGCAGTGCATCGGGGGTGCCAACCCCCATCAGGTAGCGCGGTTTTTGTTCCGGCAGCAGGGGAACCGTTGCCGCCAGGGTGCGATACATCGATTCTTTCGGTTCACCCACGCTTAAGCCGCCGACGGCGTAACCGGGGAAATCCATGCCGGTCAGCTCCGCCGCGGAAGCCCGCCTTAAATCTTCAAAAACCCCTCCCTGGACGATCGCGAAGAGGGCCTGTTCCGGGCGCTGGTGGGCCTGCCGGCATCGCCAGGCCCACCGGGTGGTGCGCGCGACCGCCTCCCGCACCGCCTCGTATGGGGACTGATAGGGAGGGCACTGATCCAGGACCATGGCGATGTCCGCCCCGAGCATATTTTGGATTCTGGTCACCCGCTCCGGCGTCAGGTAGTGGGTGGAGCCGTCGATATGGGACACAAAAGTGACCCCGGCGTCATCGATGGTGCGCAGACCGCCCAGGCTGAAAATTTGAAAACCCCCGCTGTCCGTAAGGATACCGCCGCGCCAGTTGATGAACCGGTGCAGGCCGCCGGCCCGGGCGATTGGCTCCACCCCCGGGCGCAGGTAGAGGTGGTAGCTGTTGCCCAGGATCATCGCCGTTTCCATCTGTGCCAGTTCCTCTACCGTGATCGCTTTCACAGTGCCCTGGGTTCCCACGGGCATAAACACCGGCGTCTCCACCGTGCCGTGAACCGTTTCCAGCCGTCCCAATCGCGCCGCCGTTTCCGGGCAGCGTTTCACGATGTTGTACAAATTGGACATCCCTGCCACCTATATAGCTTATCTTAACCAGGCCGTGCTGTCAATTATACTTTATTCTGCCCATATTTTTACAGGATGAGCATGCAGTCACCGAAACTGTAAAAGCGGTATTTTTCCAAGACCGCGGCGCGGTAGGCCTCCATGACCAGGGATTGGCCGGCAAAGGCGCTCACCAGCATCAGCAGGGTGGAGCGGGGCAGGTGAAAATTGGTTAAAAGCGCGTCCACCGCCCGGAAGGTGAAGCCGGGATAAATAAAAAGCCGGTCCAGCCGGCCTGCGCGCTGACGCAGCCGTCCGCGGAGGCGGCCGTTTCGAGGACACGGCACGCGGTAGTGCCCACCCCCACCACGCGGCCGCCGCGCCGCCTGGTTTCATTAATCCGCCGCGCCGTTTCTTCGGTCAGCCGGAAGAATTTACTGTGCATGGCGTGGTCGCTATCAACTCCTAAAAATGAACTCAAGTGCCGGGCACCAAAATAAACTTTTCAATTCACCGGGTGCCGGGCCCCAAAATGAACTTACCGGTTGAAAAGGCGCCCCAAAAGGGTAAACAGCAGGGTCAGGACGGCGCTGACGACAATCATCGTAACGATGGGAAAGTAGAAGACAAAGCGTTCCTTTTGGACAACGATGTCCCCGGGCAGGCGGCCGAGGCCGAAGCGGCCAAAAAAAAGCAGGATCAGCCCTCCGGCGGCGATAACGCCGCCCATGATCAGCAGCAGTTTTCCGATCGATTCCAGCGACGGCACGGCCGCACCTCCTTTGTACTGTTACTGTGCCGCATTAGGCTTCCGGATATCCATTCTTTGGTGGTGCCTGGCACCAAGTGAACTGAAAAGTTCATTTTGGTGCCTGGCACCAAGTGAACTTTTTTACCAGAGTTTGAGCTGGGGGTACTCTTTCGCGGCTAGGCCCAGGTAGGCGTAGGCCTCGCGCGTGGCGGCCCGCCCGCGGGGAGTCCGCTTTAAGAAACCCAGCTTCATTAAGTAAGGCTCATAAACATCCTCGAGCGTTTCCGGTTCTTCGCTGATGGCGGCGGCCAGGGTCTCCAACCCTACCGGGCCCCCTTCAAATTTTTCGATCAGCACCAGCAGCAGGCGGCGGTCAATTTCGTCGAGGCCCAGCCGGTCCAGCTGCAGCATCTGCAGCGCCTCCAGCGCTACCGCTTCAGAGATGATGTTGTCCGCTTTCACCTGGGCATAATCCCGCACTCTTTTCAATAACCGGTTGGCCACACGGGGGGTTCCCCGGGAGGCAGCGGCGACGGCCCGGGCCCCTTCCGCCTCCACAGCCACGTTTAAAATCGAGGCGGAGCGGACAATAATCGCTTCCAGCTCGGCCGGAGAATAATAGTCAAGTCTGTCCACCACGCCGAAACGATCGCGGAGCGGTGAAGTCAGCATGCCGGCGCGCACCGTAGCCCCGATCAGGGTAAAAGCCGGCAGTTCCAGCCGCAGGGAGCGTGCTCCCGGGCCTTTCCCGATAATAATATCGAGGGCGAAATCTTCCATGGCCGGGTAGAGGATCTCTTCCACGGAGCGGTTCAGGCGGTGGATTTCGTCGATAAACAGCACGTCGCCCCGCCCCAGGTTGGTCAGGATGGCCGCCAGATCGCCGGGGCGTTCGATCGCCGGCCCGGAGGTAACCCGGATGCTGACCCCCAGCTCCCCGGCGATGATGTGCGCCAGGGTTGTTTTGCCCAGGCCGGGCGGGCCGTACAGCAGCACGTGATCCAGGGCTTCTTTGCGCTCCCGGGCTGCGGTGATATAGATGGCCAGCTTCTCTTTGATCTTCTCCTGTCCGATATATTCATTGAAAATGCGCGGGCGCAGCCCCAGTTCGACCTGGGGATCATCTTCCGGTTGTCTTTTTGCGGATACGATTCTCTCCTGCACCGCCGCTCCCTCCTATTGGGCAAGCTGTCTATCCTCTATAGTCTCAACTTACACCGTGGCCCCATGCTTGCCGCTTTTCTTCTGGCCGGACGCCGCATGCGCCGTCCCTGCACTCGATTGGCGAAGCTTGTCTGCGCATTTGGCGCCTCTACAGGGCAGCGCCGCGCCCGGACAAAGGCGATATCCTTAAATAGCAAAGTCTTATCCGGCCATGCTTTTCAAGGCCAGCGTCAGGATCTCTTCCTTGGTCAAAGCGTCCGGTTGTCCCGTGACCCTGTTTACCGCCGCCGCGGCTTCAGCCCGGGAGTAGCCGAGGGCGCAGAGCGCTTCAATGACTTCACCCCTGGAGGAAACTGCGCCTCCCGCGGCCCCGTCCAGGCTAAGCGTTGCGGGCTCGATTACCCGGGGCAGTTTTTCCTTCAGTTCCAGGACCAGGCGTTGGGCCACTTTGCGGCCCACCCCCGGCGCCTGGCAAAGCAAGGGGATATTTTCCTCCAACACCGCCACGTAGAACTGCGGCGCGGAAAAAACACCGAGTAAGCCCAGCGCCAGGCGCGGCCCAAAGCCGGACAGGTTTGTGACCAGGTTGAACAGGTTGCGCTCCTCAACGCTCCGAAAACCGTAGAGGCATGCTTCATCTTCTTTTAAGACCAGCCTGGTGTAGAGGGAAATTTCACGGCCAATCAGCGGCCCCATCTCGCCCGGTGCAGCCGGGGTTTCGATCTGCAGCCCCACCCCGCCTACTTCCAGGATTACCTTTCCTGGAACAGCTTCAACCAGCTTCCCCCGCAGGTACTCGATCATTTCAAACGCCCCTTCCCTTTACTGCTTCAGCAAAGCGGCGGTGCTGCAGGTGGCAGATCGCTACCGCCAGGGCATCGGCTTCGTCGTCCACAGCAGGGCTCTCCGGCAGGTGCAGCAGCAGCGCGATCATTTTCTGCACCTGCCCCTTTTCCGCACCGCCGTAACCGACTACCGCCTGCTTTACCTGAAGCGGGGTATATTCGTGAAGCTCCAGGCCGCTCCTGGCGGCGGCAAGAATCACGATACCCCGGGCTTCACCTACCTGCAGGGCCGTGCGGACATTGCGGCTGAAAAATAGCTTTTCCAGGGCCAGGGACCGGGGGCGGTACTGCCTGATCAGCTCCAGGATGGCGTTGAAGATCTGTTCCAGCCGCCGGGTCTGAGGCAGATCCGGCCCGGTGCGGATGCATCCGGAAGAGACCCACCGGTAGCCCGTTTCTGCTTCGTCCACCAGGCCATAGCCGGTAGCGGCGAGACCGGGGTCGATTCCGAGAACCCTCACAAAACCACCCGTTTTCTTTTTGCTGATCTATTCTTTAGCAGTAGCGTTAATTCCTTCCCGGACAAGTAAAGAAACCGGAACAGTTGTCCCGGCCTCTCAATTACCAGATCCATTCCGGCAAAAAAGTTCTTTAGCTTGTATAATTCTGCAGCAAGTTGAGCATCTCTGCTTCATTCTGAAAGGGGACCCCTCGCTCCAGATCCGCCCGGTGAATATCTTTTACCTTATATTCCGTGATCTGGTGGAGCCTTCCGGCGGGCGGTTCGCCTTCAAAAACGGCGATAAAGTCGTTAGCGGCGATACCCAGGTAAAACTTGCCCTCACACTCGGGGCACAGGTCGTTCAGGTAGGTCAGGGTAAAAAAGAGGCTGCCTTCGCCCACCCGCGCGCTGGCCAGGTGCCATCCCGCGGTGCCGTTGAGATAATCCAGCAAATCTTTAATATTGGTATCGCTTTTTTGCAGCGCTTCTACAATCGTCGTTAGAACCGTCGAAGGCCGGGTATAACCGTCCGGGATGCCGTCGGGTTCAAAAACCCGGCTGTGATTGCAGAAACGATAAATGTACTGCACCACGTAAGAGTCCAGATACATTTCTGCGGGAGGCTGCTCCACCTGCCTGCTGTGATCCGGGTTGAACCGGTTCAAAAAATGAAAATCCCGGGTATAAGAAACCAGCAGCAGCATGGGCCCCAGTCCGACCGCCAACAGCAGGAGCACAAATAAGGACCACAGCAGCCACTGCAGCCTGCTCCTGCGTTTACCTTGTTCCATCATTTTATTCCCCTCTCAGCGGCAGAGCCATTAATAGGATATCATGCCCCTGAAAAGGGAATTATATACATCTACCGGCGGTTCGCTTACCCCAGCAACTCTTCGGGGATATCAAAATTGGCGTAAACATTCTGGACATCTTCGTGATCTTCGAGCGACTCGACCAGGCCGAGAATCTTTTTCACCTCGTCCGGGTTGTCAACCGCCACGGTCGTGTTGGGCAGCATCGTCACTTCGGAGGCTGCCGGAGTGATTTTTTGTGCCAGCAGATGCTCTTTAACCGCTTCAAAATCTTCCGGTTTGGTGATGATATTATAGGCGTCTCCTTCATCCTTAATATCCTCGGCGCCCGCTTCCAGCGCGATCAGCATCAGTTCATCCTCTCCGGCGCGTAAATCTTCTTTTTTGACGAGCATATACCCTTTACGGGCAAACATCCATGCTACGCAGCCGGACTCGCCCAGGCTGCCGCCGTGGCGCGAAAAAATATGCCTGATGTCCGCCACTGTGCGGTTGCGGTTGTCGGTCATAACCTCGAGCAGCACCGCCACCCCGCCGGAAGCGTATCCCTCGTAGTTGATTTGATCGTATGTTTCCCCTTCCGGCCCGCCCGCCCCTTTTTGGATGGCGCGCTGGATGTTGTCGCCGGGCATGTTGTTTTCCCTCGCTTTTTGTACCGCCAGGCGCAGGCGAAAGTTCGCATTGATATCACCGCCTCCCTCCCGTGCGGCGACGATGATTTCCCGGGCAAGCTTGGTAAATATTTTTCCCTTCTGGGCGTCAACCCGGGCTTTGCGGTGCTTCACGTTTGCCCACTTGGAATGTCCGGCCATATCGGATTCTCCTCCCTCCCTGGGATGATAAACGCTAATTGATCAACCCGCCCATAATTGTAGTGTAATAGGGATAGAATTCAGAATTCTGTAGCCAGAATCACTGCTTTTTACTATCCACTTAGGACTGACTGCTGCTTTTAAAGAATGCGCAGGCCCGCGGGTACCTCCCGGTCGGGGCCGATGAGCACCACCCGCTCATCATCCAGGACCACCCCCAGGAGCAGCACCTCGGATCTAAACTTTCCGATCTGTTTCGGCTTCAGGTTAAAAACAGCCAGGACCTGCCGTCCCAGCAGCTCATCCCGGCTGTAAAAATCGGTAATTTGGGCGCTGGTTCTTTTTTGACCAAGGGGGCCAAAATCGACGGCCGTCCGGTAGGGCTTGCGGGCTTCGGGAAAATCCTCCACCTGCACCACCCGGCCTACCCGTATTTCCACCTTTTCAAATGCAGTGTAGTCAATCATTTCTCGATTATCGATCAAGGGAAATCGCCTCTTCAGCGCTTTAAAATAGCATTCGCCTGCAGTTACGCAAATATCTGCCGCTGTTTTTCGAGGACCAGTAGCAAGGGATAACCTAGGCCGTAACATGCCAGCAACTGGCCCGCACCAACTTGGATAACCCCGAGAGAGACGGGTATACCGTAAACATAATGCAGGACAACCCCACCGACAATGATGGCGTTGACTACGATTGGCGGAACGGGAACAATATATTTCACTCTGATACGGTTAACAATTACCGCGGAAATCAGGCTGGCCAGGCTGCCCAAAACAATATCGATCATGCCAAGTCCGCCGTAGATGTTGGCGATAACGCACCCGACAAAGAGGCCGGGAATCGCTGCCGATGTAAAAAACGGCAGTACAGTCAGGGCTTCGGAAACCCTCACCTGAATGGGACCATAGCTGATCGGGGCTAGCGAGATTGTGATTACGGCATAGATCGCTCCGATCATGGCCGCCCGGGTCCAGTAGCGCAGCTGCCGCCTTTTGCGATCCTCCACAACGAGATCACCTCTTGTTTTTTGATCAAGCAGGGTGTCCGCGACCTGCTGCCCCCATTATAGGACACTTTTGCCGCTTCGTAAATATCAGTAAATCATGCGCCCTTCGACGAAGGCCCTGGTGCGCGGGTCCGCCGGGTCCGTGAATACTCTTTCTGTTTCCCCCATCTCCACAATCCGGCCTTCGTTGAGGAAAACAACTTGGCCGGCGATGCGCCGGGCTTGAAAGATATTATGGGTGACCATGACCACGGTTATACCCCGGTCGCGGTTCAACTTCAAGATCAGCTGCTCGATCATTTCCACATTGGACGGGTCGAGGTTGGCCGTGGGCTCGTCCAGCAGTAGCAAGTCAGGCTCAAAAGCCACCGCCCGGGCCAGGGCCACCCGCTGGGCTTCGCCGCTGGAAAGGGTGGCCGAATGCTGCCGGGAGAGATCCCGCAGTCCCACCTGTTCCAGGAGCAGCTCTATTTTCCCCCGGAAATCCCTTTTGCAGTACCCTCTGGCTTTGAGACCGAAGGCCGCATTCTCGAATACGCTTGTTTGAAAAAGAACCGGCTTTTGCGCCACCAGGGTCATCCGCCGCTGCTGGATCAGCCTCTCCCTGCCGTTATCGGAAAGGGGCCTGCCGTCGAAATAAATCACGCCGCTATCCGGCGGCTCCAGCAGGTTCAAAATGCGCAGCAGGGTGCTCTTGCCGGCCCCGCTGGGGCCCATGATGCCGTAAATATTACCCCGCTGGAAAGCCAGGTGTTTAATGTTCAGCACTTCGCGGCTGTAGCGCTTGGTCAGGCCTTCCACTGCCACCAGGCTGATTTGATTAGAAATGGCCTTCGCCTCCTCTCTGCAAGGTGTAGAGCAGAGAGTTGATCACGAAAAAAATGGTCAATAGGATTAACCCCAGGCCGATCGCAAACCCAAAATTCCCTTTATTCGTTTCCAGAACAATAGCCGTGGTCATTACCCGGGTATGCCCCTCGATGTTTCCGCCCACGAGCATCACCGCTCCCACCTCGGCCACCACCCGCCCGAACCCGGTGACTACGGCGCCGAAAATACTGAGCCGCGCTTCTTTAATCACCGTCCAGACGGTGAGCAAAGGACCGGCGCCCAGGGTGCGGGCCGCCATCGCGACATCGCCGCCGCGGGAACGGATGCCCAGTAGGGTTAAACCGATCACGATCGGCAGCGAAAGGAAAACCTGGGCGATAATCATCGCCGCGGGCGAAAAGAGGAGACCGAGTACTCCCAGGGGGCCCCGGCGGGACAGAATCAAAAATACGATCAATCCCCCGACCACCGGCGGCAGCCCCATCAGGGTGTAAATAATCTTGGATACAAAGCGGGTTTTCCGCTCCGGCTTCATCCCCAAATAAGCTCCCAGGGGCACCCCCAGCACGGTGCTGATCAGGATGGCCCCTCCCGATACCCGCAGCGACAGAAACACAATCTGCATCAGGTAGGGGTCAAAGCTAGTGATCAAGCGTAATGCTTCCATGAACCCTTCCAGCATTAAACCAATCTCCCTTTCTGGTGCGGTAAATAAGCGCTCCTTCTCCAGGCCGATCAAAAAAAAACCGCATTACCCGATGTGGCTAGCGGTACAGCCTGATGTATTAAATCAAGGCCTCCTTTCCACATCGGGAGGCATAACCGTTTCCAGTTATACCCTAACGCCCGGCGCTCATAGTTTCCCTTAGAGCCATCGGGTCGAAGGCATGCTTTTTGCTTTTATTGTGAAAAAACCAAGTTCATTATATATAATGCCGGTGTTAAATGCAATCTTCAAATACCATTCAAGAGGAACCTTGAACCGTGTAACGGAAGGTTAATTTTTAGCTCTGTTGTGACCATTTTTTTAAAGTCCTGCCGCAAAAAGAAGGGATTGCTGCCACTTAAGGCGAACAGATCAATCAAACGTTATTCTTTTCTAAGTATAACGGATCCCGGCGCAGAGGTGCGGCCCATGCTGAAAAAAATTCTTCTGGCGGTGTTTGCGGCGTCAGCGTTGATTGCGGCGGCGGGATGCGCAAAACAGTTGAGTGACGATACCCTGACCATAGGCGCCGCCGCCAGCATGCGCTTCGTCCTGGAGGAAGCGGCCCTGGCATACCGGCAGGAAACCGGCCGGGAGATTGCTCTCGTTTTCGGCTCCACGGGCGACCTGGCACGGCAAATCGAGGCGGGAGCGCCGCTGGATCTGTTTATCGCCGCCGGCAGGGAGCACGTGGAGCAGCTGGTGCGCTCCGGCCGGCTGGCAGCCGGCACGGAGAAGGTTTTTGCCGTCGGCCGCATCGTTCTGGCCACAAACAAAGTCTCGGGGCTCCAGCTGTTCTCGCTCGATGCTCTGCTCGCCGCTGAAGTCGATCGGATCGCCATCGCCAACCCCAACCATGCCCCGTACGGCAGAGCGGCTAAAGAGGCGCTGCAAACCACGGGAATCTGGGAGCAAATTGAGCCGAAAATTGTCTACGGGGAAACGGCCGGGCAGGTGCTGCAATTCATCCAGAGCGGGAACGCACAGGCCGGTATCATCGCCCTGGCCCTGGCCGATGTACCGGAAATAAGCTACATCATCATCGACGATTCTTTACACAACCCCCTGGAGCAGATGCTGGGGCTAGTTGAAGGATCTCCCCGTACCGCGGAGGCGGCGGCCTTTAGCCAATATCTTACCGGACCGGCAGGCAGCGCTATCCTGGAGCGTTACGGTTTCCAGGTACCGGATTAGGCTGAGGCAGTAAAATTCAGTAAAGGAGCGACTCCATTGGATTGGTTTCCGGTAATCCTATCTCTCCGTGTAGCCGCCTGCGCCACCGTGCTCTCTCTTGTGGCGGGTGTGCCCCTGGCCTGGCTGCTCTCCCGCAGCCGGATCCCGGGAAAGCCACTTTTGTCTTCCTTAACCGCGCTGCCTATGGTGCTGCCTCCCACGGTACTGGGCTATTACCTGCTGGTAATCCTCGGCAGACAAGGCTTTATCGGGCGGCTTCTGCTGGAAAGGTTCGGCCTAAGCCTGGTATTTACCTGGCAGGCCGCCGTCATCGCCGCCGCCGTGGTGGTCCTCCCCCTGATGGTCCGCTCGGTCCAGGCCGCCATGGATGCGGTGGACCCGGAGCTGGAGGAAGTAGCCCGCACCCTGGGAAAGCGGGAAATAGCGGTCTTCTTTCGCATCACTCTCCCCCTGGCCTGGCCGGGGTTATTGGCCGGCACCGTGCTCTCTTTTGCCCGCGCCATGGGTGAGTTCGGCGCCACCCTGATGGTGGCGGGTAATATTCCCGGCAAAACCCAGACCCTTTCCATAGCCATTTACGACGCCGTCCAGTCCGGCAACAACAACCTGGCCAACAGCCTGGTCATTTTGATCAGCGCCCTGACGCTGGCCGTATTGGTCGTCCTGAACAAGCTGACGGGTTTGAAAAGGTGGTGAAGTGATGCTCCAGGTTACGGTGGAGAAACAATGGGGCGCATTTTCATTGAACAAAAGCTGGCAGGTCCGGTGCGGAGAAATTATCGGCCTGTTCGGGCCGTCGGGCTCCGGTAAAACAGCTACCCTCAAATGTATCGCCGGCTTGTTAAAACCGGATGCCGGCGCGATCGTCCTGAACGGTAAAGCACTTTACCATTCTGCGCAGGGGATCTGCCTCTCGCCCCAGGCCAGGCAGGTGGGTTATGTGCCCCAGGACTACGCCCTCTTTCCCCACCTCACGGTTTTCGACAATATCTCCTTCGGGATCAGGCGAAGCTGTTCCCGGGAGGAAAAAGCGCTGGTTGTGGCAAGCTTGCTCAAAAAGGCCGGCTTGGAGAACAAGAAGCACAGCTATCCCCGTGAGCTGTCCGGCGGCCAGAAGCAAAGAGTGGCCCTGCTGCGGGCCATGGCCGGCGAACCCCGGGTGCTGCTCCTGGACGAACCGCTTACCTCGGTTGATCTTTACTGGCGCCATACCCTGCGCCGTGAGATCCGCGAGTTCTTGCATGATTTAAACATTCCCGTGGTCCTGGTAACTCATGATTTCAACGATGTGGACGTCCTTTGTGATACACTGGCAATGTACGGTTCACCGCATAAAGAACAGCTCCCGCCGCACCAGGCGGGAGCTACATTTTATCTGGCAGGCCTTCGCCGATAAGGCCGGGCGCATGCTCAAGCAGAAAATCATGGGCCGCCCGGGCGGCCCGGCTTAATACCCTGTTCCTGCGGCTGACCAGGTAAAGCCGCCGCTTCAAGTCCAAGCCTTCCACCCACAGGCAGCGGATCAAGCCTGCTTCCCGGTAAAGCGCCGCCGCCCGGTGGGAAACCAGGGAGATCCCCAGGCCGTAGCGGACCGCCTCTTTGATCCCCTCCAGGTTGTTGTAAAAACTGATTGAGGCAAAATCTCGCCAGCTCAAGCCTTTCTCTTTCAAGGCTTTTTCAATGATCATCCGGGTAGCCGAACCTTCTTCACGGATCAAGAGGTGGTGGGGCAGGCACATTTCCAGGGTTACCGTTTCCCGGAAAGCGGCGGAACCGTCAAACAGGCCCGGCGCGGTGATTAAAACAAGCTCATCTTCGGCCAGGGGGGCAAAAAGCAGGCGTTCGTCCCGAACCGACTCACCCACCAGGCCCAAATCGCAGTCGTAATCGAGAAGCTCCTCCAGGACACCGGCGGTATCCGAGACCCTCACGTTTAAAACGATCCGGGGGTGGCTCGCCCGCAACCTCGCCAGGAGCGGCGGCAGCAAGTAGACGCCGGGCACGGTGCTGGCGCCCAGCTGGACCGTTCCCGCCGCCTCCCGGTTTTCCCGGGCCAACTTTTCCAGCGCCTCCTCTTGCAGGTTGACCAGGCGCTGGGCGTAATCCATCAGCGTAATTCCGGCTTCCGTTAGGGTCAGCTCCCGGGCCCGCGAGCGGTCAAAGAGGACACAGCCCAACTCTTCTTCCAGAACCTTGATCCGCGCGCTGACACTGGGCTGGCTGATGTACATCCGCTCTGCGGCCCGGGAGAAGCTTTTCAGCGATGCTACATTTAAAAATATTTTCAGCTGTTGTAAATCCATGGCCTCGTCCTTGTTAGTTATTGTTCCTCTCATTATACTGTGCGGCAGGCGGTTAGTCCACAGCACGCTCCTTGGCAATCGTATTTTTCTGCGAACCGGCCTGTCCTAACCTTTGCCCTTGTCCCCGGGTTTTGATTGAACTATTCAAAAAAGTGATAAGGCAAGGCGGGCCTATTATAATTCAATATTATCTCTCCGTTGAAACTTCATTTATAATATCATTGGCCTGTGTTAAAAAGCTATTGCGGAATATGACACAAGGAGGCAAACAATGCGCGAAAAGATTTGGATTATCACAGCGGGGATTCTCGTCGGGGTTTTTGCTGTTATCCTGGTCATCCTGGGCAATCCGGCCAACATGGGCTTCTGCATCGCCTGCTTTTTACGGGATCTCGCCGGAGGTCTGGGGCTGCACCGGGCCGGAGCGGTTCAATACTTACGGCCGGAAATAATTGGTTTGGTGCTGGGGGCCTTTATGGTCGCCTTTTTTTCCAGGGAGTTTAAGGCTACCGGCGGCTCCAGCCCGGTCCTGCGCTTTGTCCTGGGGATGTTGATGATGGCGGGAGCGCTGATCTTTTTGGGCTGCCCCCTGCGGATGATTTTGCGTTTGGCCGGGGGGGATTGGAACGCCCTGGTGGCGCTGCCCGGTTATATTGCAGGGATCTGGGCCGGCACCGTCTTTTTAAAAAAAGGCTATTCCTTAGGCAGGGTCCAGGACCAGCCCGCCGTTAACGGTTACGCCGCCCCCGTCCTGGCCCTTTCCTTGCTAATCCTGGTCATAGCCGCTCCCGCTTTTATCTTCTTTAGTGCAGAAGGCCCCGGTTCGTTGCGCGCCCCGCTGGGTTTTGCTTTGGGCGCAGGTTTACTGGTGGGAGCCCTGGCCCAGCGCTCCCGGTTGTGCACCATGGGCGCCTTCCGCGACCTGCTGCTGTTTAAAGATTACCATCTGATCACGGGTATCGCTGCCATCTTATTGGTTGCCCTGGCCGGGAATTTGCTAACCGGAAAGTTTATGCCCGGCTTCACCGGGCAACCGGTAGCCCACACCGACGGCCTCTGGAATTTTTTAGGGATGGCCGTCCTCGGTTTCGCCGCCGTCCTGGCGGGAGGGTGCCCCTTGCGGCAGCTGATTTTGAGCGGTGAAGGACAGGGTGACGCGCTGATCACCGTCTTCGGCCTGATCGCCGGAGCCGCCTTGATGCACAACTTCGGCTTGGCCGCCGGCCCCGCCGGGGTATCTTTGGCCGGGCGGTGGACAGTGGTTCTCGCTCTCATCCTGCTGGTAGTGATCGGCGGCGCCAATATCGCCGTGCAAGCGGGAAACCGGCGGAAGCAGGCAAAAGAGAGTTTTTTACCAACCGAATGACCCGCCCTCTTGATTGCAGCGTATTTCGGCTACAATAATACAGGTAAAGGAGGCCTGGATATGTCCCAAGTAGTGGATTGCACCGGACTGGCCTGCCCGGAGCCGGTCCTGCTGGCACGGCGCGCTTTGCAGGAAGCGAGCGCCGGCAGCGTCACCGTACTGGTCAGCAGCGCGGTGGCCAGGGAAAACGTAATTCGGGCGGCCAGGAGTATGGGCTGGTCGGCAAATGTGGAAACCTTCGAAAAAGGATTCAAGTTAATCCTGGCGAAGATGTAATACAGTACTAGCCGTGGCTGGGCCATCCGCTCTTGATGCGCCCCGGCGGCAATCATAATTTAGCGGGAGCTGCCGATGACCGTATACTGCTACCTGACCTTTCCGACCACCTATTTCGCCATCCGGGCGGAACAGCTGCTTAAGGATAAACCCTACCCTTTCAAGATGGTTCCCGTTCCCCGCAGTATCAGCTCCAGCTGCGGGACCGCCCTGCGCTGCTCTTGTGAAGAACGGAAACTGGTAAAAGATCTCTTGCTGGCACAAGCGGTGGAAATTGAAGGCGACTTCCGGGTGGAAGAGCAGGACCTTAAACTGCCGCGGTTATTTTCTCGAAATGAAAGGGCCGGGTCATGACCGAAAAGCTTAATCTCTATTTCGACAACGCCGCCACCTCATGGCCGAAGCCTGAACCCGTTTACGGAGCCGCGGAAAACTGCCTGCGCCGGAACAGCGGCAATCCCGGGCGAACGGGGCATACCCGCACCCTGGAGGCGGACTGGTTGATCTACCGTACCAGGGAGCAGCTGGCGCGCCTCTTCAACGCCGCGGATCCATCCCGTATCGTTTTTACGCTCAACGCCACCGACGCCCTGAATATGGCGATTAAAGGGATTGTCGAGCCGGGCGATCACGTTATCTTTACCGCCATGGAGCACAACTCGGTCCTGCGCCCCCTGGCCGGGTTGCGCCGGGCCGGTCTGATCAGCACCACCATGGTCCCCTGCTCGCGGGAAGGCTGTCCCGACCTGGACTTTATGGAACGCGCTTTTCAACCGCGCACCCGGCTGGTCATTTTTACCCATGCCTCGAACGTTTGCGGCACAATCCTGCCCCTGGCCGAAATAACTCAACTGGCCCACCGCCGCGGCGCCTGCATCCTGGTCGACGCAGCCCAGAGTGCCGGGGCGGTGCCCATCGATGTTGCCGCCGCCTCCATCGATATGCTCGCTTTTACCGGCCACAAAGGCCTCCTCGGACCGCCGGGGACCGGCGGCCTTTATGTCCGCCAAGGCCTCACATTGAAGCCGTGGCGGGAAGGGGGTACCGGCAGCCGTTCCGAACAGGATCTCCACCCCGAAATAATGCCTGAACTGCTGGAAGCGGGGACGATGAACAGCCCCGGCCTGGCCGGCCTTGCCGCCGGTGTACAATTTATCGAGGCCACGGGGATCGCCAGGATCAGGGAGCACGAGACGGCGCTCCGCGCCTACCTCGCCTTAAGGCTGGCGGCTATCCCCGGCATTACTATGTATGGGCCGGCCGACAGCACCCGTTGTGTTGCCGTACTCTCGTTTACCATGGCCGGAGTGGACTGCGGGGAACTGGGCTACATCCTGGAAAGCGGCTACGGGATCTTATGCCGCACCGGCCTGCACTGCGCCCCCCTGGCCCATCAGGCCCTGGGCACATTCCCCGCCGGAACTGTGCGCCTGAGCCCCGGCTTTTTCACCCGGGAAAGCGACGCCGACTACCTGGCCGGGGCCCTGGCCGAAATCGCAACGGAGAGGAAGCGCTTTGACTGATGGTGAAAATTGACAATCGGAAATTGAATTGCCCCGAACCGGTGATCAGGACCAGGCAGGCTTTGGATGAACACCCCGAAGGGGTTATTTCCATCGTGGATAATGAAACCGCGCGGGAGAATGTGCTCAGGTGCGCCAGAGCTCGGGGCTGCGCGGCCCGGTGGGAACAGCAGGGCGGTGATTTCTATGTTTATATCACCGGGCCTGTCGCCCTTGACGCGGCTCTTGATGACAGGCATGAAAATAGCGGTGAACGCGCTGCTTCCCGGGAAAGGCTGCAAGACCAGGTTTTCCTGATTACCGCGGATCAGCTGGGCCGGGGGAGCGAAGAACTGGGGTCGCTGCTGATG
>JAGUZX010000064.1 GCA_020060545.1 Desulfovibrio sp. | reverse complement strand
GGTTCTTTTGATATATAAATCAAGAGCACCTTAATAAATTGAAAAAAAATATATCAAGAGAACCGTCCCCCTGATATATATATCAAGAGAACCGTCCCCTTGATCTACTTGATCTATAAAAAGGAGGAACTGAAATGAGAATATCTTCCGTCAGCAGGAGCGTTTATCTTTATATTGTATTATTGGCTGTCCCCTATCCAGCTTAACGGTGACGGGGTGCAACAGCCAGGCACAGGGGGATGTGGCGAGCTTGAGGCGGAGGTAGCCCGGCTGAAAAAGCAGAATTGGAGTTCTTCCGAAGACCAATACGAAGCGATGCTGCGGGAGCTTTTTTCCATAGACGAATTGACGAAGCTTGCAATCGAAAAGGGGCTGGCTTACAGCCTGAAAGGAAATGAAGCCAACGTCACCGGCCCGGAGGTTGTTGCAACCGCCGGTGAGATGTTATCAATAACGGTATCCGAAGCGATGATTATGAGCAGCGATGGATTCAACACCATGCTTCCGAATAAGATCCTCCAGCTGGCTATGTTTAAAAATCTGGCCAGCCAAATCACAGTGGTGGAGGCAAATGCCGGTTACTTCGAGAGTCCCGCGGCCGTTACCATAGCCTGGGCGCACGGTTTTTTCTTTGAGAAAGCCGGAAAAGGGACGACAATTAAGCTGCAGATCTCGGAAACACTGCGCAGCCGCCTCGGATTAAACTTTCGTGAATTTACGGTTAGAGTAAACTAATCGATCGGAGAGACGGCTCCCTTTGATTTATAAATTAATAAGTTGAAGGAAAATGTCCTTCACGGGCTTTTTTCCTTTTACCTAATCGTGCATGCGCTATTAACGCTCACCCAACCGCTGAATAAACGCGACTGTTGCCCGGGTGACAACCTGTCCATTGATCTATCCTAAATTTTATATTGACAGAGAAAACGGCGCCGCATATAATGTGAAATAAGTAAGTTACAATCAGGCAAAGACGCCTGCAAGCAGTATGGAGATACTGCCGGCAGGCTTTTTTGATTAACTCAAATCAGGAGGGGACGGTAATGGGTTTAACCAAAGAAGATGTGCTGCAGATCGTCAAAGAGAAAGGGGTAAAGTTTATCCGCCTCCAGTTTACCGACATCGTCGGGCAGTTGAAGAATGTGGCCATCACCGCGGAACAGCTGCCGAAGGCGCTGGACGGTGAGCTGATGTTCGACGGTTCTTCAATCGAAGGATTCGTGCGGATCGAGGAATCGGATATGTACCTGCGCCCCGACCTGGATACATTCGTTATTTTCCCCTGGCGGCCCCATGAAGGCGGCGTGGCCCGGTTGATGTGCGACGTCTACAACCCCGACGGCACTCCCTTTCACGGTTGCCCCCGCTGCCAGCTGAAAAAGATGATCAATCTCGCCGCCAAAGAAGGCTATACCATGAACGCCGGGCCCGAGGCCGAATTTTTCCTCTTCCATACGGACAGCGACGGAGCGCCCACGCTCCATACCCACGACCAGGGCAGCTATTTCGACCTCGCCCCGACGGACCTCGGGGAAAACGCCCGTCGGGACATGGTGCTCTGCCTGGAAGAAATGGGTTTTGAAATCGAGGCCTCCCACCACGAGGTGGCGCCGGGGCAGCACGAAATCGACTTTAAATACAGCGACGCGCTGACTACCGCGGACAGCCTGGCCACGTTCAAGTTCGTGGTCCGGGCGATCGCCCAGCGGCACGGGCTGCATGCCACTTTTATGCCGAAACCTATCGCCTTTATCAACGGTTCCGGGATGCATACCCACCTCTCCCTGTTCAAGGACGGCGAGAATGCCTTTCACGATCCCGAGGCAGCCGATGGTCTGAGCAAGATATGCCGGCAGTTTATCGCCGGCCTGCTGGAAAATGCCAAAGGCTATACCGCCGTCACCAACCCGCTGGTTAACTCTTACAAGAGGCTGGTCCCGGGTTACGAGGCTCCCGTCTATATCGCCTGGTCCTACCGCAACCGCAGCCCCCTGGTAAGGGTCCCGGCCAGGCGCGGCATCGGCACCCGCGTGGAGCTGCGCAGCCCGGATCCCTCCTGCAACCCCTACCTGGCGATGGCGGTGATGCTGCGCGCCGGGTTGGACGGGGTCCTGCGGCAGTTGGAGCCGCCCGGTTCCGTCGATATTAATATCTACGCCATGACCGAAAGGGAAAAAAATGACTACGGGATCGAGAGGTTGCCCGGCAACCTTTACGAGGCCGTGCGGGAACTGGATCGAAGCCCCGTGATCAAGGAAGCCCTCGGGGAGCACATCTACAAACGTTTCCGGGAAGCAAGGCTTAAAGAATGGGAAGATTACAAGCTGCAAGTGCATGACTGGGAGGTCAAGCAGTACCTGGCCCGGTTCTAAGCATGTCAATATCTCCCGGGAAATAACCCTTGACCGATGCCCCGGCAACCCGTACCATATAAATTATCTGCATAAAATCGGCGCCAGGCACCATTTTATTAAGTTATGGTGCCTGGCACCATAACTTAATGACGGAGGCGGGCTGTGGAAAGGGCGAAATATGATTTTTGTGTAGCGACGGCAAACCTGAACCTGAAAAGGCAGGTAATCGCCGCCCTCGCGGCGGCGGGCTTTCAGCCGGCCGGTACGGCGGCCAGCATACCGGACCTGCTCCGGCTGCTGCGGACTATCCAGCCCTGGTTGGCCGTAGTCGACACCGCCGTCCCTCCAGGGAACCTGGCGCAGCTGGCCTCCATCATCGAAGAGGACAGCCTGGCCGCGGCTGTCTACGTGGGCACAAGCGGGCCGCCGCTCACTCATTACGTGATGCTCCCCTGGCCGGTGGAAGCGCCGGTCCTGGCGGCGGTTGCCGAAGCGGTCTGCCTGGAGTTCGCCCGCAAAAAAAAGTTATACCGGGAGATCGCTTCCCTGAAAGAAAAGCTCACGGCCCGCCGCGAGATCGAAAAGGCCAAGGGCCTGTTGATGCAAAAGCTCTCCCTCACGGAAGAAGAAGCCTTTCAGCGCCTGCGCAGCCACAGCATGCAGCAACGGCTGTCCCTGATTGAAACGGCGCGCCAAATCATTTTGGATCCCGATGCCGTTCCCTTTCGTTAAGCGCGCTGCCGATAAAATCCCGGAACAAGGGGTGCGGCCGGTGCGGCCGCGATTTAAATTCCGGGTGAAACTGCACCGCCAAAAACCAGGGGTGATCGGCAAGTTCGATCATTTCCACCAGGCCGGCCGGTTCGTTAATCCCGCTGAAAACCATACCCTTTTCTTCAAGTAAAGAGCGGTAGTGGTTGTTGAACTCGTAACGATGGCGGTGCCGCTCGCTGATGGCTGAAGAACCGTAAGCCGCCTCCGCCAGAGTACCCTCCCGGATCGTGCATGGATAAGCGCCCAGCCGCAAGGTCCCGCCCAGCAGGGTGATCTCCTTTTGCCCGGGCAGGTAATCGATCACCGGGCCCGGTGTTTGCGGATCGAACTCGGTACTGTGCGCGCCGGCGATCCCCGCCGCATTCCGGGCAAACTCGATCACCGCACACTGCATCCCCAGGCAGAGGCCCAGGAAGGGGATCTTCTTTTCGCGGGCGATGCGGATGGCGTTTATTTTCCCCTCGATCCCGCGGTCCCCGAAGCCGCCCGGCACCAGGACGCCGTCTACGCCGCCCAAGCAAGACTCCGGGTCTCCGGTTTCCAGCTCTTCCGCCGGGATCAGCTTTACCTTTACCGATGCGTTGTGATAAAGGGCGGCATGGAAAAGCGACTCGTTAATGCTGATGTAGGCGTCGCGGAGCGAGACATACTTTCCAACGATCCCCACCACGACTTCGCGCTTCAGGGTGCGGGCCCTGGTTACAAATTCGCACCACACGGACAGATCCGGTGAACCGCAGCGCAGCCCCAATTTTTCGACAATCATTTCGTCCAGCCGCTGCTTTTGCAGCAGCAGCGGCACTTCATAAATAATATCGGTGCTGATATTTTCGACAACCTCGTGGGGCTTGATATTGCAGAAAAGGGCGATCTTGTCCTTGAGCTCCTTCGGGAGAGGATGCTCCGTGCGGCAGACGATAAGATCGGGTTGGATCCCGATACTGCGCAGCTCCTTGACGCTGTGCTGGGTAGGCTTGGTTTTCAGTTCGCCCGACATCGGCAAATAGGGGACCAGGGTGACATGGATAAAAATCACGTTTTCCCAGCCCAGGTCGTAGCGCAGCTGGCGGATCGCCTCCAAAAAGGGGAGGCTCTCGATATCACCGACGGTGCCGCCGATTTCGGTAATCACCACGTCGACGTCCCTGTTTTTGGCAATTGTCTGCACGCGTTCTTTGATCTCATCGGTAATATGGGGTATCACCTGGACCGTCTTGCCCTGGAAAACACCCTCCCGCTCGCCCTGGATCACCGACCAGTATATTTTCCCGGTGGTAACATTGTTGTCCCTGGTCAGGTTCTCATCGATAAACCGCTCGTAATGCCCCAGGTCCAGGTCGGTCTCGGCGCCGTCGTCGGTAACGAAAATTTCGCCGTGCTGGTAGGGGCTCATGGTCCCGGGGTCATAGTTGATATAAGGATCGAATTTTTGAATGGTCAGTTTCAACCCCCGGTTTTTCAGCAGGCAGCCGATTGAAGCGGCGGTAATCCCTTTCCCCAAAGAAGATACAACCCCACCGGTGATAAAAATATACTTGGTCATCTGCGCCCTCCCGTTCATCTCTGTACATTTGCTGCCAACCGCTAAACCGCCGGGAAATGTTTTCTACAGCGTTTGACAATTCCCTGCATGCCTTTTCTATTGTAACGAAAGATAAGCTGAAGAACAACCTTTTCTTTGATCTTTCACCGCGGCCGCCGCTTGAGCGGCGCCTGGCGCCGCCTAAATAAAGTACTCGATCGCGGCGCCTGGAAGAAGGAGCTTGATCTCCTGTTTAAAAAAAGCGGCCGCTTCCCTGATCAGCCCCGGCGGATATAAATACTTCCCGTACCCGAACTGGCCGTAGCGAAACCGCCGCCTTGAAATATCCATGTCCAGGCTTGCATCGGGGTGCACGGCGGCGATATTCTCCCGCGCCCGCAGCGTAAAACGATGCGTGATCAACTCGAATGTGAGCGGCAGATCCCGGCCCGGCGCCGCCTTGACGAGGTAATCCAGGAGAAGGCGGTAACGGTCTTTCCAGCCGCCATCAAGGAAAATGGGGGCGACAATAAACCCGGTGGGATAACCCGCCGCGATCATTTTTACCGCCGCCGCCAGCCGCTCCTCGAGGGACGGGGTGTTTTCTTCCAGGCGCTCGATAATTTCCGGGGCGTTGACGCTGAAGCGGAAGTGAGTGTGGCCCCGGTGTTCCAGCTTCAGATACGGTTCGACCCGGGCGTGTTTCGTCGCCAGGCGAAACCGGCCCCTGCCGGAATGCGCAAAAAAAGAGATCGCCGCGCTGACGCCGCCGGTAAAGGGTTCAACAAAAAGGGGATCTGAAACGGCGGCGCCTTCAAAAAAGGTCAGCTCCGGCTCCCGCCCGGCGATATATTCACCGGCCCGTTTCAGGATTGCCCCGACGTTGATATAGGCGCGTAAATACGGTTTTTTCCCCAGGGTCGTATGGAGGTAGCAATAGTGGCAGCGGCCGGGGCACCCGGTCGCCAGCGGCAGTTGGTACTGGGCCGACGGCTTGCAGGTCTGGAACGTTTTACCACGCCGCACGCCGATCACCAGGGTCTGCTTGGACTCGGCAAAGAGCTCCCGCTCATTCGCGCCGGGGATGCCCCGGACCTGGTTGTGGGAAGTGGTCATCCGGGTGGGGATCCCTTTTTCCTGAAAATAGACGAAGAGCGCGCGGCCGCGGGGATACTGCAAGGCCGCGGGTTCAAAAAAGACCCGGGCCGGTTGAAAAGCATAGTTCATCGCCTGCTCTCCCTCTCTTGCCGCTTAAAATGGGGACAGACCTATGCTTGCAGGTCTGTCCCCTGACCTTGTTACCGGAGGCGGTTGCGGAGCAGCAAAAACCTTTCCCGGATTAAATTGAAGATGACCGCCCCTTCCTCTTTGGCCCTGGCCCCGGAAAGGCGCACATTTTTAAGGATACTTTCCCACCCGGAAGCGGCTCGTTTTTGGACCCGGCGGTTCAAGTTCCGCAAGCGGGCAGCCAGCCGCCTGAAGAAGATGGGGAGATCCCTGCTCTCCCGGTGCAAAGCCATCCAAGATTGGCGCAGGCGGGCAGGCGCCTCACTAAGGAGCCGCCTGCCCGCCCCCGCCGTGCTGCGGGCCATCGCACGGGCTCCCGATCCAAGAGAAGCGATCAGGCCGGGGAGCTCCCGCGCCTCCCGGCCCAACCGCCGCCAGGAATACCGCAGGTTGCCGGGAAATTCCCGCCCTTTTTGCTTCAGCAAAGCGGGCAGCTGCTTGACCCAGGCCCGTCCCTGCCTGCCCCGGTTAGACGCCCTTGCGGGAAGCTCCTCCCACCATTGAAGCAGCTCCTCCAAAGAGCCGGGGTTGTTGAGAAAATAAAACCCCAGGGCCGCTCCCAGGGAGGTCAGGAGCAGCCCGATTACGGTCCCCGAAACGGCCCGGACAATCCCGCCGGCATCGCGGTAAAGGGCCGGCGGCAGCGCCTCGTCTCCCGGCCTTTCCACGGCGTTCCCGCGATCAAGAAAAGCGGGGCCGTAAAAGTAGTAGCCCACCGCATCCGCAAAAAGGGTAATTCCCTTCATGGCCGCCTCCTTGCTGTTGGTATGCGCCCCCACCTCCAGCAAAAGGCTTACCGGTGAAAGGTCCTGGTTATAGCTGCCCCAGATTAGAAATACTCCTTTTACCAGCCCGGGATGGATACGGTCGGCATAGCCTTTCAGGTCAAAGGCGTATCGCTGGTTGGCCGACGCGCCCGGATTGCTTAAGCCCACGACAAAATGGATCTGGGTGATCCATTCCCCGTCCAGCTCCAGGGCATAGGCATCCCACGGCGCCGCGTCACGGTGGACATCAAAAATAGCATCCGGGTGCCGGCGGAGCAGCTCCAGCGCGGTAGTACGCGAGCGGCGGTAAGCCCCGCGGTCGTGCGGCAGGTGCAAACGCTCCGAGTGAAGAACGGTAATCTCCTTTTGTTCCAGCGCTTCGCGGAAGGCCGCCCCCACATCGTGGATGCCTCCCCGGCCGTAGATGCTGTCGGCGCCGTCGCTGGGGAGATACGATTCCGCATTGTGGCTGTGGTAGATCGCAATTTTACGGGTAACCCCGGCCTGGACCGGGATCAGGGGGGAGGAAACCACAGCCGGGGCCGGGGGGAGGGTGATCTCGATCCGCTCGACCAAGCGGGCGCGGGCCAGGTAATTTTCCACTGAAACAACTTCAAAGAGGCTGTTATCGGAGGCCAGGTAGCGGTCCCCCTTTCTCAACAGCCGGCCGGTGATGACGATAGTTTTTCCGGCCTCGTCGACCATCCGGTAGAAGCGGCTTTCTTTCATTTCTTCTTCCGTCAGTTCGTCAAAGAACTGTTCCGGCGCCACAAGCGCAGGGCTTACCGGAGGCCGGGATGAAAAAGGATCCAGCCAGTAAAACAATCCGAGCAGGGCCAGAAACAGGGCCGCTCTCAAGCGCCAGCGCCGCCTGTCGATAGGGTTCACCTTCGTTCTCTTAAATCTGATCCTGCGGGCCGCCGCCCATCCGCTCCCGGATTTCGCCGATCAACTCCGCCAGCATCACCGCCAGCACCCCGGCAATCAGGGCGGCGTCAAAAACTCCGGCTCCGCCCAAAAGGATGGGGATATTCCTGAATCCGCGCAGCATATTTTCAGCCCAGGAGCTTAAATCAAGCAATAATACCCCCACCACTCCCCCGATAAAGGAAGAGCGCCGGGATCGTCCGACCAGGTAGGCAATCAATCCTGCCGCGGCGGCCGGCAAATAGAGCGGATCAAGTTCGTAGCCGGCAGAACCGGGATTAACCGGCAATAGGCGGTCCAGGCTCCAGACCAGGGCCGCCGCCACCAGCGCCGTGGCCGGTCCCCGAATTTTTTCTTCCGCCGTGGGCGCCCTGGCGATCAGGTAGGCGCAAATGCCGAGAGGGATCCCCATTCCGCCGATGTTTATCGCCAACCCGCCGCCCAGCGGCAGCGCGGGCAAAAAACCGCCCGCGTACATCAGGGCGATTAACAAAAGCGCTTCTTTTTTCCCCATCCGCAACCGGTCCAGGGTGCGGTGCAAAAGGAATATAAAGATAACGGCCGTAACCGTTACTACCAGCAGAATCGCCGGGGCTCTTCCGTACATGCCCGGGCCACCTTTTTGACTTCAATTTTTTATGCCGCCGCGCCGCGACAATTTATTTTTCCCCGGGATGATCTGAATATGCAAAAAAACCTCTTTGCCGGAAGCGCCGGCAAAGAGGTTCGCTCAAAACAGCGGTTTATTGTCAGCAACTGCTGCAGCGGGTGCTGCTTCACCCGCCGCACCCGCCGGAGGAGGCGCTTCCGCCGCCGGAGCTGCTTTTGCCCGAGCGGAAGCGAGAAAATATTTTTTTGGCCTCTCCGCCGCAGCGCGGGCAGGTGATCGTGTCAACCGGGCTGCCGAGCAGCTCTTCAATCTTTCTCTGGCACCCGGAACAGAAGAACTCGTATAGAGGCAAGCTAAACCCTCCTCTCCGGTACATGTTGCCAATGCTGATTCTGGGCGCACCCTGCGGGCGGCGCTTGCACCGCCCCTGCGGCCTTGACACCATCCGCCGCGCCTATTTGTGATCAGAGAGTGGCAGGCTAGAAGTGAAACCTAATCCGCGCCGGCGGTCCAACAGCCGGAACCCCGCTTCCCACTTCCCATTTCTCACTTCTCACTTCTCAATTCTCACTTCTCACTTCTCAATTCTCACTTCTCATTATGCAGCTGGACAAACCGGGTGGTCAAGATCCCTTCCAGCTGCTCCAGCTGCGCCAGCAGCACCGGTGAGATCGGTTCGTCAACCTGGAGGACCATTACCGCCTCTCCGCCGATCGACCGGCGGCCGACCTGCATCCCGGCGATATTGATATTATTATTCCCGAGAAAGGTCCCGACACGACCGATTACGCCCGGTTTGTCGATATAAGTGGCGACGATCATAAACTTCGAAGGCACTACCTCGATCCGGTAATCCCCGATGCGCACGATGCGCATATCGGTGCGGTTGAACAGGGTCCCTCCCAGGGTATGGGTTTCCTTCCCCGCCTTGACGGTAAGAACAACCAGGTTGGTAAAATTCTCAATATTCTTGCTGACAGCTTCACGAACCCGGATCCCCCTGCTGCGCGCGATATGCGGCGCATTGACAAAATTAACCTGTTCATTGAGGATAAAGGAAAGGAGCCCGATCAGGCAGGTTGTAGTCAGAGGGGCGACCGGATGCTCGGCGATGGCCCCGCCGTAATAAAGCTCGATCTCTTTAATTTGGCCGCCGAAGATTTGCATGTAAAAGCTGCCCAGAAGCCGCATCAACGGCAGGAAGGGTTTCACTTCGGCCAGCACTTCGGGCAGCATCACCGGCACATTGACGGCTGAGACCACCGGTTCGCCGCGCAGGGCGAAAACAACCTGTTCGGCCACCTGGACGGCTACGTTAACCTGGGCCTCCATCGTGGACGCCCCCAGGTGAGGGGTCACCACCACGCCGGGCAAACCGAGCAGGGGGTTCTCCAGCGGCGGTTCGGATTCAAAAACATCCAGGGCGGCCCCCGCCACCTTCCCTTCCACCAGGGCCTGGTAGAGCGCGTTCTCGTCGATCAGCCCCCCCCGGGCGCAGTTAATCAGCCGGACGCCCGGTTTCATCATCGCTATTTCGGCGGCGCCGATCAGGTGATGCAAAGATTTATTGTAGGGCAGGTGCAGGGTGATAAAATCGGCGGACCGGAACAGCTCTTCCAGCGGAACCGGGGCGGCGCCGACCTTTTCAACCTGCTCGGAGTCGATATAGGGATCGTAGGCGATCACGGACATCCCCATCGCCCTGGCCCGCTTTGCCACTTCCCCGCCGACCCGGCCCAGGCCGACGATCCCCAGCATTTTTTTGTTCAACTCCACACCCATAAAGCGGTTTCTTTCCCAGCGGCCGGCCTTGAGAGTGCTGTGCGCTTCGGGGATGTTGCGGGCAAGGGAGGTAAGCATGGCGATAGTGTGTTCCGCGGTGGAAATGGTATTCCCCTCCGGGGCGTTGATCACAATAATGCCCCGCTCCGTGGCCCGGTTGACATCGATATTGTCGACACCCACCCCGGCCCGGCCGATCACCTTAAGCTTTTTCCCGGCATCGATCACCGGCGCGGTGACACGGGTTCCGCTGCGCACCACCAGCGCATCGTAGCTTCCGATAATTGCCACCAGTTCCGCCTCGTTCAGCCCGTTTACCTGATCTACCCTGGCATGTTGCTGCAGCAGGGTGACCCCCTCCGGAGTGAGGGGATCGCTGACGAGTATTTTCACCGCCGCACCTCCTTGATCCACGATCCAGGCTAAAATCAATAACAGCATACCCGGGCGATCTTACATCGCCGGGCGGCTTCCTGAATAATAAAAACCGCAACCGGTTGGTTACGGCGAATCAATTTTTCAAAGCCCCGGTCCCGGCATTGCCGGCCGGACGGCCTGCTTAAGCTGCAAAAGGGGCGCCGGCGGATATCCCCACTCGTGAAAGTGAAAAGCCTCCCTGCGCCCGGGGTTTTCTTGGTCCGACTAGGTCCGGCCTTTCAATCTTTTTCTTTTTTTTGCTCTCCGTCTTTTCTTGCGCTGCCTTTTTAACTGCTTGCGGGTCTTCTCTTTTTTTGCCAGAACCGTCTCCTCCTTTTAGCTGCACTGCCTTGACGCCTTATGGCACACTTCTAATTATAACACCGCCGGTAAAACAAAAAAAGGGCATTTCCAGAAACAAGGGATCCATCCCCGACAGTGTATCAATCTTTTCGCCTCAAATCTTTTGATTCCTGCTGCCGGATCGAAAAAAATACCCGCTCCTGGGGGTCACGTGATTAGTGAATTAACAAATTTGATCCATGTTTCCACCGCTTAAGACTTCCTGGAGGCGGTTAGACAGCGTATTGTCAAACCGCCGGTGTTAAGATATAATGGCCCTGGCCCCGTGTAAAAGCTCGCATCGCTGTCCGGGGGTCACTTTTTTTGTACCGCGGGCTATACCCTGCCGGCAGGGTTTAAAAAGCCGTTCCGGCATGGAAAGGAGTGATTTACCCTGCAGCGGTTGCTTGCACTGGAACCGAAAAAGATTTATCACGACCTCTGGCGCCTGTCGTGGCCGGTAATGACGTTCATGGTTTTTCAAACCACCATGGAGCTGGTGGACCTTTTTTGGGTGGGAAAACTTGGCACTTCCGCTGTGGCCGCCCTTTCCCTGTCAAACAGCCTTTTTTGGATGTTGTTCACCTTCGCCGAAATTGTCAACTCCGCCACCCTTTCCCTTACCGCCCGTTACAGGGGCGCCTGCGACAGCGGCGGTGTTGCCACGGTGGCCAGGCACAGCTTCTGGCTGGCCATGGCCCTCTCCGTTCTGATCGTAGCCCTGGTTTTTGGGCTGGGGGACAAGTTCATATCGATGTACCGGGTGGAGGCGGAGGTGCACGGGCTGGCGCTGCTTTATCTCAGGGTGATCGGGGTAAGCTTCATCTTCGTTTACATAGCGATGGCCCTTGGCTCCTGCCTGCAGGGGGTGGGAGACACGCGCACGCCGATGATTGTCCTGATCATAACCAACATCATCAATATGATCCTGGACCCGCTCCTTATCTTCGGCCTTCTCGGCTTCCCTGCTCTGGGTGTCCTCGGCGCCGCGCTGGCCACTTTGCTGGCAAGGGTAATCGGTTTTGCGGCGATACTTTATGTTATCTTAAGCGGACGGGTTTCGCCGAGCAGGTTGAAGGTAACCGGTTTGTTCAGCACCAAACTCCAGCGGGCTTATTGCCGCCGGATGATCCAGATCGGCCTGCCGGCCTCTCTCCAGGCCATGACCCGCCCGATCACGGGACTGCTGATGATGTGGATCGTCGCTATCTTCGGGACGGGCGCGATCGCCGCCTTCGGGATCGGGTTGAGGCTGCTGGGGTTATCTTTTATCATCATTTCGGGGCTGACTGTCGGAACCGCCACCATGGTCGGGCAAAGCCTTGGCGCCGCGTTGAAACAATTGACCATAGAAATAATTAAAAAAGCGATGGTGCTGGCCGCCGTCATCCAGGGCGCCATGGCCGCCGCCTGTTTTATCGCCGCGCCATGGATTATCGGCTTTTTTGCCGGCGATCCCGCCGTTTTGCAGATGGGTACCGCTTACCTGCGGATTATCGCCCCCGCGCTTTTGATCATGGGTCCCTTCCACGTGATTGAAGCGGTATTCAGGGGCTCCGGCAATACGGTGCCTCCCATGGCCAGCGCCCTGATCGCCAACTGGATCATTAAAATACCCTGCGCCTTCTTCCTGGCGCTGCGCCTGGGCCTCGGCCCAAACGGGGTCTGGTGGGCCATCACCATCTCCGTCTTCGTTGAATTGGCGCTGCTGCTTTACTGGTACCGGCGAAAGCAATGGATCCACCGGGAGATCCGGGTGGTTCCCCTTAGATTTTAAACTTGCCGTCTTCCTGCACAACCTTGCCGTCCAGGTAGATAGCGCCGCCCTTCCGCAGATCCTTGATCATATCCCAGTGCACCGCCGACTGGTTTTTGCCGCCCACTTCCGGGTAAGCATTACCGAGGGCCAGGTGAATCGACCCCCCGATTTTTTCGTCAAAGAGAATATCCTTTGAGAACCGCTCGATCCCGTAATTTACGCCGATACCGAACTCCCCGATCTTACGCGCTCCCGCATCGGTCTCCAGCACCCGCTCCAGCAGGTTCTGATTTTTATCGGCCGTGGCTTTGACGACAACGCCCTGCTTGAACTCGAGGAAGACGTTGTTTACTTCCTGCCCGTAATAAACTGCCGGGTAGTCATAGGTGATGTAACCTTCAGCCGATTCTTCCAGGGGGGCATAAAAAACCTCCCCGTCAGGCATATTGTTTTGGCCGTCACACTTTTTCCCTTCCCGGCCGCCAATATTGAAACGAAGATCGGTGCCCGGGCCAACCAGCCTGACCTCGCTGCCCGCATCGAAGGCTTCCTTAATCTTATTCTGGAAGCGGGATTGTTCCTCCCAGTCAATATTGGTCGCCCCATAAAGAAAATCTTCATAATCAAACAGCGACATTTCGGCTTCCTGGGCCAGGGCCTGCGTGGGATAATTGCAGAGCACCCAGCGAACCTTGCCGCTGATAACCCAGTCCTGAATCGGCTTATTCGTTTTCATGCGGCGGGTCATCCTGGAGGGGTCAATCCCGGACAGCTCCCTGGTATTGCCGGGCGCCCTGATATTGATCAGGGCCTGCGCTTTTTGATAATCCAACTCCTCAATTTCAAGCAGGGTATCAATCTGCTCATCGGTGGCCGTACTGAAATAGACAGGCAGCAAAGTGGAAAAGGTCAATTTCAGGCGCGGGAAAGCCCCCAGCGCCAGGACCTTCTGGAAAACAGACTCCACCAGCGGCTGGGCCAGTTCATTGGCGCTGATGAGCACCGTTTCTCCGGGCTTTACTCTTGCAGAATGGTTGATTAAAATATCAGCCAGGCGATCAATGCGCGGATCTTTCAAATTAACTCACCCTTCCCAGTCGGTATATCGTAATTATTCTTTCCCCAAGATCAATATCCCTTCTATATTCTAGGTTATTTACCGCATTTTAATAAAAAAATTCGTTTAAAAACAAGGAAAATAACTTTTCAAGTAGAAATAAAAAGATTAATTATTTAATCAATCTGTAGGGGTATGAATTAAAAATAATTTAATAGGAGGCTGACTGCTACTATTAGTCTCGATAAAGCACACCAAACCGAGCTTGAAGAGATGATTATGCAGGTACGGGGCGTAAACTCGGCCCGGGTAGTATTTGAAGGCGACAACATCACCGAAATCCACGTTCTGGCCGATGCCACGCGCTCGCCGAAGCAAGTGGTCAGGGATGTTGAGTCAGCGGTCGCGGTCAAATTCGGTATTGCCCTCGATCACAGGCTGATCAGCGTGGTGCAGTTGGGGGAGGATGAACCTCTGATCAACCCGGTGCAAAGGATGCAGCTAAAAGGGATCAGCTATGCGGTAAAAGACAGATCGCTCGAGGTCAATGCCACCATCGCTATCGACAGCAGCAATTATACCGCGGCGGCCGCGGCGCTGAATATCAAGAAAAACCGTTTGAAACTGGTGGCGGAAGCCACCCTGGCGGCCATTGAAACATACCTGGGGAAAGGGCCGAAATTTGTCGTTAACGATGTGCAGAAAATTATCTTCGGCGGACAGGAGGTTATACTATTTAGCGCATCCCTCAACCAGCATTCATACGAAGAGACGCTGCTTGGAACAGCTCTGGTCAAAGGCGACGAACTGGAATCGGTCGCCCGCGCCACCCTGGACGCCGTAAACAGGAGGCTGTTCCTGATCAAAGAGTGCTAGAATTGGAGCTGGTAATCGGTAGATGCAGCAGCATACCCAGAGCGAAAAAGAAGCGGAGCGCTGCCAACGGCACTAGCGGAAAACCGTTGAGCACTACATTAGGGAGGTTTTCCTTGTGAAGAGTGCGCTGTGGAAGATCGTCCTCGCTCTCGCCGCCCTGGCCCTGGCCGGCGGCGCTACTTTCCGGTGGTAATCGACTAAACCGCATTACCAGCTCCAATAAAATTTAGAGAGGTTCGTTAATGTCTACAGGACTACCGGTTAAAGCAAAGGTTTATATACTCGTTCTAGCTGTGTTCGCTTCAATAATCTTTATTGTATTGTTTCGGGATTGGGACTTCAGAACTACAGACTGGTTTACTTTTTTTCTTTTTTTGTTTCTGACGGTGCTCGCTGAATCTTTTCCGACCCAGCTGCCCCGGGGCGGCGTTGTCTCCGTCGCTTTTGCCCCTATTTTTGCCTCGATAATCCTTTTTCACCCTGCCGCCGTAGTGATTATCACGGTGTGCGGGGAGATACTCTCATACCGCAAGGATCGGACATTTTATAAACATATTTTCAATGCCTCGCAGCTGGCAATCTCCGTCGGTATAGCGGCAATCGCATACCGCCTTGTCTACCAGGGTAGTTTTCAGATATCCCTTCTTCACCTTGGGGCCGTTTTACTATCCATTTCCCTTTTCTTCTTAATCAACAGTTTTTTTGTTGCCCTCATCCTGGCGATTTTGCAAGGTTTCAATGTCTATTCACTCTGGTTAACCAATATGAAATGGACTATCCCCAATTTTCTTAGTACAGCTTTACTGGGATTGTTAGTAGCGCTCATTTATATTCACATCGGATTTTGGGGTTTACTGTTATTCCTAATCCCTCTTTTGCTTGCCCGTCTCACTTTTCAATCGTACGTCGATATGCGCCGGACTTTTTTGGACACTATCGAAAGCCTCTCCGTGGCCATCGATGCGAAGGACCGCTATACCAAAGGACACTCCTCGCGCGTAGCCGGTTACGCCGTTTCCATCGCCAGGGAGCTCCGGTGGCCTGAGGATCGGCTGGAGCTGCTCAAATATATAGCCTTCATGCACGACGTCGGTAAAATCACCATCCCCGAAAATATTATCAAAAAGAAGGGAAATCTCACCGTTGACGAGTTCGGCCAGATGAAAGCGCACAGCGCGGAAGGGGCGGCGCTAATCAAAAATATTAAATTTTTTGCCGACGGGGCGGATATTATTAAACACCACCACGAGCACTGGGACGGCGGCGGCTACCCCGAGAGGCTCAAGGGAGAGCAGATCCCGATCGGCTCCCGCATTTTGGCGGTCGCCGACGCCTTTGACGCCATGACCAGCGACCGCCCCTACCGCAGGGCCTTGAGCGTTCCATCCGCGCTGCAGGAGCTCAGGGAAGGAGCGGCTGCCCAGTTTGACCCCGCCATTGTGGAAATATTTGTCCGGATCCACCCTAAATTTTGGCCCGCCGTTGAGCCGGGTCCTGCGCCCGAACCGCTTTATGCGGAAGAGGCGGCACCCGCCGCGTCAGATCCGGTTAAAGATAAAAACGGCGACCGGTCAGGAGGTTAACCAGTTGTTTTTAGAAGCCGCCCTGCTGGGTGTTTTGATCGGCTGGCTCAGGAAAGGAAAGCTGCAGGCGCTCGAGCAAGTAACCCTGATTGGATGGCCGGTGGTTCTCCTCTCATTGGCGATCCAGGTAGCGGTCTGGATCGATTTTTTCCAGGGTTACGGTTACCTGCCAGCATGCGCGCCTTACCTGCACCTGTTCTCTTACCTGCCGCTGATCGTCTTTGCCGGCTTAAACCGGAAAACTAAAGCAATTTTAGTCATCGGGATCGGTATCACTTTAAACCTGCTGGTAATCGCCGCCAACGGCGGGTTTATGCCCGTCAAATACGACCGCCTGGCTCCCGGCCTGCAGGCGGAACTGCTCAGCGGGGCGGGCAGCCCTTTCCATATCGCCATGAGCGAGGAAAGCAGGCTATCCTTTCTGGGTGATCTTTTCCGCCTGCCTTACGGGAAATACCGCGTGATCAGCATCGGGGACATCATCATGGCCGCCGGGATCTGCTTATTGATCCAGGGGGGGATGATGGTGCGGCCTCCCCAAAAGGAGCGCTAACCTGCCGTGCCGGTATTCCGCAGCGCCTGCCCTCATAACTGCTGGGATCAATGCTCGTTTATCGTAAATGCGGCCGGTAGTACAATCACCGCCGTCAAGCCGGACCCGGCGCAAAAAGTGACCGGCTCATTCATCTGCCGCAAGGGAAAACGGCACCTCGAGCGGATCAACCATCCCGCCCGGCTGAAGCACCCCCTTTTGCAAACAGGCCGCGGCTTTAAACGGGTCACCTGGGATGAAGCGCTCGCGCTCATGGCTGAAAAGTTAAGCGGCGCCACCGCCCGCCTTGGCCCGCTCTCCATTTTACATTACTTCGACGGCGGGCACGGCGGGGTGCTAAAAAATATCGAGTCGCGTTTTTTTAGCGCCCTGGGAGGCTGCACCGCGCACCGGGGCAGCCTTTGCTGGAGCGCCGGCCTGGCCGCGCAGCGCTATGATTTCGGCGGCGTTCTCTCGCACGGCTACGATGACCTTCCGCACTCCCGCCTGATCCTGATCTGGGGGCGCAACCCGGCGGCAACCGGGCAGCACCTGCTGCCGTTTATCCGGCAGGCAAAAAAAAACGGGGCCCGGGTAGTTTTGATTGACCCGCTGAAAACCGCCACCGCCGCTCTTGCCGATGAGCACATGGCCATAAACCCCGCCACTGACGGGGCCCTGGCCCTGGGGATGGCCCACCTGCTGATCAGGGAAGGCCTCACCGACGGCCTCTTTATCAGCCGGCATTGTTCCGGCTTCGAACCGTACCGGGACCTGGTTGAGCGTTACCCGCCACGTGAAGTTTCCCAAATCACCGGGGTGGCTCAGGCGGCAATCGAAAAACTGGCCCGGGAATACGGCGCCGTTAAACCGGGGGCCATCTTGCTGGGTTACGGGCTGCAGCGGCACACAAACGGCGGCAATACCATCAGGGCGATCGATGCGCTGGCCGCGCTCACCGGCAACATCGGCGTGCCGGGCGGCGGGGTAAGCTACGCCAATTTCCAGGTCGCCCCCTGGATTGACCAGGCCTATCTCGAGGGGGCCGACCTTTCACCCTGCCGCCGGTTTTACCCCAAGCCCGGGCTTGCCGAAGCGCTCCGGGAGATGCGCGACCCGCCGGTAGAATGCCTTTATATCAGCCGGGCGAACCCGCTGACCCAGGCCGGGAACAGCCGAAAACTGGCTGAAGCGTTCAAAGCCGTCCCGTTCAAAGTGGTCGCGGAGCTGTTTATGACCGATACCGCCGCTGCCGCCGACCTGGTACTCCCCAGCACCTATTTCCTGGAGGAAGAAGACCTCTACTTTAATTCCATGAGCCACACTTATCTCAGCTACGGCCCGAAGCTGGCCGAACCGCCGGGCGAGTGCCGCCATGAATACCGGATCATGCAGGATCTGGCCGGGATCATGAAGCTGCGGGGGTTCCCTGCCCTGCCCGGCAGTGAGCTGATCGGGCGGATAATCCGGCCGTTGACCGTTTCCCATGGCATCTCCCTGGATAAGCTGAAGGAAGGGCCGCTGGCGCTTCCCGGCGGCGAAGCGGTGCCCTGGCGGCGGCGGGTTTTCGGCACCCCTGACGGCAAATATCATTTTTTCTCGGCGCAAGCCGCCGCAGACGGCAGAGACCCCCTGCCGGTTTACCGGGAACCGTCTGAACTGGCGGATCGGGAACTTCACGCCCGCGGTTACCGTTACTGGTTCGCGACCCCGCACCCTCCCGACTCAATCCACTCCGCGCACCGCATGCCGGAGCGCTCGCCGCAGCCCCGCGCTTACTTGCACCCCGAGACCGCCCGTGAGCATGGTTTTACCGCCGGCAGTAAAGTGCGGATTGAATCAAAGAGAGGGAGCATCGAAGCAACGGCACAGCTGGAGGAAACGGTCCCGCGCTACGCAGTGGTGGTATACGAAGGATGGTGGCAGTGTTCAGGCGCCGCTGTAAACAACCTCACCCCGGACCGGTTGACCGATATGGGGGAGCAGGCGGCGCTTTACGACTGCCTCTGCCGGATCGAAAAAAGCGGTATCGGGCACTGACTTTGACCTGAGGCGTCCGCTGCCGGTCCCCGGGTTGGGTCAAAATCCGGCGGGCGGCGTTTGCAGCTGGGCTATCTAAACCAGAATACAAACAGCAGGATCGACGCGGCGATAAACGCCAGGAATATAAGCAAAAGCTGCGGTAAAAGAATCTGGTAAAGCGCTACCGAGAAAGCGAGGATATCTTTCCAGCCGAAGCGCTCAGCCGTTTCGTTTTCTTTTTCCCGGTCATTCATAAAAGCCATCTCCATTACCCCTTTTCCACCAGGTGGCAGGCCACGAAATGATTGCCGCCCACATCACGCAACGGCGGCATCTCCACCCGGCAGCGTTCCACCATGTACTGGCATCGAGTGTGGAAGCGGCATCCCGTGGGTGGCTTGGCCGGGCTCGGCACGTCTCCCTTCAAGATAATCCGTTCCTTTTTAAAGGTGGGATCCATCACCGGCACCGCGGACAACAGGGCCTGCGAATAAGGGTGCAGCGGATTCCGATAGAGCTCTTTCTTCGGGGCGTCTTCCACCAGCGCGCCCAGGTACATCACCCCGACGCGGTCCGAGATATGCTTGACCACGCTCAAATCGTGCGAAATAAAGAGGAAAGTCAGGCCGAATTCCGCCTGCAGATCCTCGAGCAGGTTGATGATCTGGGCCTGGATCGAAACGTCAAGGGAGGAGATCGGCTCGTCCGCAATCAAAAACTGGGGGTTCAGGGCCAGGGCGCGGGCGATGCAGATGCGCTGGCGCTGGCCGCCGGAAAATTCGTGGGGAAAGCGGCGGTAATGGAAGGGCGCCAGGCCGCAGATTTCCAGCATATGCTCGACCCTTTCCCGCTTTTCTTTGCCCGTGGCGATCCCGTGTTCGCTTAAAGACTCGCCAATCGCCTCGCCGACCGACATCCGGGGATTTAAGGAACCGTACGGATCCTGGAAGATGATCTGCATCTCTCTCCTGAGAACCCGCAGATCGGCTTTATTTAAAGCAAACACATCTTTGTTTTTAAAATAGACCCTCCCGCCGGTGGGTTCCAGAAGTTTCAGGATCGTCCTCCCGATCGTAGACTTGCCGCACCCCGATTCACCCACCAGGCCGTAGGTGCCGCCGGCCGGAATATTGAAACTGACACCGTCCACCGCCTTGATGAAACCGACGGTGCGGGAAAACACCCCGGCCTTGACCGGAAAGTATTTGACCAGGTTTTCCACTTTAACCACTGGTTCGCTCGCAGTCATCGTCCCACCCCTTTGTCTTGCTGAAACAGCCAGCATCTCACGGTATGGCCGGGTTTAACCTCGATCTCTTCGGGCATTTTTTCCCGGCAAATATCCATCACCCGGCTGCAGCGGGGATGAAAGTAACACCCGCCGGGCATCTGGAGCGGATTGGGCACCGAGCCCGGAATGGCGTCCAGTCTCTCCATTTCATCTTCAAGTTTCGGCTTGGAGTTGATCAACCCGATCGTGTACGGGTGGAGCGGTTCTTTGAACAGGGTCAAAATATCGGTGTTCTCAACCACTTTACCGGCGTACATCACCACGACGTGTTCCGCCATCTCGGCCACAATACCGAGGTCGTGGGTGATCAGCATGATCGCCGTGTTCAGCTTTTCCTTGAGGCCCCGCATCAGCTCCAGGATTTGCGCTTGGATGGTCACGTCCAACGCGGTGGTCGGCTCGTCGGCGATCAACAGCTTGGGGTTGCAGGAAAGCGCCATGGCGATCATGGCCCGCTGGCGCATGCCGCCGCTGAGGGTATGCGGGTACTCGAAAATCACGTGTTCCGGCCGGGGGATGCCCACCAGGTGCAGCATCTCGATGCACCTGGCTCTGGCCTGTGCTTCGTTCAACCCCTGGTGCAGCTTGATCGCCTCGCCGATCTGGTTGCCGATGGTGAAGACCGGGTTTAAAGAGGTCATCGGCTCTTGAAAGATCATGGCGATATCGTTGCCGCGGATCTTGCGCAGTTCCCGCCCGCTCATGGTGGAAAGTTCTTTCCCGTCAAACTTGATATAATCAACCGTAATTTCACCGGGCGGCTGCGGAATTAACCTGGTCAGGCTCAACGAGGCGACGCTTTTCCCGCAGCCTGACTCGCCCAGAATACCGAGCACCTCGCCCGGCCGGACGGAAAAGCTGACGCCGTCCACGGCAGGCACCGTGCCGTCCTCGGTATAAAAGTATGTTTTTAAGTTTTTTACTTCCAGCAGGTATTCCACTTCGTCACCCCTATCTCTTCAGCCGCGGGTCCAAAGCATCCCGCAAACCGTCCCCGATCAAGTTGATGCCTAAGACGGCGAGAAAGATCATCAGGCCGGGCGGCAGCCACATCCACCAGTATAGCTTGACTACCGTATAGTTGCGGGCCGGTTCTAGCATGTTGCCCCAGCTCGGGATCGGCGGGACCACGCCCAGCCCGATAAAACTCAAGGCCGCCTCGACCAGGATGGCGCTGGCGGTAAGCAAGGTCGCGCTGATCAAGATCGGGGCGAAGGCGTTGGGCAGCATGTGCCTGTAGATCGTGGGCAGCTCGCGGATCCCGAGTGCCCGGGCCGCCTCGATATACTCGGCCTGCTTGATGCTCAGGAATTGCCCGCGCACAAGGCGGCAGGTTGTCGTCCAGCTTAAAAACCCGATCACAAGCATGGTGTTGTAGATGCTGGGCCCGAGGATCGCCGCCACGACGATGGCCAGGGCCAGGAATGGAAAGGAGAGGACCACGTCGGTCAGGCGCATAATCAGCGTATCGACCAGCTTGCCGTAGTAGCCGGCCAGGGAGCCCAGGACAATCCCGATCACCACCGCGATGGAACTGGCCACGATCCCGACGGTCAGCGAGACCCGCCCGCCGTAAAGGGTGCGTGTCAGCACGTCGCGCCCCATGGACTCGGTGCCCAGCCAGTGCTGTCTCGAGGGCGGTTGGTGCTTGTTCATGATGTTGGTTGCATCGCGGTCGTACGGGGTCAAAAGCGGGGCGAATATCGCCAGCAGCGTCATGGCCAGAATCAAATACATCGAGATCATGGCCAGCTTGTTGCGGCGAAAGCGGGACCATATAATTTTACCGGGTGTGAGGACCTGCTCCCTCTCCCGCCGGCGGGGGAAAAACCTGGGGATTAAGGCAGCCGGTTGCCGGGTTTTGCTCATCTTTGGTTTGGCCTCCTTCCGGTGCTCTAATCGTAGCGGATGCGCGGGTCCACCAGGCCGTAGAAGATGTCGGCGAGGAGGTTCCCCAGCAGGACCATCACTGCCAGAAATAAGTTGATGCCCATCAAGAGCGGGTAATCGCGGGAGATCACCGCCTGGATATTGAGCGTGCCCATGCCGGGCCAGGTGAAAACCGTCTCGGTAATGATG
>JAGUZX010000080.1 GCA_020060545.1 Desulfovibrio sp. | reverse complement strand
CGGGGTGACGCTGGCCGCGCTGATCGCCGCCAACCCGCAGATTACCGATCCGAACCTGATCTTCCCCTGCGACGTCCTCTGCGTGCCCTGCGTGCCGGTCAGGCTCTCCCCCTGCTTCCCGGTCCCTCGCGGGGGAGAAGAGGCTTTCCCGGGAGACGACCCGATCGGTTCATAACCGGGCGCCCGGGAGGCAATTCGGCAAAAAGGTTTCCGTATGCTAAGGATCTCCGCTGCAAGGAGATCCTTTTTTCTTTTCAACCCTGGTTTGTTCACGGATTGTTTAGAATTTGCTTAGCCCAACAGCGTCAAGTAAAGTATAGTAAGGATAAATACCAAAATCAGGATCAGCATTTTTTCAAGGGATCAGACTTTTTTTCCGCTGCAGTGTATCTATAATTGGAGGCCGGGAGGGTGGTGTGGCGGTGCGCGAGCTGTTGCAGAAAATGATGGAAGAGTACGGGGACAAGATTTACCGGCTGGCCCTGCGTTATACCGGGGACGTTTTCCAGGCCGAGGACATCGCCCAGGAAACGTTCCTGCGCGCCTACAGCCGTCTCCATACCTATGACCGGAGCAGGCCCGCGGGGCCGTGGTTGTTCCGGATCGCCGTCAACCTGTGCCGCAACTGGTCGCGCCGCGCCGGGGCCCGGGAGATGCCCATGGAAATAAAAGATGAGCCGGAGGTGGAGCCCGGACCGGAGCACCGCTACCTGCAGCGGGAAAGGGAGCGGGAGCTGCTTCAGGCGCTGCACAAACTGCCGGAGATCTACCGCGACGTCCTGATTCTGAAGCACGTCGCCGAACTGAATTACAACGAAATTTGCGCCGCGCTGGGATGGGAACTCAGCCTGGTTAAAAACAGGCTTTACCGGGGGAGAATGATGCTGCGGGAAGCGCTGCGGAAGGGGGAGATAGCAGATGCATAGGTGTCCCGACCCGTTGACCTGGCAGGCCGTGGTCGATGGAGAAGAAGGTGGCGCGCAGTTGCTGGAACACCTGGACCGCTGTGCCGCGTGCAAGGCGATTTACGGTGAGATCGCGGAAGCGGCGGGTATTGCCGATGGACTCTTTACGGGGGCCGCGCTGCGTCCGGGTTTTGCCGCGGCGGTCCTGGCCCGGGTGAAGCCTTTCCCGGCGGGGTTGGTCGCCGCCGCCCTGTTCGCCCTGGTTGCGGTTTCGGCGCTGTTGCTGGACCCCCATTACTGGCACTGGTGGCTCACCGTGGGCATGACCCGCCACTGTGGCCGGCTTCTGGATGCGCTGATCGAGATCGTTTTTCTCGGCCGGAGCCTCGGTCCGGCCTGGCTGATCGGGGCTGCCGCGCTCCTGGTTGCTTTGGAACTGGTACTATTGCACAAACTAAAAACAGTGGAGGAGTGTTAGTGATGAAACAGCTGTTGAAGGGGGCGGCGCTCGGGGTTCTGTTCGTGGTGATGGCCGCGGGAAGCGTTGTCGCCCAGGGGAACGTGATCGAGGGCGATATCAATAGGACCGCGGGCAGCCTGGAAATACCCCGGGGCACCACGGTAAACGGCAATGTGACCCTTAACATGGGCGAGATTGAAATTCTCGGCGTCGTAAACGGCAACGTGAACAGCAACATGGGCCAGGTAACCGTTCACGGTGACGTCAACGGCGACGTTGAGGCCAATATGGGACAGGTTGTTATTACCGGCAACGTAACCGGAAGCGTCAAGGCGCGGATGGGTGAGGTAATCGTGGACGGGGTTGTTGCCGGTGACCTGGAAGCGGATCTGGGCGCGGTAAGAATAAGGGGTACGGTCGGCGGCGACGTCAACAACGGCCTGGGAGAGCTGCGCATTCCCGGGGAGGTGCTGGGAAGCGTCACCAGCAGGGGCAAGATCGTGCACATTGGCGGAACCGTGCAGGGAGATGTAACCCTGTCCCGCGGCATCGTCGAACTGGGCCCCGATGCCGTGGTGGGTGGCAGGGTCTACGTGGAACAGGGCATGGTTAAGCTGAGCGAAGGCGCCCAGGTAGGTTCAGTCAAAGTGGTGGAGGAGCTTACTGAAGCCGAGATCGACCGGTTGTTCCGTTCCGACGGGTACATCTTTCGGGGCTTCGACGGCTTTGAGCAGATCTTTGGGAACGTCTTCAGGGACATCGGCCGCGCCTTAGGCGAGATCAGGTTTATCCCGCAGGTTTTGGTCAGGGACACCTGGAGAATTCTCCCGTGGACGCCCTGGCTCGGATGGCCCGGCCATGTAGCCTGGAGCCTCTTGAAAATGATCGTTCTTTTCGCCCTGGCCGCTTTAACCTTCGCCCTTTTCCCGAAGCACGTCCAGGCGGCGGGCGAGGCCTTGTTGGCCAGGCCGGGCCCGGTGCTCGGCTGGGGCCTGCTGGCCGCCGTCCTGGCCGTTCCCCTGATGATCCTCCTGGCGGTTACGATCATCGGGATTCCGCTCATCTTCGTGGAAATCCTGCTGCTGGCCCTGGCCGGAATCCTGGGCTACACGGCGATCTCCCGGCTTGTGGGAGAAAAGATCGTCGGTGCGGCTTCAACCAGGGAGGTAAACCCCCTGGGCGCGATCGCCCTCGGTGTATTGATCCTGGGTGTTGTCAGCATGGTGCCGCTCCTGGGCGGCCTGGTGGGCCTGCTGCTTCTTGTCCTGGCGGTGGGGGCGGCCCTGGCGTCACGGTTTGGGGCGCTGCAGCCTGCTCCGGCGCTGCAGGAGGAACCGGCGGAGAGCGGAAGCCCGCCGGAAGAAAAAGCCTAAACTTTAACAGAGCTTGATCGGATCCCGCAATAACTGCACGTGCCTGGCACGTGCAGTTATTATATTGTAAAAATAGATGGAACAAGCCCTTCATTTGAGGTAATATAAAAGCGTAACTACTACTCAGGAGTCAGAAGTCAATCAAAATGAGAGAACGGTTTATCCTCTCATAGTATTCTGAATTCTGACTACTGAATTCTGAATACCTGAATAGTAATATTTAATCAACTGAACCGTCCATGCCCGGGCCGGTCCGGCGGGTGTGGGAAGCAGCGAAAATAAACTTCATGGAGGTGCACTGTCCATGAACAAGCAGGTGTTGATTTCGGTTCACCTGGGTGCGGTTACCGCCTACCTGGTGAAAGGGAGCCAAACCGTGTTAATTGATACCGGAAACCCCGGCAGCGCGGCCAAGATACTCAAAAAGGCCCGGGAGAACGGTATCGACCCGAAACAAATATCGCTGATCATTCTCACGCACGGTCACAGTGACCATGCCGGCGCTGCCGCAGCCCTGCGCAAGGAAACCGGCGCCGCCATTGCCGCTCACCAGGAGGAGGCCGAAGCGTTGAAGCGGGGGACCAACCTGCACCTCCGGCCAACCGGGCTGTCCGGGCGCATTTTCCGAATCTTGATCAGGGATCGGGAGAAGGGAAGCGCCGGCGGCGTGGAACCCGACCTGATCATCAACAAGGAGATGGACTTGAAACCTTTTGGAGTGAAAGGAAAGGTGATCGCCACTCCCGGTCACACACCGGGTTCCGTGTCCGTTTTCTTAGACGGGGGGGGAGCAGTCGTCGGCGATCTGCTCATGGGGGGATTTGCCCTGCGCCGCGTCCCGCGTTACCCGCTGTTTGCATACGATCTGAAGCGGGTCGAACGCAGCCTGAGATTATTGATCAAGCTTAAGCCCGGTATCATTTACGCCTCCCACGGCGGCCCCTTTAAACCGGAAGCGGTGACGAAAAAGTTTTTCCGGAATAAGAAAGAAAAAAGCCGCCCCCGCCGGGCAAAAAAATAGCCGGGCCCTCCTGGATGTTGGAGGTTGGATATCGGAAGTTGGAACAAGCCCCCAACCGTCGACTGTAGGGGCACGGCATGAGGTCTCCCCCCCTTTCCGAGGGGGGGATAGGTATTACAAATTTGTGACGTTAATCAAAATCCCTCCTGAACCAGCTCCCTACTTTACGCCCAGGAAATCGAGAACCTTTTGTTTCATTTGTTCCCGGTTCACCACGGCATCATGCAGCACGGGCTTTTCGGCCAAACCGTCCAGCGCCGGCGGTATTTTTATGCCCGTCACTTCGGAAAGCAGCCGCAGCAGCGTGAATTCGTCTTGACCGCCCGGCCGGTCTCCGTCCAGCAGGGCCCGGGCCACGCTTGCATTGAATTTAAACGGGCTGGCCGTGGAGACGATTACCGTTTTGGTCCGGTCCCCGGTGGCGGCTCTGTATTTTTCGTAGACCACCCGGCCCACGGCGGTATGGGGGTCGATCAGGTAGCCGTGCTCGCGGTAGGTGCCGCGGATGGCGCGTCCGGCTTTATCGTCGCCGGCGCAGTCCGCCCAGAACAGTTCGCCTACGGCGCGCGCGGTGGCGGGGTCCACCCGGTAACGTCCCCTGTCCCGCAGCTGCTCCATCCAGCTTCTCACCCTTGCGGCGTCGTGCCCGGTGACTTCAAAGAGCAGCCGTTCCAGGTTGCTGGAGATGAGGATATCCATGGAAGGCGAGGTCGTCTGCACCAGGGGCCTGTTCCGGTCATAAATTCCGGTATTAATAAAGTCGGTCAGGACGCGGTTGGCGTTGGAGGCGCAGATCAGCCGCTGCACGGGGAGGCCCATCCGGCGGGCGTAGTACCCGGCCAGGATGTTGCCGAAGTTGCCCGTCGGGACAACGAAGTTCACCTTTTCGAAGGGGCGGACGGCGCCGCCGCGCCGCAGCTCCAGGTAGGCCGAGAAATAGTAGACGACCTGGGGGATGAGCCGGCCCCAGTTGATCGAATTGGCCGAAGAAAACTTAAATCCCCTTTCCGCCAGGACGCGCGCCAGCGCCCCGTCGTTGAAGATCTCCTTCACTCCCGCCTGCACGTCGTCAAAGTCGCCCCGCACCGCGGCCACGCCGACGTTAGCTCCTTCCTGGGTAACCATTTGCCGTTTCTGCATCTCGCTCACGCCCTGCTCCGGGTAAAAGACGAGGATCCGCGTGCCCGGCACGTCCCGGAACCCCTCCAGGGCGGCCTTGCCGGTGTCGCCGGAGGTGGCCGCCAGGATCACGATATCGGAGCGTTCGCCTGTTTTTTTCATCGCGCCCCGCAGCAGGTGCGGCAATAGCTGCAGCGCGATATCCTTGAAGGCGCAGGTCGGGCCGTGCCAGAGCTCCAGGAAGAAAAGGCCGTCGTCGAGCCGGTGCAGGGGGGTGACGGAAGGGTTGTCGAACCGCGCCGCGCTGTAGGCGGAGAAGGCGGCGCCTTCGATTTCCGCCGGGCTGAAATCGGGCAGAAAAGGCTGCAGCACCGCCGCCGCTATCTCCCGGTAAGAAGCGCCGGGCAGCCCGTCCAGGGCAAGCGGGGCAGGTGCGGCGGCCGGGACGAAAAGACCGCCGTCCGGGGCCAGGCCAAGTTTAATCGCTTCCGCCGCGGAAAAGGATCCCGCGCCACCGCGGGTACTGTAATAGCGCATGCTTCGGCCTCCCGCATGTTTTGGTACCATGCCTTGCCCCGACAGAAGAACAGCGTACGAATTTGCACCCAAGGGCTTCTTCCCCTGGAGGGGGCGGGGAATGGGGCGAAAAAGAACTGTTTTCAGGGCAGGCGTTGTTCCCTCAATTTTCCCCTGCAGCCGCCGCAAAGATGGCGGCCGCCGCCGTGCTTCAGCCTGTTCCGGCGCAGGTACTCCCGGCCGCAGCCGCGGCAAAGATAGCGCCAGCGGGCCGGTTTGATGACGGCCCTCTCTTTCGCATGCAGCTCCACCCTGCCGCCGCATGCGCGGATCCGGAGCACCCACGCTTTAAACCCGGCGCCGTGCCCGGGAACGAGCAAATGGATCATCTCGTGCAGCAGCGTGGCCTTGATCTCTTCGGGATACTTCAGATGATAATAGGTTGACAGCCGGATGGTATGTTGTTTCGGGTAACAGATCCCGGCTGAAGTGGTCAACCGGTTGGAATAAGCGATGGTGACGCGGCGTGATGGCGGCAGTTTCCGCTCAAAATACTGCTCGTTAAACCGGTCATATAAGTTGTACAGTTCTTCGGCCCCCGGCAGCTGCAAAACGCACCCCGCTTCAAAAAGACTAACAACAAAGATTCGCGGCGCAAGGCCGAAATCCTTGTTCATCCAGGGGGGAGGCGCGAATATTCTTTTGACAAAAACCGGGAAAACGGGTATATTGTTGGTACACAAATAATTGCCCGGCAATTAAAAGGGGGTTGAGCGTGGAGAGCAGAAATGATTACGGCGGTCCTTCAAGGTTCATCTGTTTCAAGCTCGCCAGGGTGATGCGCAAGGTGCAGCGCTATTATGAAAGCAGGCTGGCCCGTTTCGGCATTACACCGGTACAGTTCTATGTGTTCAGCGTCCTCTGGGAAAATGACGGCATGAAGTTCAAAGACCTGGCCGAGAGAATGAATCTTGACGGTTCAACCCTGACCGGCATCCTTGACCGGATGGAGAGGGGAGGATACGTGAAAAGGGAAGACGACCCGGAAGACCGGCGGTCACTGCTGGTTTATTTGACGGAGCAGGCGCGGGCTAACGGCCCCGCCCTGGCCGGTTTGGCCGAAACGCTGGACCAAGAAATACAAGGGCAGTTTACCGGTGCGGACTACACCGTATTTCTCAAGGTTCTGGATCATCTGATTGCACGCGAGCCTTAAACCTGGTGTGCGTGGCGCAAGGGGTTGCAAAAAAGAAAAAGGAGAGGTTTAACGTGGGACATTTAAGCAACGGCAAGGAAGAGGTTTACCGTGCCCTGGCGGAGCGGCTGGGCAGGTATCCCGTTGGCGCGGTGGTCAATGAAACGCTGATGAGTATCCTAAAGCTCCTCTATACGGAAACCGAAGCGGCCATCGGCGGCAAGTTTCCGATCAAACCGAGGCCTCTGGCCGAGCTGGTGGAGCTTACCGG
>JAGUZX010000054.1 GCA_020060545.1 Desulfovibrio sp. | reverse complement strand
GGCCCGGGCGCCGTCCAGGATCTCCGACTCCCGCCCCTGCAGCTCGTCCGTTTTCCGCCGGTAAGCCTGCGCCTCCGCTTCCGCCGCAGCGATCCGCGCCGCCACCTCCTCCTGCCGGCGGGCGATCGCCGCCTCGCGCTCGTCCATCGCCTTGATGATCGGCCCGTACAGGTAGCGGCGCAGCAGCATGACCAGCACCAGAAAGTTTACCAGCGAAAAAATGACATTATACCAGTTGATAATCATTTGCGCCTTCCTTTTCTGATTCTAAAAAACAACCAAGTGCCCAGCACCTTCCCCAGCAGCCCGAGGATGCCGAGCAGGCGCAGCAGCGCCGTGCGCCCTTCAAACAGCACCGCTTATCTCCCCCCCAGCTGAGTCAAGAAAAAATTCCAGAACGGGTTGGCGAAAATCAGGATCATCGTGACCACGAAACAGTAGATCGCGGTCGATTCAATCATCGCCAGGCCGACAAAGTGGGTCCGGGTAATCGTATTGGCCTCGTCAGGCTGCTGGGCGATCGAACTAAGCGCCTGGGAAACCGCCCGGCCCTGCCCCAGGGCCGGGCCGATGGAGCCGATCGCGATGGTCAGCCCGGCGGTGAGGATGGAGACGACGCCGATCAAGCTTAAGCTTTCCATGTCACTGCTCTCCTTTTACCTTTTGCGTATGTTCATGCGCCCGGTTAGCCGAGGCGATGTAAACCATGGCCAGGACGGCGAAAATATAAGCCTGAATAAAGCCGGTCAGCAGGCCCAGGACCTGCAGGATCACCGGGAAAAACAGCGGGATCACGCCGAGCAGGATCGCCACGATAATGGTGCCGCTCATGATGTTGCCGTATAGGCGCACCGCCAGGGCCAGGGTCCGGCTGAACTCCCCGATGATGTTGAAGGGAAGCATGAAGAAAGTCGGCTGCAGGTACTGTTTCAAGTAGCTGCGCAGGCCGTGGCGGGTAATGGTGAAAAGCGGCACCGCCACCAAAACGCTGAGCGCCAGCGCCGCGGTCATGGAAAGTGAGCTGGTCGGAGGGATATAGCCGGGCACGACGGCGAGGAGATTCGAGACGGCGATAAAAATAAAAAGCGTCCCGATAAACGGCAGGTACGGGCCCGGTTCCTGCCGGCTCACCTCCCGGATCTGGCTGTTGATGCCGGAAACCAGCACCTCCATCAAATTTTGCCAGCGGGACAGTTTCGTCTCCGCGGTCAGGTTGCGCGCCGCGATGCGCGCGCCGATCACCAGCAGCGCCATCACCACCCAGGTAAAGAGGATCGTCGCGTTGATATAAAACCGGCCGCATTGAACGATGATGATCTCGTCCGGGCTAATCGTCACTTTCAGCACCCCGCGTGCGTTCCAAAACCGCCGCCGCTCTCGGCCTGACCTTGAAGACCATATAAAGCCGCACGGCCACAATGCCGGCCAGGGCGCCGACGAGCCGCAGCCAGGCGGTCCCGTCCCGCAGGAGGAGGTAGAGGCCGGCCAGGACGAGCGCGGTGCGTACCGCAAAGCTGCCGATAATTAACGGGGCCGGCAGCCTGGCCGACGGGATCCTTTTCACCGTCCACCACAGCCCGCCGTAGAAGAGCGCTCCCAGCAGCAGCCCCGCCGCAAAAGAAAGAACCAGTTCCACCCACCGCACAAAAACCGCCCCCTCTAACCGTGATTATTTTCGTCATCCCGGCTTTCCTTGCGGATCCAGTACCAGGCGTTCATCAACCCGGCCAGCAGGCCGGCGAAAAGCAGCGTCAGCGTCCAGGAGTAACGGCCGGGCCAGGTCCGGTCGATCCAGACGCCCAGGGCCACCCCCAGCAGGGTCGAAACCGCCACGGTCCATCCGACCATCCCGAACATGCCCATGCCGAACCAGACGCTGCGCGGCCCGCTTTGCCTGGCCTTAATCCGGCGCTCGGCTTTCCGCCCGACCCGGGCGGGCAGTCCGCCGTCCCGGGAGCCGTTCCCCCGCCTTTTTTGCTCCATCACCGGTTCCCTCCCAGCGCGGCAAACCGCCGCAGGGTGTCCGCTTCCAGCCTGGCCAGGACGGAGCGCGCTTTTCTTTCATTTTCCCCGAGCTTCGCCAGCTGCGACGCCACGGCCTCTTTCAGCTGCTCCAGGCTGCGGCCCTGTATCGCCCAGGGCGTGGAAACGAAGACGTCGCCGCCCCGCTTGACCGGGACGCCCAAATCCAGGGCCAGGAAGCGCTCTTCGCCGCCCGCCGCGACGTAGGAAAAAATACCCGGCACCAGCGCGGCCACGAAGTCGACATGGCGCGGCAGGAAGGTGAAAAAGCCGTTCTCCGCCTCCGCCGTAATCTTGGCGGCCTCTTCATCCAGCAGCACCGCCGTGGGCAGCAATATCCTCAACCGCACCGGTTTTCTCCCGCCTTCACTTTTTTGGCCCCGGCCTCCCCGATTTTACCGATCATGTAGAGGTCGGATTCCGGATAGCCGGCAAACTCGTCGTTCAAGATCCGCTCGCACCCGTCGATGGCGTCCGCCAGTTCCACCACCCGGCCGGCATGGCCGGTGAACTGCTCCGTGGTGGCGAAGGGCTGGGTCAGGAAGCGCTCCAGGCGGCGGGCCCGGTGGACCACCTGCCGGTCGGACTGGGAAAGCTCTTCCAGCCCGAGCATGGCGATAATATCTTTCAGCTCCTCGTATTCGGCCAGGGTCCGCCTGACCTGCTGCGCGACCCGGTAGTGCCGCTCGCCGACCACGGCGGGGGCGAGCATCTTCGACCAGGAGCGCAGCGGGTCGACCGCGGGGTAAAGCCCCTCGCCGGCCCTTTTGCGCGACAGGATGATCGACGCGGAGAGGTGGGCGAAGGTATGGGTCGCCGAGGGATCCGTGAAATCGTCGGCGGGGACGTAGACGGCCTGGTTCGAGGTGATTGCCCCGGTGGCGGTGTTCGAGATTCTTTACTGCAGCCCGGACATCTTCGTGGCCAGGGTGGGCTGGTAGCCGACCCGCGAGGGCATCTTCCCCAGCAGCCCCGAAACCTCGAAGCCGGCCTGGACAAAGCGGAAGATATTGTCGATCAGCAGGAGCACGTCCTGCTTCGCCTCGTCGCGGAAATGCTCGGCCATGGTCAGCGCGGCGTGTCCGACCAGGAAGCGCGCGCCGGGAGGCTCGTTCATCTGGCCGAAAACCATCACCGTGCTGTCCAGCACCCCGGCGGCGGCGATGTCGCGGTAGAGCTCTTCGGCCTCCCGGGAGCGCTCGCCGATGCCGCAGAAAATGCTGATCCCTTCGTGCTTGCCGACGGTATTGTTAATCAGCTCCGTGATCAGCACCGTCTTGCCCACGCCGGCGCCCCCGAAGAGGCCCGCCTTGCCGCCCCGCTCCAGGGGAGCGAGCAGATCGATTACCTTGATCCCGGTAGCAAAGATCTCCGCGGTGGTGGCGCGCCGGGCGATGCTCACGGGCGGCTGGTGGATGCCGCGCCGTTCTCCGCCCTCGAGCGGCCCTTTGCCGTCAATGGTCTCCCCGAAGACGTTGAATATGCGCCCCAGGATGCGGCTCCCCACGGGCACCTGGAGCGTCTCGCCGGTGTCCGCCACCGGTGCGCCCCGCGCCAGCCCCCGGGTCGGGGAGAGGGCGAT
>JAGUZX010000117.1 GCA_020060545.1 Desulfovibrio sp. | reverse complement strand
TCTCGAAGGCTTTAGAGGCCGTCTCCTCTAAGTAAGCTTTTAGTTCCCCGGGCATTAGCGGCGTCTGGCGGCAGACGATGGGCGCGATCAGGCTGTAGCGGAAGGCCGCCAGCTGGTCGGGCAAGGTATTGCTCATCTTTTCCACGCTCCTAAACTGGTAAGCTCGGAATACTTTTCCGGCAAAACCAATTTTCCTACATCAGAGCGGGTAAGAACATGGACAGAGTTTGTGGGGTGGCGTGGTTCTTTCCGCCGCCGCCTTTGAGAGGGCCAGGTATCTTAGCCACTGCAGGCACCCGGTTTCTTCACCGGCCAGCTCGCCCCTAATTTCTTGCCAGGCGGCGAAGATCCAGCCCCACCCGGTATTTCTGCCTTCAGGTGACCGGATGTGGGGGAAGCGGGTAAAGACCTGTCCCCAAAAGGTCGGCTCAAGCGAGACCCGTAAGCCGTTCCATTCCTTTTTCCACCGCCACAGGGTCTTGGCCGAGTAGGGTTCTGTAGCCGGGGTGAGCTTCTCCGCGATCGTTTCCAGGGGGTGTCCCTGATCCGCTTGACGAACTAATTCTTCCTGGACATCCGGCGCCGCTCCCCGGTAGGGAATCAGGAAGGGCGGTAAGAGCGAGAAGGTCTATCCGCAGGTTGTGCACTTAAATCTAAAGATCGCTAGCTTCAACACCTCAAGCAGGGTGTACAGCTTCCGGTAATACCGTCCATGCAGGTGAATCCCTACTACTGCCAGGCAGTGGCGGCACTGCTTCGGCCTCCACTCCTCCGGACACCCTTGCTCAATCATTTTCAAATAACTCTTTACAGAGATTCCCCAATCCATGTATGATAACCATAGCGGAGCTTTACGCTTACGCAAGGGAGGAAGGGGGAACTAAGGTTGCTGGCCTAGGGGTTCCCTCTTTCCGTTTCTCCACTGTCTCCTAGAATGATTGTCGGCTGAATATGTACATCCATCCGCCAACCATTATGCCATTACTCCGATAACACTGACAAGAAAAAACCGCCCCGGTCCCGACAAGGATTCCGAGCGGTTACACTATGTCCCTTCCGGTAATCTCTCCCTTTGCATTCTCGGTGACATAGACCTGCTCAATGGTGAGACCGTGAACGCTCGTGGGGTCCAGGTTTACTTGAATCTCCGTAAGCTCAGGGACGTGGGAAACTAAGTGCAGTAAAAGTGTTATGCTTGCTTCTTCACCCTTACTTATCGCCAAAGGTTGATCTCAAGGTACCCCATAACGCCATATTTAGGTGCAATCTCAGGATCACGAATTCAAAGTGGGTTAATGAAGGTATTCCAATCCTTTTACTCTCTGTCTCCGAAGGTTTTGGTGACGCTTGAACGTTACCTAACAACAAGGCCACTAAAGCTACTAAATAGCGCTACTATTATTAGCGAAGATTTACTCTTAATGCTCATTTAGTCATCTCCCCCACACGAGTATTTTGACTTATGGAAATTATAGCACTATTAATCATGTATGTAAACTATTGTTTTAAATGTTGATATTTTCAAAATTACTTTAGATTCCCTATTTGCTCTTTGGTAATCCCTTTGGGTTTCTCGGTTCCGGGGACATGCCCAAAATCGTTTTAAGGTCTCATCAAAAATGTGGGGCGGAACCTATGTGTGAAGATGAATTGGCTTGCGAATAAAATATGCCCAAAAATTAAGATAACCAGGTACAGGATTACCCTGAAGCTCGGATTAAGAGTTTTAAACCTCGCGGCATTTTCTTTTTGTTCTTACAGTCTCATTAAGATTCTAAAAAGGACCACTTCTCAGTTGACACCTTTGGAAAAACACGTTTCTGAAGAAGTCGCTTCGCTTCAAATCTCTAAAAACAATACCGAAATAATAAAAACCTTGTTCTCGCATTGCTCATGCATAAACTTTTGCAGCTTTGCTGTTCTTACAAAACAAGTTATGGTGGGTTGTCTTAGAATCTGTTTGAAGTTAAAATGGTAAAAACGACAATAATTTGTAGCATTATATTTCATTAGTTAAGGATACCGACTAATCATATTAGATTTTTATGCAGAAAGGGGTGTCAAGATGTTGGACCTGTACATTAAGGACGGCTGCCCGTACTGTGCCAAGCAGATGCAGGAGTTCGACCGGGAAGGGGTTGCATACCGGGTTTACAATGTCAGCCGGGATGCGGCGGCCCTGAAGAAAGTAAAAGAAGTATACGGCGCGGACAAGGTTCCGGTAGTCGTGGAAGACGGCAAGGTTAAAGCGGTCGGTTACAGGGGGCAGGGGTGAGGGCTGTAGCGACATGCCGCCGGCGGCGGTCAAACGTTCTTCAGCCAACCGGGCTTGTGCAAGCCCGGTTTTATTTTCCACCCCGCGGCCCTCAGCCTGGCTATCCGGCTGCTTTTCCCGCTTGACAGGGATCGAGGTGCACCACGGTGCTGCAGTTGAAAGACACACTGATTAACTGTTCCACCCGGTAGGCTATTTCGTGGGCGTCGGCCAGGTTCAGGCTGCCGTCTACCTCGATGTGGAGGGTAACCGACTTTAAGAAGCCGTAATCGTGCAGTTCAAGGTCATGGGCGTCGATCACCCCCTCGATTTGCCGGGCGCAGTCGATCACCCCTTCTTGTAACGCCTGGCTGGGAGCGGTGCCGAGGATCCGGCTGACCGAATTGCGGGCGATTGAGGCTCCGGTGAAAACAACCAGGCCGGCGACGAGAAAGCCGATGACGGCGTCCAGCGCTGCCAGGCCGAAATAGCCGCCGGCCAGAGCGGCCAGGACCGCCACCGAAGAGAGAGCGTCGCTGCGGTGGTGCCAGGCGCTGCCTTGCACCGCTACCGAGCTAATTCTTTTGCCCAGCAGCTGGGAGAAATGGTACATAAAGTTTTTATAGAAAATGGAAAATGCCGTGACGGCTACGGCCGGCCAGCTGGGATGGATCACCGCGCCGCTGAGAAGGCGGATCAAGGCGGTATAGGCGAAAGACAGGCCGGCGGCGATTAAAAAAATGGCGATAACAAGTCCGGCCAGGTATTCGATCCTGCCGTGGCCGTAAGGATGCTCCCGGTCCGGCTTTCTGGCGGAAATTTTAAAACCGATCAGGATTACCAGCGATGAAGAGATGTCAGAGGCGGTATGGGCGGCGTCGGCCAGCAAGGAGATGCTGCCGGTAAGCAAACCGTAAACGGTTTTGGCCACAGCGAGAAGCAGGTTGCCCGATATGCTTACCCAGCCTTCCAGCATTCCGACCCTGGATCTTTCCTCCGGGATATTGATGTCCCGTTTCGCCAGCAGCCGGTCCAACAGGTAACCGGCCCATTTTTGCAAAAGAGCCCCTTCTTTCTTCCCTAACCGGAGATGTTAATTTTAACAGAGCGCCGCCGTGCAACCCCCCGGTTGTTAGTATATGATTAATGGGGGGCGGATGGTAACATCGCTTCAGCCGCGGTGAGGCGGTGACTCTGTTTTTTTATTATATCATAAGTGTGGAAGAAGGAAGTTTTTTGGATTCTGTAGAATTATTCCTTTTTATAAACAATATAGTCAGATGAGGTAATGCACATGGAAACAGCTTTCATTGTCAACCGCCTGGCGGGCCGGGGCCGTTCAGGCAAGATCTGGGACAAAATAGAGCCTTTATTGCGCCGGGAGCTTGCTTTCAAGACCTATTATACTGTGCAAGCCGGCGACGCCGTAAGGCTGGCCGGACAGGCCGGGGCGGAGGGGGCGTCGCTCCTGGTTGCGGTAGGCGGGGACGGCACCATCTTTGAGATGGTCAACGGGATGGATCTTTCCCGGTGCACGCTCGGGATCTTGCCGACCGGGACGGGAAGCGATCTCTGCCGCAGCCTGCGCTACCCGCAGGACCCCTTTGCCGTGGCCAAACAACTATTCCACTGGAAAAGCAGGCGGATCGACCTGGGAAGGATCGACGGCCGCCGCTATTTCGTCAATGTGATCGGGGCCGGTTTCGACGGCCAGGTGGCCTATGAGATCAACACGAAGCTAAAACATTTGACCGGCAAGGCGGCATACCTGGTTGGCATTTTGAAAAACCTTGTCACTTATCGTAACGCTCCCCTGGATGTAGAATACGACGGGCGCCGCTGGGAGGGGAAGGCCCTGTTAATTGCCATCGGCAACGGTTCCTTTTACGGCGGCGGCTTGAAAGTAGTTCCGCCGGCGGTGCTCGATGACGGCTGCTTTCATGTCTGCCTGGCCAAAGATTTGAGTAAAATCGAGACCTTGAAGATTCTGCCGAAGGTATACAGCGGCGGGCATATCGGCCACCCGGACATCGAAGTCTTCACCGCCCGCCGGATTACAGTCAAATCGCCGGTCTCCCTGATGATCCAGGCCGACGGGGAACTGCTCGGCACTCTGCCCCTGACGGTTGAAGTAGCCCCCCGCGCGCTGAGCGTGCTGGCTCCGGATCCCGGCGGCGAAGCTGTTCCCTTGCCTGTATCCGGAGAGATTGCGTCAGCTTGAGTGTTAAACGGTTTGCGGAGGGATGGAGAGACGGGTCCCTTGCCCCACGAAAAGCCTTGTTTCTATAGCCCGGGGCGAAGGCATCCATCGCCTTAATCTTTTCCAGCGGCTTGGATCGAGAAACAGTAGCTGTAAAAACGCCCTTTTTTCAACCTGAATTCGTCGTGCAGCGCCAGCAGCCCGGGGATGTCCCCGCCCGCGCCTTTCTGCCGGTGGTCGATATTCAGCGTGATATATTCCCGGCGCGGCAGCTCGTGAATATGCCGCGCCCGGTCCAGGTCCGCCGCGGTGTACGGCCAGGCGCTGGCGTTGAGCAGGGTGCCCGACTCGTCTTTGATCAGCAGGCCATTTCCCTGCGCGTTGGTCATGCTCACCCAGCGCACCTCGGTGCGGTTCCCGTTCTCCTGCGGGTAGAGGTAATCGTGGGCAATTTCCTCCACCGGCAGCGAGTGGATGCCGATCACACCGCTCGTGCCGCGGTCCGGCATCGTCTCGTGGGGGCCTTTGCCGAACCAGGTCATCCGGCTGAACGCGCCCGGGATCTCCATCTGCATCCCGAAGCGGTCCAACTCACGGCGGGGGATGAAAGCGCTGCATACCTTGACCGAACCGTTCCCATAGACGGTGTAAGCAGTCGTTAAGAGCGTTTTCCCGTGGATCACCTTCGACAGGACAAGGATTTCAACCCGGTGCGGTTCTGGCTGCTCCCATGTAATCCGTTTTACCTTTCGTCTGGCTTCGGCTTTTTTCCACGGGCTGTCTTTTTTAAGCAAGGGGACGAAATTGCCGATCCCGATGTCGTTGCACGTCGGCACCCGCCAGAGGTTCGGCCGCAGCGGCCCGGCAAGCAGCTCCCGGTCCCGCCAGGCGTAAGAAACAAGGCGGCCGCTTTTTATCTCCACGGCGGCGCAGAATCCGCAGCCTGCAACCCTGATCAAACCGTTTTCTTCTACTGAGGCAAGCGGCTCCATCGCTTCCGGCGAGGGTGGCGCTTCCGCCGTCCCGCTGGCGGGCGGCAGCTTGAACTGGTCCCAGGCGAGCACGTGGCCCCGGGGCGCCCAGGGCGCATCTTCGGCGGTCACGCATTCCACCAGCAGGTGGTACTCGGCGCCGGAGGAATCTGCCGGCGGCGCGTATGGGAGCGCCACCGCCCTGCGTTCGCCGGGCTTCAGCACCGGCGAAGGTGCGCTCCCCTCCCGGACGGTGAGCCCGTCTTCCGCCACCCGCCACCGCAACATGACGCGATCCAGGGTTCGGAAACGGTATTTATTTTCAATCTCGACGATGCCGCGGGCGAGGTCGACCGGGTGCACCTTGATCTCCTGGTAGACCTTTTTTACTTCATAAAGGGCCGGGTGCGGTGTCCGGTCGGCGGCGACGATGCCGTTGCCGCAGAAGAAGCCGTCGTTCGGTTTGTCCCCGAAATCGCCGCCGTAGGTCCAGAAATTTTCCCCTGCTGCGGTTTTGCGGAGGATGCTTTGGTCGGCGAAGTCCCAGATAAAACCGCCGCAGCAGCGGGGGTGCTTTTCAAAGGCGTCCATGTATTTCTGAAAATTGCCGAGGCTGTTGCCCATGGCATGGGCGTATTCGCACAGGATGAAGGGCTTGGCGCAGTGCCGCCCCGCCGTAACCTTCCGGCCCAGGAGGTTGTTCGCTTCCAGCAACCCGGCCCGCACCGTTTCGCCGCGCCCGGCTTTTTCCACCACGCCGGGCGGGGCGTACATCATGCTGAAAAAGTCGGAGATATCCAGGAAGTGGTCGCCCTCGTAGTGGATCGGCCTGCTCCGGTCGGCGGCCAGGGCCGCCTGTTTCATTTTCCGGAAATTGTCGCCGTAACCCGACTCGTTGCCCAGCGACCAGATGATCACGCAGGCATGGTTCTTGTCCCGTTCCACCATGCGCAGCACCCGGTCGACGCAGGGTTCCGCCCAGCGGGGGTCGCTCCCCGGCACGCGGCGGCGCAGGCCGTGGCTCTCCAGGTCCGCCTCGTCCATGACATAAAGGCCGTAGCGGTCACAGAGGTCGTAAAACCCGGGGTGGTTGGGGTAGTGGCTGGTGCGGACGGCGTTGATGTTGTGCCTTTTAAGCAGCCTGATATCCGCCTCGGTGACGCTTAAGGGGACGGCTTGCCCGTAAAGCGGGTGGAACTCGTGCCGGTTGACCCCTTTAAGCATTACCGCCTGTCCGTTTACCAGCAGCCGGCCGTCCCTGATTTCGACTTTGCGGAAGCCGAAGGAAGAGCGGCGGACCTCGATTAGAGCACCGTTTTCATCCCGGAGCGCCAGCAGGACGGTATAGAGGTGCGGCGTTTCCGCCGTCCACAGCCGCGGGTTGGCCAGTTTAACCTGCAGCTGCAGCTCCGCCTCTCTCCCCGCGGCCGGCGCCGCTTCTCTTTCTCCCGGCGCCGCCCCCGCCACGGGGCGGCACCTCTCGTCGAGCAGCGATACCTGCAGCCGGCAGCGGGCCGCTGCCGGGCCGCGGTTGGCGATTTTCGCTTTCAGAAGTAAGATCGCGTCACGGCAGTTTTCATCCAGATCAGAGGATAAAAAAAAGTCCCTCACGGTCAATGTGGGGACGGCGAGCAGGCAAACGTCGCGGAAGATCCCCGACAGGCGCCACATATCCTGGTCTTCAAGGTAGCTCCCGTCGGACCACTTGTAGACTTCCACGGCGACGCTGTTTTCACCCTCCTGCAGGAGGGGGGTAATCCGGAATTCCGCCGGGGTCATGGACCCCTGGCTGTAACCCGCCCGTTGGCCGTTGATCCAGAGGTAAAAGGCGGATTTAACCCCGGCGAAATGGATCAGGACCTCTTTTTCTTTCCACCCCGGGGGCAGGGTAAAGGCGCGGCGGTAAGAACCGACCGGGTTGTCGCCGTGGTCGATGTTCGGGATGCGCCTTTTGCGGACGCTGCGGCTGTAGCCGAAGTTTTTATAGACCGGTGTCCCGTAGCCCTTGATCTCCATGTTCGAGGGGACTTCGATCGAGTCCCAGGCGCTGGCGTTAAAACCGGGCTGGTAAAACTCCGCCGGCCGGTCGGCGGGCCGGCGCGCCCAGTGGAACCGCCAGGCCCCGTTCAGCGATTGGACCCAGGGGGAGGGGTTGCCGCTCAGCGCCGCTTCCCGGTCCGGGTAAGGGGTGGAGCTGCAGCGCGGCGGCTCTTTGTTGATCCCGATTACACCCAGATCTTCCCACTCGTACCGCTTACGCCGCATATCGCTTTTTCGCCCCCTGCCGCCACTGTCTTTTCAACCTTTGGATCAGGGATTACCGCCCGTTGGATCGATGATTTTAGATAAAATAATAGCCTGTGGGGCCGGCGCCCCGGCATTTAGTTTTTTAAAGCTGTTTGCGGTTTCAACGGCGCCAAGCTTGTTTAAATGCCCATGATGTGATAGCCGTTGTCGACGTGGATTACTTCGCCGGTGATGCCGCGGGAGTGGTCGCCGGCCAGGAAGAGGGCCGCATCGGCGACCGCTTCCACCTCGACCGGCCGCCCCAAAGGGTTTTTCGTCTCGGCGTGGCGCAGCATCGCGTTGAAATCCCTGATTCCCTTCGCAGAGAGGGTGCGCACCGGCCCGGCGGAGATGGCGTTGACCCGGATCCCGTGCGGTCCCAGGTCGTAGGCCAGGTAGCGCACACTTGCCTCCAGGGCCGCTTTGGCCACCCCCATCACGTTGTAATGGGGCACCACCCGGCGGGAGCCGAAAAAGGTCAGGGTGATAATGCTGCCGCCTTCCGCCATCAGCGGGCGGGCGGCGCGGCTGACCGCGACAAGCGAGTAAGCGCTGATCTCCTGGGCCAGCTTGAACCCGTCCCTGGTCGTATCCAGATAGCGCCCGGCCAACTCGCCGCTCCGGGCGTAGGCGATGCTGTGGACCAGGCCGTGCAGCTTCCCGAATTTACTTTTTAATTCATCGCACAGCGCCTCGATCTCCGCGTCGCTGGCGACGTTGCAGGGCACGAGCGGCGCGCCCGGCATGGCCGACGCGACCAGCCGCGCCACCTTCGGCTTGAAGCGCTCATCCTGGTAAGTAAAGGCCAGGTTTGCGCCGGCCCCGGCCAGGGCGCGGGCGATAGTCCAGGCGATGCTGTACTTGTTGGCCACACCCATGATCAAGATGTTTCGTTCTTTTAGCGCTGTCATTGTTGTTCCTCCCCGGGACCGCAGTATAATCTGGCCGGTTTATTCCAGTAAACCTGCTTCGCGGTAATGAAGGGTCATCAGGACGGCCGGCGGCGGATGATTTGGCCCTGCTCTACCCGGCAGGGACTTTATTGATTTTATTCTTCAAAATGTAACCGGCAAAAAAGTAAAATCCCGTCCCGAAAAAGGCGGCATTGATCGCCGCGCCAACCATAAAAGTGGAGCCGAAGAAATCAAGGAAGTTTAAGAGCTGATCCTGGATGCTGCCGATTTTAAAAATCAATCCATACTGGCGGGTGATAAATTCCAGGAGATTTTCCGTTTCGTGCGCCTGGATAACCCCCCCGACCAGGAGGTTTAACGCGTACTTCAACGGGATAAGAAAACCGGTGAGCAGGCTCGTGGCGGTGGCGCTGACCTGGTTGCCCTTGAAAATAGTGGCCAGGAGAAAAGCAAACAAAAACCCAAGGCCCAGGGTCGGTAAAAAATTGACTCCAAAACCCAACGCACACCCGAAAGCCACTTTGCCGGGTTTTTCTTTCATTTCGACAACTTGCTGTTCGACAAGCTTGTAAAAACGCCGTTTCAGCTTATCCCACCTAAAACGACACGGCCTCATTTTAAATTTTTGTCCGGACACCCTTGTTCCGTCCTTTCAGCCTGCAATGTTTTCAAGAGTAATTTTACCACGAGAAGCGCTTTAACTGCAAATTCGCCTAAGGGGTCAGTCCCTAAGGGGTCAGACCTTGAAATGTGAATCAATACAAACCCCGGCCTTTAACGGGGCCGGGTTTTTTATGAGCAAAAGCAAGAGGACGGGGTTGTTGCTACCCCACCCACCTTCTTCCCCCGGAGGAAGCAACAACCCCGTCCCCTTGCTTTGCCCGTTTAAAGGCCGTGCGCCGTGCGCCTCGATGATCTCTTCCTGTACGGCGGGAGAGAGATCGCGGAAATAGGCGCAGTAGCCCGACACCCGCACCAGCAGCCCCGGGTAGGCTGACGGGTCCGCCTTGGCCGCCCGCAGCTGCGCCGCGTCCAGCACATTTACCTGGAGCTGCATCCCCCCCTGCTCGAAGTAAGCCCGGACCAAAGCCTCCAGGTTCTGCCTTCCTTTCTCTCCCTTAACCGCGCTTTGCTCCAGCTTCAGGTTGAAAGCGCAGCAGTTGGCCCAGCGGCGGCTGTCCAGGTTCGCCGCGGAGTTCAACAGCGCCGTGGGGCCGGCGGTATCGGCGCCGTCTACGGGGGAAAGGCCGTTGGAGAGGCGCGCTTTCGCGAGGCGCCCGTTTGGTAGCGCGCCGGTATGCCAACCCAAACCGTGGTGGCAGGTCATGGAGTAGAAGCCGCAGATATAGCGCCCGCCCCGCGAGTTGCGGTGCCGCCCCACGGCTGCGCTGTAAATGTCCGCCGCCACCTGGACGTAACTATCCACCTCCGGCGAGTCGGTGCCGTAACGGGGGAAGCGGTGGCGCAGCTCCGCCTGCAGCGCTTCGTGACCCTTGAAGTTGCGCTTGAGAATTTGCACCAACCCGGGCAGGGTAAATCTTTTCTCTTCGAAGACCAGGCGGCGCAAAGCGTAGAGGGACTCGGCGGCATCGGCCAGCCCCACCCCCTGGACCGAGGTAAAATCGTATCGCGCCCCGCCCCAGGTCACATCGGCGCCCCGCTCCAGGCAGCCCGCGGTGAGGATGGAGTTGAGGGGGGTGGGGCGGGCATACCGGTAGACGCTCTCCAGCCGGGTAATCACCCTGACCATTTCGGCCACCCCGTCTTCGACCTGCGCTTGATAAGCCTGCAGCAGGTCGTCAAAGCTCCGCAACGCGGCGGCGGGCGGAGTGGCCGCCCCCAGGCGGCGACCGCCCCGGAAACGGCGGCCCTCGTTCAGGGCCAGCTCCAGGCAGAGGGGCAGGTTGAAAAGAGCGGCGTTCGAGGAGTTGTAGGTGCGGCCCTGGCTGCCCATCTCGACGCAGCCGATCACGGCGTAGTCGCGGGCGTGCTCCGGGCTGAAGCCCGCCTCTTGGCTCGGAACAGGTCGAAAAAGAAGCGGGACCACCCGGGGCGCAGCAGCGCCTGCGCGGCGACGCCGTGGCGAAAATGCCGCAGCCCCAGGGAAAGCAGGCGCGCTTTTTCCCGCCGGGTAAGCCTTAAGGGGACCACGGCGCGCTTCTCTAGCCGGAGCAAGTCTTCCAGGATGTGCACCGAGCCGCCCCCGGAGTAATAGTTGGCCGCGATGCGTTTGGAGGAGATATTGCCGAGGAGCAGCTCCCCGCGGTAAATGCGGGGCCGGCGGTGGGTGCAGATATAGGCGAGCGCTTCGGCCCGCCGGATGTAGTAATGCTTGCCTTTCGCCGCCCCGGAGCGCCAGAAGCGGTCAAGCAGGGTTGGGCGCTCCAGGCAGATCGAGTAAGGTTCTTGCATCATCTCTTCCCGGATCAGCCCGATCCGGTCGTTGCCAGCGCTTGTCATTTTGAAAGCCCCCCTAGCCAGGATTGACCTTCTCGCAGAAAGAGCGGTTCCTTTTTTGCAGGCCGCAGCGGCAGCCGCAGGAATCGCGGGGTTGTTGCTTTGCCGGGTAAAAGAAAGTGAGTGTGAGCCGTCCCCTTGCTTCATCCTTCCCCTGCTTACGGTTGCTACAGGCGGCTCAGCCGCTCCACGCAGTCCGTAATGGCCTGATCGCGCTTCGCGTTCCAGATGATAATTTCAGTGCCGTAAACATGGCCTCCTTTTGCCTCACAGATTTTTTTCATCCTGGCGACAGCCCGGTTTCCGCCGGTCCATTTACCGGGCAGCCGCTTTGTTACGTAGCAGGCAATTTTTTTGTCTTGAAGCGAAGAAAGCAGTTCGAGGTAGGTTGCCATTGCCGGATTCAGGGAAAAGGCCTGTACTGGAGCGGCAAAAATAAGAACATCATACGGATCCGTATGGGGACGGGTCTCGAGTTGGAAATTCTTCGACCCCGGGGCGGCCTCACCGGTGATGGTGACCCGTTCGATCTCCGCCGCATGTCCCGCTTCCATAAACTTATCCTTCAGTTTTTGAGCCACGCTAAAAGTGTTTCCGGTTTGAGAATAAACGACTATTCCCACTTTCATCTTCCCGTCTCCTTTCTAATTTTTTCTCCATACTCTTGAGTCAACAAAAGGGATACCCTCTAAAAATTACATATTCTATTTTGCACCTGTCAATGCGTTTTCAATTGCTTTCAAAATAACATTGCTGCTGTACGTTGCGCCGGAAACAGTATCAACTACCAGGGATTGCGCTTCAACTACCCGGCCCGGAATGACTTCGGCCGCCGCGCCCTGGCCGTGGTTATGTTTGACCAGTTCAATTGCAGTTATAGCATGATCTTTTACCGTCACTTTCACTTCGGCAGCTACGGGAAATACGGAGCAACTGCCGTTATAAACCCCGTCCGCGATATTGGTGAGATCAACATCAGCTATGGTAATCCCGGCCATCTGTTTCTCTATCGCTGCGATCTTTGTTTTAAGTATACCTAAACCAATGGCTGCTCCGGCTACCGACACCGCAAGGAACGCTAAGAGAATAACATGCTTCTTTTTCAAATAAGTCCTCCCTCCGAATGTTTTGAGGTGTTGATTTGCCAAGCATTGCTTACCGATTATAGGCATATCAAACAGGCGTTTTATTGTCAATGGTTATTAACAGCCGGCGCCTGGTAACGGTATCAAAGAAAAAAGTATTTCTTTTTTTGAAAACGTTCCGGAGGTTCGGTAAAGTTTTGCAGGATTAAATGTCGAAATAACGAATGAAAGCAATAAAGGTCCAGATGAAGAAACTTATGTCAACAAAAAATATATAAAATCAATGAAAGGAATACCGATGAAAATTGAATACCCTCAGATCGGTATTTGTGGGCTTTCTTGTAGACTGTGTCCCAATTATCACACGGAAACAAAAAGTCGGTGTTTGGGATGCAAAAGCGAAGGCAGGATGACAGCCGGGTGTCCTTTTATCACATGTGCCATAAAGAAAAAAGGGGTTGAATTTTGCTGGGAATGCCAGGAAAATAAAACCTGCCAAAAATGGAGAAACCATAGAGACTTTAGCAAGCAACATGATACTTTCAAATGTTACCAAAAGCTTGAAGATGATATTGCGTTAATTCGGAAGAAAGGATTAGCTGAGTTTGAGAAGTTACAAAAAATTCGCGAACAATTATTAAGAGAGATGTTGCAGGAATTTAATGAGGGGCGTTCAAAAAGCTACTACTGTATTGCGGTTACCGTTTTAGAGATTGATGAATTAAAAGAATCAATATTCAATGCAAGAAACGGTTATGAAGGATCGGAAATTAAAGATAAATCCAGACTACTCCATTCGATCTTGAATGAAATAGCGATACGCAAAAAATACTGCCTGGAGTTGAGAAAATGAACCAATTAAAGAACCGATCGTCCTGCCAAGTCTCCAATTATCTTTTATTCGGGCCCTGGTAGAATTTTTTGATCCGGGAGTCCATGATCGCGCGGCCCAGTCCCGGCCAGGCCCGGCCCAGCTTGACAGTCACTTGAACCGGCAGTCCGGGGATGATGATATATTTCCCCTTTTCGACCCCCGCGATCACCGCGCGCGCGACCGCGCCGGCCTCCAGGACCGGGACGGTGTGGACCACCGCCCGGTTTTCGGGAGTGCGGCCCCCGGCGATCCCCTCCACCATCGGCGAGTTGAATTCGGCGGGACACACCAGGTGGACGGCGATATTTTGCGGCTTCAGCTCCGCTCTCAACACTTCGGTCAGCCCGACCACCGCGAACTTGGACGAGCAATAGGCCGCGTAACCGAAAATGCCCAAGAGGCCGCCGCTGCTGGCGATGTTCACGATCCGGCCGCCCCCGTTTTGCTTGAACATGGGCAGGGCGGACTGGATGCAGTGCAGGGTTCCGAAGTAGTTGATGCTCATCAGCCGGTGGAATTCCGCGAGCGGCTGGTTCTCGAAGTATCCCTCAAGGAGCACCCCCGCCGAGTTGACGAGAATGTCGGGCGCTCCCAGCCGCGCGGCCAGGCCCTTGAAACATTCATCCACCGCGCGAGGATCGGCCACGTCGCAAACCATGGTTTCGATTTTCGAACTGCCGGGGCTTGCTTTCACCTTGTCGAGCTTTATGCGGTCCCTCGCCAGAAGGACGAGGTTTGCTCCCCTCTCGCCGAGCATCCTCGCCAGCGCCAGCCCCAGTCCGGAAGAGCCCCCGGTGATCCAGATGTTTTTTCCCGCGAACATGAGACGCCCCCCTAGCGGCAAATTGTTCCTCGCCGGCCATACCCGGGCCGCCCAACGCGGCCAATCCCGGCCGGAAGATAAAAAGATAGGCTTGTGCCGTTATCTGGAGCAATTATAGCAATCTTCCGATATTGCCGTCAAATGCACAGAAATTTCTTGGAGGAAGATCCTGTTGCCTGTTGAACATTGTCGATGATCAGTTTCATCAACGGTTGACAATAGATGGCCTGTTCCCGGCATTTATATTGCCTCATGCTAAAGGGTTAATCCTTAATTTACTCTTTTTTCACCCTGGCTTCCATACTTTTTAGCGATTTTTTTTCTTTGAAGATCTTGTAAAGTAAGGGTAGCCGGGAAGCGGCAGGAATGAAAGGGTTGGCCTGGGCTCAAACCCTTTTCTGTATCTCTCCCGGCCGGCAAAATTATGGAATGGGGCCTAAGGTGTCAGCTTCCCGGGGATGCGGTTAAAGTCAACTTTAAAGCGCAGCGCATGTAATTTTGGTTTGCGAATTTTTTCAATAGTTAAAACATAAGCAGAGGTGTTTAAATGATGAGGTACGCCGAAACAGGGTATAATTTAGAAATTGATTTATCACGCGGAAACATAGAGAGGGTGGAAACCGACCCGAAATTGACCGAACTTCACCTGGGGGGGCTGGGCACCAACGCCAAGCTGTTATGGGACCGGGTCCCTCCGGAAGTGGAACCCTTTTCACCTGATAACCTGCTCATATTTGCGGCCGGCCTTTTGTGCGGCACCCCCGCTCCCGGCGCCAACCGGACCATTGTTTCGGCGTTTTCGCCCCAGACTTTGTTCATGGCGTTCTCGATGATGGGGGGATTTTTCGCACCGGAGCTGAAGCATGCCGGTTATGACCAAGTGATTATTCGCGGCAAGTCCCCCAGCCTGGTTTATTTGTGGATTCACAACGACAAGGTGGAGATACGTGACGCCTCCCATTTGCATGGCAAAGGCGCCATTGAAACCGCGGAGCTGATCCGCCGGGAGCTGAAGGAACCGCACGCCCAGGTGGCCGCGATCGGCCTGGCCGGCGAAAACAGGGTCTATATGGCTTCCATCGAGCACGGCCGGTCCAGCGCCAGCCGGCTCGGCATAGGCGCCGTGATGGGAGACAAAGGGTTAAAAGCGATCGCCGTGCGCGGGACAAAGGATATCAATATTGCCCGGCCGGATCAATTTATGGAGCTTTGCAACGAAGTGATGCGCTATATCCCGCTCCGGGACGGCAATCCGATTCCGGGGGTGATGCCCATATTGGCCGGGCTCGGGTCGCCGAAAGAGATGTTAATCCATGACGAGAAGTGGCACACCGAGAATTTCATGTGGGGAAACGCCCGCACGCGGATCAAAGATTACTGGACCAAGGATGTGGAAGAGAAGTGGAAGGAGACCCAGGAAAGTGTGCGGACGCGGTTAATCAGCTGCTACAACTGCCCGATGAAATGCGGGGCCATTATCTCCGTTCCGGGGATTTCAACCTATATGATGAAATGCTTCTCCAAGCTCACTTATACCATGGCGGCCTATTCCGACCTCGATTTTGGTTTTCGAATCGCCCAGCGCGCCACGGAGTACGGCGTGGACGGATTCTCAACCCCGCAGGTGATGGCTTTCGCCCTGGAGCTTTATGAAGCCGGCATCTTGACCGACCAGGATTTTGCAGGGATGCCGTCCGATAACGAGGGCAAATTTTACTGGCTGCTCGACCGCATCGTGCGGCGGGAAGGGATCGGCGATGTTTTGGCCAATGGCGTCTACTGGGCGGCCCGCCAGATCGGCAAGGGGGCGGAGGCGTACGACCACAACACGATCAAAAAACATGAGCAGCTGCCGCTCAAGCTGTCAATGCTGAACCCCATTTATTTCCTGATGTGGGCTACCGGCGAGAAGATCAACATCACCCAAATCGAAGGGAATTTCCCGCAGGCGCCTTTTGAAACGCGGGAGGAGCGAGAAGCGTTCGTCAAGGATTGGGTCCATGTTCCCGATGAAAAGATTAAGGAGTATTTTTTAAACTGGGAACCGCGCGGGGAGAATTCATTTCCCTATTACCCGACGGTTGAAGCAACCTGTGAAATTGTGGACTGGCAGGAGACGATGCACTACATTGATGACGCCCTCGGGATGTGCGCCGGTTTGTCGTCATTTCCATTGAAGCCGCCCTACCATATTCACAATTTTCCGATCTTGATCTCCGCGGCGACCGGGATGGACATCGACAAAGACGCGCTGTGGAAAATAGCCAAAAGGAACCGGACTTTGCTGCGAGCGATTAATGTCCGGAGGGGCTTAAGAAGAGAAGACGATCGCCCCCCGGAGAACCACTGGAAGAAGAGATTTCCCGAGCTTGAAACCCGGCTCCTGGATGCGTATTACAAGCTGAAAGGGTTTAACAAAGAAGGTATTCCCACCAAAGAGTCCCTGCATGAACTGGGGATGGATTACATCAGCGCTGACTTCGCAAAGAGAGGGATTGACAATAATGGGCAAAGTGAAGAAGAAAGTTAAGGTCATCAAGATCGATCTCGATAAGTGCAACGGCTGCCGGGCCTGCGAGGTAATCTGCTCCGCATTTCACGCTTCGCCGAAATACAGCAGCAGCAACCCGGCGAGGGCCCGGATCCGGCTGATCCGCGAACCGCTGCAAGACGTCTATCTTCCTGTCTACGCGGGTGAGTATACCGCCGCCGAGTGCATGGGCAGGGACAAATATGTCATCGACGGGAAAGAATACGACGAGTGCTCCTTCTGCAGGGCTTCCTGCCCCTCCCGGGACGCTTTCAAGGAACCCGATTCCGGCCTCCCTCTCAAATGCGATATGTGTGAAGACGATCCGCCGCAGGAAGAGCCCCTGTGCGTGAAGTGGTGCATCAACGACGCCCTCACTTACGAAGAAAGGGAAGAGGAAGTAGAAGAAGAAGCGGTGCCGGACGAGATGGAGACCGGGTTGAAAGCGCTGGTTGACAAATATGGGCTGCAGAATCTCATGGACAGCGTGGCCCGCATGTCCCAGAAGGCATAAAACATTAAGGGATAAGAAGGGATCAAAATCGTGGATACCGAAGCCCCGATCAGAGAGGTCATCGAAGAGATCAAAGAGAGCGGCGGGGATGCCGTCAAGTACTGCTATCAATGCGGCAAATGCGACAGTGTCTGTCCCTGGAACAGGGTGATCAATTTCAGTATGCGCAAGCTGATCCGCGAGGCTACATTCGGCTTTCCCGAAATTGACCGCGAAGAGGTCTGGCGCTGCACCACCTGCGGTAAGTGCCCCCAGCAATGCCCCAGGGACGTCAAGCAGATCGAAGACATGGTCGCCCTGCGCCGGATCGCCAACGCGTACGGTGTTACCCCAGCCTTTCTCAAGCCGGTCCGCTCCGCAAGCGCAAGCCTTGCCGCTGAAGGCAACCCCTTCGGGGAAGAACGGGCCAAGAGGGCGGATTGGGCGGAGGGGCTCTCGGTAAAACCGTTTACCGAAGGGATGGAAATATTATATTTTCCCTGCTGCTTTTTAAGCTACGACGGGCAATTGAAGAAGGTGGCGCAGGCCACGGCCGGCATCCTCAACCAGGCGGGGGTCGATTTCGGGATCCTGGGCGCCGGGGAGAGCTGCTGCGGGGAAAGCATCCGCAAGACAGGCCACGAGGCGCTGTTCAAACAGCTGGCCAGGGAAAACATCAAGTCTTTTATTGATCACGGGGTGAAGAAAATTCTTGTTTCTTCCCCTCATTGCTACCACGCGTTCAAGAACGACTATGCCGGGTTCAAGGTCAACTTTGAGGTGGTTCACATCTCCCAGTACCTGGGCGAGCTGATTAATGAGGGCAGGCTTAAAATCAGCAAGGAGTATCATAAAAAAGTGACCTATCATGATCCGTGCTACCTGGGCCGGCATAACGGCATCTACGACGCCCCGCGGGGGGTCTTAAAAAGGATCCCCGGCTTGGAACTGCAAGAGATGGAGGAGTCGAGGGAAAACAGCCTCTGCTGCGGCATGGGAGGAGGCAGGATCTGGATTGATACCAAGATGTCCGACCGGTTCTCCAACTTAAGAATAAAAGAAGCCGGCGGGCTGGGGGCCGAAGTGCTGGTTACAGCGTGTCCCTATTGCCTCACCGCTCTCGAGGACAGCAGGCTGGGCTTAAATTATGAGGATGTCATCCAGGTCAAGGAGATCACGGAGATTATCCAAGAAGTGATAAGGTAAGGGGACACACCTCCTGGGGAGGTATGTCCCCATGGTAAGGGGACACACCTGGGCGCGCATAAAATTGGTGAGGTGATTCGGAAGTGAACATTAAAGTACCGGCAGTAACAGGAATGGAAAGAGCCAAGGAGCGGCATGCAAAAAGCCTTGCCGGCGCCAATTTTGGGGATGTTTTAGTTGCCGGCGGCGGGATCAGCGGCATTCAGGCTTCGCTGGATCTTGCCAATGCCGGTTTCAAGGTTTACCTGGTGGAGAAAGGGCCGGCCATCGGCGGCCATATGGCCCAGCTTGACAAGACCTTTCCCACCAACGACTGCTCCATGTGAATACTCTCGCCCAAACTGGTCGAGGTCGACCGGCATACCAATATCGAGGTCCTAACCTATACCGAAGTTGACAGCCTGGAAGGGGAACCGGGAAATTTCAAAGTCACGCTGACTAAAAAGCCCAGGTATGTTCTGGAGGACAAATGCACCGGCTGCACTGTCTGTGTGGAATACTGCCCGGTCAAATACCCCGATCAGTTTAACCAGGCCATCTCGAAGAATAAGGCGATCCATATCTATTACTCCCAGGCGATTCCCCTGATCACTTATATCGACGAAAGCTGCCTTTACCTCAAGGAGAAAAAATGCCGGATTTGCGAAGCGGTTTGCAAGAATAACGCCATCGATTTTAATCAGACGGCGGAGAAGGTAGAGATAAAAGCGGGGGCGATCGTCCTGGCTCCCGGATTTGAGCCCTTTGACCCCCGGCTGCGGGAGGACTATGGCTACGGCAAGTTTGCGAACGTGGTAACCAGCATGGATTACGAACGGCTGTTATGCGCCACCGGCCCATACGAAGGCGAGGTGCTGCGCTCTTCCGACTTGAAACATCCGCACAAGATCGCCTGGATTCAATGCGTCGGTTCCAGGCAGGTTACACCGGGCGGCAGCAGCTACTGCTCCGCCGTATGCTGCACCTATACCCAGAAACAGGTGATCCTGACCAAGGACCATGACGCCGCGGCCGAGTGTGCCGTCTTCCATAACGATATCCGATCCTACGGGAAGGATTTCGAGCGCTTCTACCAGAGGGCGGAGAGCCTTCCCGGGGTGCGGTTTATCAGGAGCTATGTATCGGTGGTAAGAGAGAACCCGGAAACGAAGAGCGTCACGATCCGCTACGCGACCACCGCCGATGGAGTCAAAGAAGAGGAATTCGATATGGTGGTGCTGTCCGTCGGGTTGAACCCTCCCGCCGATTTCAAGGACCTGGCGGATAAATTCAAGATCGAGCTCAACGGGCACGGGTTCTGTCAAACCGATCCGGTTAATCCGGTGGAGACCTCCCGGCCGGGGATCTTCATCAGCGGGGCTTTCCAGGGTCCGGTCGACATCCCCGAGTCGGTTTTTTCCGCCAGCGGGGCCGGCTCCCGGTGCGGCGAGCTCCTCACCGCCAGGAGAGGGGATCTGGCCAGGGAGAGGGTCTACCCGCCGGAGAGGGATGCCTCGGGGGAGGAACCCAGGATCGGGGTCTTTGTCTGCCATTGCGGGGCCAATATCGGCAGGATCGTCAATGTCCCTGAAGCGGTTGAATACTGCAAAACCCTGCCCAATGTCGTCCACGCCCAGGAACAGCTGTTTTCATGCGCCACCAATTGTGCCGGAGAGATCACGGACATGATCAAGGAAAAAGGGCTCAACCGGGTGATCGTCGCCGCCTGCTCCCCCCGGACTCTTGAAGCGTTGTTCAGGGATACCCTCCGGGAGGCGGGGCTGAATCAATATTATTACGAAATGGCCAATATCAGGGAACATTGCTCCTGGGTCCACCCCAAGGAAAAGGAAGAAGCCACCCGGAAGGCGAAGGATCTGATCCGGATGTCGGTGGCCCGGTCCCGCCATTTGGAGCCGCTCATGGAGATTGAGCTGCCGGTAAACAAGGCGGCGCTGGTGGTCGGGGGAGGGATCGCCGGCATGACCTGCGCTCTCTCCATCGCCGGGCAGGGGCACGAGGTTCACCTGGTGGAGAAGGAGACAGAGCTGGGAGGCACGGCGCGACGCATTCATGACACTCTCGAAGGGTTGGATGTCCAGGCGTATTTGCGCGATCTGATCAAAAAGGTATACCGGCACCCCCTCATCCATGTCTATACCGGCGCGGCCATCAGCGATGCCGCCGGTTATGTGGGCAATTTCGTAACCGTGGTGCGGTCTGAAGGAAGGGTCTTTGAAATCAAACATGGCGCAACCGTTATCGCCGTGGGCGCCGATATCTATACGCCCGCCGAATACCTTTACGGGGAAGACGAACGCGTCATGACCCACCTCGACCTGGAGGAGCGGATCGCCAAAGGTGACGCAAAGGTAACGAACGCGGCAAGCGTCGTGATGATCCAGTGCGTCGGCTGCCGCAATGAAGACCGGAACTACTGCAGCCGGATCTGCTGCAGCGAGTCGATCAAGAACGCGCTGAAGCTGAAAGCGATCAACCCCGGGACGGATGTTTACATCCTCTTCCGCGATATCCGGACATACGGGTATAACGAGGATTATTACCGGGAGGCGGCGGGAAAAGAGGTCCGGTTCATCCGTTATGAACCGCATGATCCGCCGCTGGTGGAAGCGGTTGCGGAAGGCGGCAAGAGTATCTTGAAGGTTACCGCGACCGATTATGTGCTGGGCAAGAAACTCGAGCTGGATGCCGATATCATCGCCCTGGCTGCCGCCATCATTCCTGCCGCGGGGGCCCGGGAATTGGAAAACCTGTTCAAGGTGGGCTTGAACCCGGACGGCTTCTTCAAAGAAGCCCACGTCAAGCTGAGGCCGGTTGAGTTTGCCGCGGAGGGCGTTTATCTTTGCGGGATCGCGCACTATCCCAAGCTGATCAAGGAAACGGTCAGCCAGGCTTACGGAGCGGCGGGCCGGGTCCTGACGCTTCTCTCCAGCGATACGGTCACCGCCTCCGGCTCCATCTGCGCGGTGGACGAAAACAAATGCATTTCGTGCGGCGCGTGCATCGCCGCCTGCAAGTACGGCGCCATCGAATTCCGGGAGACCCCGCTGGGCAGGAAGGCCGCGGTTAATCCTGTTCTGTGCAAGGGAGACGGCCTCTGCAACGCCAAGTGCCCGACGGGGGCGATCCAGCTCAAGCACTTTACCGACGACGAAATCTTGAGCCAGATCGACGCGGCACTCCTGGAGGAAGAGAGCGCCGAACGCGATCAAGCGGTGGTTTAAGATGGGATTACACGCGAAGGAGGTGGGAACGCATGAGTACAGGGCTCAAGTTTAAACCAAGAATTATCGGGTTTGTCTGCCAGTGGTGAGGGTACGGCGCTGCTGACCTGGCTGGAGTTTCCAGACTGCAATACACAACTGAAATCAGGCTGATCAGAGTCATGTGCACCGGCAGAGTCGACCTGGCACATGTACTCAGGGCTTTCTCCAAGGGATCGGACGGGGTGTTTATCGGCGGCTGCCGTTTAAATGAGTGCAACTATATTACCCATGGCAATTACCATGCCTTGAACAAGGTGCTCCTGTTCAAGAAAATCATGGCCCACCTGGGCCTTAACCCGGAGAGGTTGAAGATCGAATTCATGTCCTCCGGTGAAGGAAACCTCTTTGCCGAAGTTGTTGATCATTTCATCAAGCAGGTGAAGGAATTAGGGCCTCTTGGCCAAGGGGAAGGAATAGATGAAAACGGTCTCAAACTGAAACTGAAAGCGTTTACCAAACTAATCCCCTACATCAGGCTGGTGGAAAGTGAGAGGCTGAGGGTCCATTTCACCACAATCGAAGAATACCAGGCATTCTACTCCAGTGAGGAGCTTGAGCGGCTGTTTCGGGAATTAATTGCCGGTAAACTGGCGATCAGCCAGATTGTCTTGCTCCTGCGGGAAAAGCCCCTTTCCACTGGAGAAATGTCCGCCATTTTAGGCCTGACCCCGTCAGAAATATCGAGGCACCTCAGCAGTTCGGCCAGGCAGGGGCTGGTCAGGTACGATGAAAGCGGGAAGCGCTTCGTTCTCGCGTAGAGGGAGCCCATCTCGCCCGGTTGCAGGCAGTGGATCAGGCAAAGGAGGTTGACATAGAAGCCATGGATAACGCCAGAATTGACCAGATTATCGACAAACACCACGGCGAAGCCAGCTCGCTCATTCAAGTCTTGCTGGAGATCCAGAGCGAAAACCGCTGGCTGCCCAAGGAAGCGCTGGAGAGGGTCAGCGAAAAACTGCAGGTTCCTTTAACCCGGATCCAACATATCGCCACTTTTTATAAGGCCTTCAGCCTGGTTCCCAAGGGGCGCCATGAAATTCACATTTGCATGGGCACCGCCTGTCATGTCCGCGGCGCGCAGCGTGTCCTCGATACGGTGCAGGATCTGACCGGCATCAAACCAGGCGAAACCGACCTCGACTTGAAGTTCAGCCTGGAAACGGTCGGCTGCCTCGGCTGCTGTGCTTTGGGCCCGGTGATGGAGGTCGACGGGAAGACGCACGGCAAGATGTCGCCGTCCGGGACGGCGGACGTGTTAAAAAATTATGAGTAAGGGAAGATTGGGAAGATTATGGCACGGATAAAATCGGTTGCTGAATTGGAAGAACTCAAGGCAAGCCTCCTGTCGAAGCGGGACCCCCAAAAACGTTGGATTACCCTCTGTTCCGGGTCCGCCTGCCACGCTTGTGGCAGCAAACAGGTCGCCGCGCGGATCGAAGCGGAGATTGCGAAACAGGGCCTGGGCGGCGAGGTGGAAATCAGGAAGACCGGCTGCCACGGTTTTTGCGAGAGGGGCCCGATTATCGTTATTTACCCGGATGAAATCTGTTATTTACAGATACAGCCTGAGGATATCCCCGAAATCGTTTCCCAGACGATCAAGGAGAAAAAGGTAATCGAGCGTTTGCTTTATACCGACCCCGGAACCGGTGAAAAGATCGTCCATGAATCTGAAATCCCCTTTTACAAGAACCAGCAGCGGCTGATATTCGGCTCCAACATTAAAATTGATCCCAGGAGCATCGATGACTACCTGGCGCTTGGCGGTTACGGCGCATTGGCCAAAGCCCTTACCCGGATGACCCCCGAACAGGTATTGGAGGAAGTGAAAAAATCGAACTTAAGAGGAAGGGGCGGCGGCGGCTTCCCCGCGGGCGTAAAATGGGAAGGATCCCGCAATGCCCCCGGTGACATCAAATATGTGATCGTCAATGCGGACGAGGGGGACCCCGGAGCGTACATGGACCGGAGCCTCCTCGAGGGCAATCCCCACTCCGTGCTTGAAGGGCTGACCCTCGGGGCCTATGCCATCGGCGCCCGGGAAGGCTATATCTATGTCCGGCAGGAATATCCCCTGGCGGTGGAAAACGTAGGTGTTGCGATCAGGCAGGCTGAGGAGTATGGTTTCCTCGGGGAAAACATCCTTGGCTCAGGTTTTAATTTTACGGTTAAAGTGCACCAGGGCGCCGGCGCTTTCGTCTGCGGCGAATCGAGCGCCCTGATGACCGCCCTGGAAGGCAAGGCGGGAGAACCCAGGCCGAAATATATCCGCTCCAACATCAAGGGTCTTTGGGAGAAACCGACCGTGCTGAACAACGTGGAGACCTGGGCCAATGTGCCGCCGATCATCAACAAGGGCGCGGACTGGTTCGCCCAGTTTGGCACGGAAAAAAGCAAGGGCACCAAGATTTTCTCGCTGGTCGGCAAGATTAACCATACCGGCCTGGTGGAGGTGCCGATGGGGATCACCCTGCGGGACATTATCTACAAGATCGGCGGCGGCATCCCCGGCGGCAAGAAGTTCAAGGCGGTGCAGACCGGGGGGCCGTCCGGCGGTTGCATCCCCGAGAAGTTGCTGGACCTGGCAGTCGGTTTTGATGAGCTCAGCAAAGCCGGTTCGATGATGGGTTCAGGCGGGATGATCGTCATGGATGAAGACACCTGCATGGTTGATGTGGCCAGGTATTTCCTGAACTTCCTCACCGACGAATCGTGCGGCAAGTGCGTTCCTTGCCGTGAGGGGATCAGGCAGATGCTCAAAATACTCACCAATATCACGCTGGGCAAGGGAAAAGAGGGCGACATCGAGCTTCTGGAGGAGCTGGCCGAGGTGGCGGGCGATGCCGCGCTTTGCGCTTTGGGCCAGACCGCCCCCAACCCCTTCTTGAGCACTTTGCAGTATTTCAGAGACGAGTATGAAGCGCACATCAGGGAAAAGAGGTGCCCGGCCCTTTCCTGCAAGGCGCTCATCGCGTACCATATCGACCCGGGCAGGTGCCAGGCCTGCATGGCGTGCCTCAGGAAATGCCCTTCAGAGGCGATTCTAGGCGGCAAGAACAAGATCCATGTCATTGACCAGGCAAAATGCACCAAGTGCAATACCTGCTTTGAAGTATGCCCCTCACGTTTTGGCGCGGTGCGGAAAATTTCCGGCGCGCCTGTGCCGCCTCCGATCCCTGAAGAAGAAAGAACGATCAGCAGGGGGAGTAAAGAAAAATGAGCAAGATCCTTCTAAAAATCGATGGAAGAGATGTTGAAGCCAGGGCAGGCATGACCATCTTGGAGGCGGCGCAAAGTGCGGGGATTGTCATCCCGACCCTCTGCCACCATGCGAAACTGGATCCTTACGGGGCTTGCCGCATCTGCACGGTCGAAGCGGAATCAAACGGCCGCACCAGGCTGGTTGCCGCCTGCCTTTACCCGGTCGAAAAAAACCTGGCGGTGAGAACCAGGTCCGAGAAGGTAGATCGCATTCGCAAGATGATCTTGCAGCTGCTGCTGTCTCACGCTCCTGACGCCAGGGACTTAAAGGATTTGGCGCATAAATACGGCGCGGACAAAGACCGTTTTGAAAAAGAGGCCTCGTTCTGCATTCATTGCGGCCTGTGCGTCAGGTACTGCGCCGAGGTGAAGCAGAAGCACGCCGTCGGGTTTGTCAACCGGGGGGCCAGCCGGGAAATCAGCTTTATCCCGGAGATAGCCTCCAAAGAATGCTGGAACTGCAAGGAATGCTTTCCGCTTTGCCCCACGGAGGCGCTGCAGGCGGCATATGTTTATATTGAAGCGCTCACATCTTAAAAGCGGGACGGAGTTGCCGCTTTGTTGGGCCAAAGGCGGCCGGCAGCGGCGGCTTCCCCTTGCTTTACGGTTTCCGCTCTGATTTTCGCGGTTGCACCCACACCGACCCGGCCGCATCGCCGCGAAGATTATACCGGGTGCCGCCGGCTTCCAGGACTACATCCCCTCCCGGACCGCGGGCGACCAATTTCAGGCGCAGGCCCTTAGCCAGTCCGGGAAGCAGCCCTTTGGCTTCAATGTTGGCCGGGTCATGATCGGCCGGTTCGACCTGGACAATTTCCCCCTGCTCTCCCGGCTCCATCTCCGAAAGCCTTTTGAGGCGGCCGATCCGGGCAAGCGCGATCTTGGCCCCGGTAGCCAGATCCTCCCTGTCGGTCAACTCGATCCGCTCCAGCCACTTGACGCTGTCGAAGCAGTCGGGACTGGCCGAAACGTAGCGCAGGGGCGCCCCGTGGGGATGATCCAGGGGCATTCCGTTAAGGCGGTAGGCCAAAACCCCGCCTCCCGGCCCGGCCTGCTCCGGGAGAACGGCTACCCGGTACTCCCCGGCATGCAGCAAAGCGTAGCGGGCTTCGGGCAAAGGTTCGGCCTGCTTAAGGACAGCGTTCAGCTCCACCCCTTCCCAGCGCAAAGCAGGGACCTGCCACCCCTCGACGCAGGTGAAATCGGCCCCTAACTTGACTACCGGAAAACGGTATAATTCCGCCATCGACAGGCGGAGCGGGGTGCGGACCATCCCGTCAACCACCAGGCGCCATTCTTCCGCCTTCAGAACCCGGGGAGAAGGAAAAACGGGTAATTCCTGCAAAGTTTTCATCCTCAGCACCTGGAACAATTATAGCAATATTCTGTCATGGATGTCAACGCTGCCCGCTCACTCCGGCCATAAAGCAAGGGGATGACTGGTTGTTGCCTGGTTGGGCAGTAATCGGCAAGTGGAAGCAGCAACCCCGCCCCTTGTTTCAATCAGGGTATTGGCTGGCGGTGCATTCCATCTCGTTCAAATATTAGTTCTATAGGGGCTGCAGATTCTCTATTAAAGACTGATGGAATAGTATTAGCATCAATAATAATACACATTACTCTTCAATGCCTGCATTCCTATAAATATTATTAAGAGAATTTTCAAAAATGTTGTTAAACATATTATGGTATAGTATACTATTAATGATATTAGAGAGTAAACATGGAAGTGTAGCAAGGAGGTATGTGTAGGGATTTATCGGATCATTATATTGGTCGCCTGCTCATTTCTAACGTAACTGAAAAAATCAATAAGTTATTGATAAAATGTGGTTTTTGCAGTAAGTAGGTCATCTAATTGTCATCAATCAAATAAAAAAGGGGTAATGGCATGTCACTTGTTCGCGAACCAAACCGCTTAATAAACGAAAAATCACCCTATCTATTGCAACACGCATATAACCCAATCAATTGGTACACATGGTCTGAGGAGGCTTTTGAAAAAGCAAGGAGGGAGGACAAACCAATATTTTTAAGCATAGGCTATAGTTGCTGCCACTGGGGCCACGTCATGGAGCGGGAGTCGTTTGAAGATCCGGAAGTGGCGGTGCTGCTACGAGCACTTCGTGTGCGTCAAGGTGGACCGGGAGGAGCGGCCCGATCTTGACCACATCTACATGACGGCCTGCCAGGCGCTGACGGGCCACGGCGGGTGGCCGCTTACCGTCTTTTTGACCCCGGAGAAGAAGCCCTTTTTTGCCGGGACCTATTTCCCCCAAAGATCCCGCTTCGGGCTAAGCGGCATGATTGAGCTGCTGCCGATGCTTGCCATTTTATGGCAGAGAGGGCGGGAAAAAGCGGCCGGGGCGGGAGAACAGCTTCTCGGGGCAGTCAAGCGGCAGGGCCGGGCGGGAGGAACCGGCGCCCTTCCGGGCGCCGAGGCGCTCGACGCGGCCTACCGCCGCCTGCGGGACAGCTTTGACGAGCACCACGGCGGTTTCGGCGGCGCGCCCAAGTTCCCCATCCCCCACCAGCTCACCTTCTTGCTGCGCTACTGGAAGCGCACCGGCGAGGCGAAAGCGCTGGAGATGGCCGCCGCGACCTTGAAGGCCATGGCCCGGGGCGGCATTTTCGACCAGCTTGGCTTCGGGTTCCACCGCTACGCCACCGACGAGGCCTGGCTCTGGTGCCGCACTTTGAGAAGATGCTCTACGGCCAGGCGCTGCTGGCCCTGGCCTACCTGGAAGCTTACCAGGCGATAAGGGAGCCGGAGTTTGCCGCCGCCGCCCGGCATATTTTCGAGTACGTACTGCGGGACCTGCTTTCGCCGGAAGAAGCTTTTTGCGCTGCGGAAGACGCCGACAGCGAAGGCGAAGAAGGCGTCTTTTACGCGTGGACCCCCGCGGAAATGACCGCCGTTTTGGGGGAAAAACGCGGCAGCGTTATGGCAGGGTACTTCGGGGTAACGGAGCGCGGCAATTTCGAGCACGGCAAAAGCATCCTGCACCGCCCCCACGAGAAAGAACAGTATACCTCGGAAAAGGGCCTGGATCCGTCCGATTTGAATGAGATCCTGGAAGAATCAAGGGAGAAGCTTCTCGAAGCCCGCTCCAACCGGGAACGCCCCTTCAAAGACGACAACATCCTCACCGCCTGGAACGGGCTGATCATCGCCGCGCTGGCCAGGGGAGCGGCGGTACTGGAGGCGCCCCTTTACGCGCAGGCGGCCGCCGCGGCCACCGGTTTTGTGCTGGAGAAGCTTACCCGAACGGACGGCCGGCTCCTGCGGCGCTACCGGGACGGCGAAGCCGCTTATCCCGCCTGTCTCGACGATTACGCGTTCCTGGTGTGGGGCTTGCTCGAGCTTTACCAGGCCACTTTCCAGGCGGAGCAGCTGGCCCGGGCGATCTCCCTGACCGAAATGATGCTTGAGATATTTCAGGGCGAGGGGGGCGCCCTCCTGTACGCAGGCGCCGATCAATCCGGAGATCGGCCCGTCTTTGCACACGCCTACGATGGGGCGACCCCTTCGGGCAACTCCGTGGCGGCCCTGAACCTGCTTAAGCTCGGCCGGATGACGGCCCGGCCGGGGAAGTGGTTATCGCCGGCGGCACCGGTTCCGCTGCGGTCGATCGGCTGGCCGCCGCTGTCCGGCGCCAGTTCAACCCGAACATGGTGTTGCTTTTCCACCCTTCGGGCATTGAACGTAAAGCGGTTGAAACGCTGGCGCCGTTCCTGGAGCCGGTGACGGCTCAAAATGGCGTGGCTACGGCTTACCTCTGCCGCAACCGCAGCTGTCTCAGCCCTGTCACCGGCCCGGCTAAATTGGAGGCCCTGCTGAAAGAAAACGGGCCGGCAGCCGTTCCCGGTTCTTAAAATCCGGATCCTGTATGCGCCGCTTTGCGGTGCGCGAAAAAGTCAATTCCCGCCGCTGCCAGGCGCATGCTCTTTAGCGGCCGATCCCCGGCGCTAGCGGCGCAGCGGCAGCACGTATAAAAGCACGGCAAAGAAGTGGGCGGTGCTGCCTCCGAGCACAAAGAGGTGCCAGACGGCATGCCGGAACAGTTTCTGCTTCTGGGCGTAGAAGTAAATCCCGGCGGTGTAAGAAAGGCCGCCCGCGAGCAGCCAGTAGAGGCCGGCGGAGGGGAGGTTTAAGACCAGGGGCTTGACCGAAATGACAATCAGCCACCCCATCAGGACATAAAACACGGTCGAAAGTACGGCAAACCTGTTGACATGGAACGCTTTGAAGACAACCCCGGCAGCGGCCAGACCCCAGATGATGCCGAAGAGGGTCCACCCGAACGCGCCCCGCAGCGTAACCAGGGTAAAGGGGGTGTAAGTGCCGGCGATAAGTAAAAAAATGGCCGCATGGTCGAGGATTTTAAAAAGATGTTTCACCTTTTCGTTTTGAAAGCTGTGGTAGAGAGTCGAAGCCAGGTAAAGCAGGACCAGGGTGGCGCCGTATACGCTGAAGCTGACGATGTGCCAGGCGTCCCCGTAAATACAGGCGAAAACGACAAGCAGGACCAGGGCGGCGGCGGCGAGGGCCGTGCCCAGGCCGTGGGTAACGGCGTTGGCGATTTCGTTCAGCAGCATATATTTTTTGGCCGGTTCCATTGTCTCTCCTCTCAGCCATTATACAGTCTGCCCGTAAAACAGGCAACAAAGATCTTGTTTAAAATGCACCGGCCCAAAGGACCCGGGTGGAGTTCGGCGAAACGTGACGAGCGGCAGGTTGGGGTTGAAAGCCACGGGCGCCGGCCGGTGAGGCCGTCGACAAGAAAAAGACCGGGTTTTTCCCGATTAAGCCTGTTTTGACAGCAGGGTCAACCTGCCGACAAGGGGCCGCCTTATTTCCCAGGAAATGATCCTTTTTGACAGCAGGATGGAACAGATTAAGCTGTCGCTTTGTGTCTCCTGTCCCGGCGGGCGGACCCGAGCTGCGGGGGATTGACCGGAGGCGCAGGGGGAGGTATGATTAAGCGAATTCAGGCCTGCCTGCCGGTGCGGCGGGAGTGCAAAACTTTTAACGGGCGGGCCAATGAAAAAGAAGGATATTTAAGGTAATTGCGGAAATCCTTAGCATAGCGTTCACCCAAAAATCAGGGGGTGGCCCGTCGTGCAAATAAGTAAATTAAGGCTGCCGCCGCCGGCCCTGCTCTTAATAGCCCTGTTGTTTTTGACCGGCGGGTGCGCCGCCCCGGGCGGCGATAACCCGGTTGATCCGGGTAACGGCACGCTCCCGCCGGGAGGCTCGGGACCGGGGGGAGGCCCGGGGGCGCCTCCGGTGACGGTTGTGACGGAACTCGCCTTTCTCTCCGCGCGGGATCTCTGGCTGGCATCCCCGGAGCGTGAGCGGACAAGGTTAACCGCCTGGGGCGATGTCGAGTATTTCGAGTGGTCGCCGGATGGGCATAAGCTGGCCTGCTTTCGCCAGCCGGTCGCCGGAATGGACACCGCGGATCTTTGGGTCATCAGCGCCGACGGCAGCGGGGCGGTCCTGATCGAAAGCGGAATATATTTCTCTAATTTTGCCGTAACCGGCGCCAGCCTCTGGCACCCGAACAGCAGTGAGTTGGCCTATGGGTTGGGAGACGGCCGGACACTGCGCCTGAAATCGCTCGCCGGGGCTGTCCGGGATTTAGCCGCCGGCGGCTATATAAGCGGTGGGCCGTGGTGGCACCCGGGCGGGAAAACGATCGCTTATACTGCGCTGGAGGAGACCGCGCAGCTTGTCCTGCGCGGCCGGAACGATGAATTTATTGTTAACCTGCCTTTTATCGCCGGCCAGGGCTGGTTTCCCGACGGCAGCGGCATGGTTGTGGCCAGGTGCCAGATTGAGGAGCTCAGCGGCTACCTTTTTTTCAAAGAGTTGGCGGCAGTGAATGAAAAAGGCGAGGATTACCGGGTTCTTTACACGGGACCCGCGGGCGGATCAGCCCCCCTTTTGGGGGTTTCCCCGGCCGGGAAGGCTGTCGCGCTGGGCAGCTACGACAGCCTGCGTCTTGTTGACGGCCTGACCGGGGCTGTTTCGGTCCTGGCCGGCCAGGACGTGATGATTACCTACTCCGAGTTTTCCTACCCGGTCCGCTTTGCCTGGTCCCCCGGCGGCGACCGCTTGGCGGCCCTGCTTTATACCCAAGGGCTCGAGCTGGGCGACGGCTACATCGAAGGTTTCTGGGATCTGGCCGTGATCAATATTTCGTCCGGGGGCACCCGGACGGCGTGGGAAAAAGTTTACCGGATCGGGGCGGGTCAATCGGTATTTGAAGTCCTGCCGATGGACGGGTGGATGGAACCGTTGACCTGGTCCCCGGATGGCCGCGAGATCCTGGTGCTGCAGCCGGGGGCGGGAGGAGGTTTTGACCTCTGGCGGGTTGACGCCGTTCACGGCGGGGCGCCCGAACTTTACCTCGAAAATGCCCGCCATCCCGCCTACCGGCCGGGCAGGTAGCACCCTGCCCGCACCGGTAAGCGGGGGGGGCTCTATTCGGCGCCGAGGATCATATGCATCTGCATAAAGCGCATCATGTCGGTCCGGCTGAGGATCCCCACCAGGCGGCCGTTTTCCATGACCAGGGCGCGCCCTTCACCGCCGGCCGCCATTTTCATCATGATCTCCGCCGCGTCCGCCTGCGGCTCGATCACGATGCACTCTTTCAGCGGGGTCATAACGCTCACCACCGAAGTGTGCGGCCATTTTTCCCGGGGGACCTCCTTCATATGGTGCAGAGACACCAGGCCGTGGGTGGACGAGCCGTAGAATACCGGGAACGCCCCAAATTTGTGCTGTAGAAATTGTTCGGCCAGCTGTTCCAGGTTTAAATCGGGCGGAACCGTCTGGGGATTTGCGCTCATGATCTCGGACACTTTAATCCCGGCGAAAGTCTGGCGGAACACAAGCTGGGAATAGCTGGACTGGCCAGCCTGGTAGATCATCCATCCAAGAAAGACGTACCAGAGGCCCCAGATCGTTCCCTGGAAGAAGATCAGCAGAAAGCCTAGCCCCATCGCCAGGAAGGAGAGCAGGCTGCCGATGGCAACGGCGATTCGGGTAGCCCGGAGCAGGTTCTTTCCAAAATGCCAGATCGCCGAACGGAGCAGCCGCCCCCCGTCCAGGGGAAAGGCGGGCGCCAGGTTGAAGGCGGCTACGATCAGGTTAAGGCGGGCCACAAAAAAAACGGCCTGGCTGAAAATGTGCTCCGGAGGCAGGGCTAAATAATAAACCGTGCCCAGGAGCAAAGCGATTGCCAGGCTGGTCAGGGGGCCGGCGGCTGTAATCTTCAACTCCGCCAGGGGCCGGTCCGGCTCCATCTCCATTTGGGCCACCCCGCCGAAGATGAATAGGACGATTCTTTTAATCGAAATCCCCTCCCGGATCGCCGCCAGGGAGTGAGCCAGTTCATGGGCCAGAATCGAGGCGAAAATTACCACGGTGGTAAGGATACCGGCGGTCCAATACGTGTGGAGAGTCAGGCCCGGCAGCGCCCCGGGGAAGTAAGTGCGGGCCAGAGTCAGGCTGAAGAGGGCGGCCACCAGCAGCCAGCTGATATGGATGTCGATGGAGATGCCGAGCACCCGGGTCAGGCGAAAGGTGCTGTTCAAAGTTACGACCTCCTTCGGTGTTATAGTATAATGTTGCTGGAAACAAATAATAAGTTTGACAGGCAGGAATGTTTATCCTGCCCTGGCAGTGATTATTTGTGGAGGGCGCCGGTGATGCACTTGCGCAAGTTTATCCTGTTTATCATCCTTGACCTGGCGGTCCTGTTTTTTTTGCTGCTGCTGCTGGCCTATCACGGCTGGAGCCACATTTTTATGCTTGTGATCGGGGTTGTCTTCCTGGCGCTGTGCCTTTACGATCTGCGCAGCGGCAACCTTTCCGCTGTCCTCGCCGCTTTTTTTAACCTGCCCGATCGGGCCGGCGAAAGCAGGGCCAACTGGCTGCCGGCGGCGCTGTCACTGGTCCTGATCGTTTATGGCCTTTCCCTGCTTTTTGAACACGGTTTGGTCAATACCGCCCAGCGCTGGGCGATGCAGCGGGGGCTTTTTGCGCCCTTTGCCCTCTGGTCGGCGGCAGGTACGGCCCTGGTTACAGCCGCCGCCGTTTTGGCGGCCTGGGTTTCGGCGCGGAAGCGCTAGCCGGGTGTCCCCCGAATTCCTGAAAGGAAAGTGATGATCCCAATGGCGGATCACGAAAACGGACAGGCGGCGGTCGTTTACAACGGGGAGGTTTTTACCCCCCGGCGGCGTTTCCGGGGAGGGGTGGTCATCCGGGACGGGCGGATTAGCGCGCTGTTCCGGGGCGCCCCGCCGGCCGGGAGCGCCTCCCGGAGGGTGAAACGCTACGACGCCCGGGGAAACTATATCGTCCCCGGTTTTATCGATATGCACTTGCACGGCGGCGGCGGCATCGATTTTAACCGCGCCGCCCCCTCCGACCTAGCCAAGGCGGCATTCTTTCATGCCTCCGCCGGTGGGACCACCGCTTTGCTGCCGGCCCTGCTGACCGATGCCCTGCCCCGGCTCAAAGCGGCGGCCGCCGCAATCGGCCGGGCCCGGCGGGAGGCGGCGGGGCCGGAAATCCTCGGCCTGCACCTGGAGGGGCCTTTTTTGAATCCTCAATTTAAAGGGGCCCACCCGGAAGAGCACCTGCTGCTCCCGGAACGGCGGAGCCTGGAGGAGCTGGCCGGCGCCGCCGGAAGCAGCCTGGTAATGGTCACCCTGGCCCCGGAGCTGGAGGGCGGGTTAGAGGCGGTTTCATATTTTAACGCGCTCGGGGTCATTGTCGCCCTGGGCCACAGCGGGGCCGGTTTTGAGCGGGTTTGCGCAGCAGCGGAGAGAGGTTTGCGCCACGCCGTGCACACTTATTCCGCCATGGCCGGTTTTCACCACCGCGAACCGGGAGCGCTGGGTGCCGTCCTGAGCCTGGACGGCATCAGCGCGGAGCTGATCGCCGACGGGGTCCACGCCCACCCGGCGGCGGCCAAGATTCTATTCCGGGCCAAGGGGCCGGATGGGGTGGTCCTGATCACCGATGCTTCACCTGCCGCCGGGATGGGCGAAGGAGAGTACGTCTTCGGGCGCCGGAAAATTGTGGTCAAGCAGGGGCGGCCGCTTCTCCCGGACGGCACTCTTGCCGGCAGCACCCTGACGATGAACCGGGCCGTAGCGCTGGCGGCCGGCATGGCTTCCCTGCCCCTGGAGGAGGCGCTGGCGGCGGCGACCGTCAACCCGGCGCGGGTTCTGGGCCTCCAGGCGCGCAAGGGAAGCCTGGAGCCGGGCAAAGACGCCGACGTGGTGGTCATGGACGCCTCGTGCAACGTGCTGCTCACCCTTTGCCGGGGCCGTGAAATTTCCTGCCTCCTGTAGCGGCACGGTTCGTGCGCAGTCTGGAATCCTGGTTCACCGGTAAGGCAAGCCAATGCGTACTTGCAATTGTTGTTGGCCATCCTGCAGTAAACAGGCTTTTCTTAACGACAAAGGTATCACTGTGCCGTCCCCTACATCTTACCGATCACCCCTCACCGCTCAAAGCCAGGCGGGCTTCTTCTTTCACGGAGCGGTCGGGCTCCTGCTTGAAAGAAGCCTCGAGGTGCCGGCGGGCCTTGCCTCCTCCGATCCGGCCCAACGCCCAGGCGGCGTGGAGCCGCAGCAGCGGCCGGGGGTCGCTTTTGAGGACGCGGGCCAGGGCGGGAACGGCCGCCGTATCGCCGCAGTTGCCGAGAGCGATGGCGGCGTTGCGCTGCAGGATGGTTTTACCGCGCCACCCCGCGGCGGTCAGGCCGATCGTCCGGGCAAATTCTTGCCTGGTCATCTCCAGCAGCGGCAGCAGGAGCGGCTCGGCGGGGAAGAAGGCGAACCCGCTTGCGGGAGGGGGCGTTTCGATTAGCTCCCGGTTGCGGGGGCAGGCTTCCTGGCAGAGATCGCAGCCGTAAAGCCGGGTTCCGAGCAGGGGCCGCAAGGCGGCGGGCACCGTCCCGGGCGCCTGGGTCAGGTAAGAGAGGCAGCGGCGCGGGTCCAGGACGAACGGCTCC
>JAGUZX010000011.1 GCA_020060545.1 Desulfovibrio sp. | reverse complement strand
TGCTGCCTGACCGGCCTCCGGCCGACTTACGGGCGGGTTTCCCGCTACGGGCTGGTGGCCTTCGCTTCCTCCCTGGACCAGATCGGCACGCTGACGCTGACCGCCGCCGACGGGGCGCTTTTGCTGGGGTTGATCGCCGGCGGCGACGCGCTGGATTCGACCGCCCTGCCCGGGCCGGCCCCCGATTACGCCGCCTCCCTGCAGCAGCAGGAGATCGCCGGCCTGCGGGTGGGGGTAATCAGGCAAAATATCGGGGAAGGGTTTGACCCGGAGATCACGGCGGCGGTGCTGCGGGCCGTGGCGATCTTGAAAGACCGCGGCGCTGCGGTTGACGACGTCTCGCTGCCCCACGCCGGCTACTCGCTGCCGGCTTACTACCTGATCAGCCCCTCCGAGGCCAGCTCGAACCTGGGCCGCTACGACGGGGTGCGCTACGGGCTTTCCGTGGAGGACGGCGCGATCACGGAGATGTTCGGCCGCACCCGGGCGCTGGGGTTCGGCCCGGAGGTTAAACGCCGGATCATGATCGGGACCTACGCCCTCAGCGCCGGCTACTACGACGCCTACTACCTGCAGGCTCTCAAGGTGCGCACCCTGATCCGCCGCGATTTTGAAGAAGCCTTCCAAAAATTCGACCTGCTGGTGGGAGCGACCACCCCCACCCCCGCCTTCCGGCTGGGGGAGAAGGTCGGCGACCCGCTGCAGATGTACCTTTCCGATATCTGCACCCTCACCGACGCCCTGGCGGGGGTGCCGTCCCTCTCGGTGCCCTGCGGGCTTCACTCCGGCGGCCTGCCGATGGGGATGCAGCTGACGGCCCCGCCCCTGCAGGAGGCGCTCCTGTTTAGGGTCGCGCATCTTCTGGAGCAGGCCCGGGCGCCGTTCCCGCTGCGGCCGCGGCTGGAACCACCCGCTTAGAGGAGGTTTTAAAGGATGGCTTACGAAACAGTGATCGGGCTGGAGATCCACCTGGAGCTGGCGACCAGGTCAAAGCTCTTTTGCGGCTGCAGCGCCGCCTTCGGCGCTGAACCGAACACCAACTGCTGCCCCGTCTGCCTGGGCCTGCCCGGCACCCTGCCGGTGTTCAACCGCCGCGCGATCGAGTACGCCGTGCAGGCGGCGCTGGCTTTGAACAGCGCGGTCCAGGAAGAGAGCCGCTTCGACCGGAAGAACTACTTTTATCCCGACCTGCCCAAGGCCTACCAGATTTCACAGTACGACCGGCCGCTGGCCCGGGGAGGCCATCTCGACGTGGCGTTCCCCGAGGGCGCCCGCCGCATCAGGCTGGAGCGGGTCCACCTGGAAGAGGAGGCGGGCAAGCTGCTGCACGCCGGCGACTCCATCCTCGGGGCCGCCTATTCCCTGGTCGATTACAACCGCGCCGGGATCCCGCTGCTCGAGATTGTCACCGCGCCGGAGCTCCATTCCGGCCGCGACGCGCGCATTTTCCTGGAGGCGCTGCGGGAGCTGCTGCTTTACACCGGCGTCTCCGACGTGAAGATGGAAGAAGGCTCGCTGCGCTGCGACGCCAATATCTCGCTGCGCCCCGCGGGCACGGCCGGGCTGGGCACGAAAACCGAAGTCAAGAATATGAACTCCTTCCGGGCCGTGGAGCAGGCGCTCAATTTCGAGGCCGCGCGCCAGGCGGCGATCCTCGCCCGGGGGCAGAAGGTGGTCCAGGAAACCTGCCACTGGGACGAGGAGCGCAAAGCGACCGTCCCGTTCCGCCGCAAGGAAGGCTCTTCCGATTACCGCTATTTCCCCGAGCCGGACCTGCTGCCCCTGGTGCTGGACCGGGCGTTTATCGAGGCGCAGCGGGAGAAGCTCCCGGAGCCGCCCGAGCGGCGCCGGCGGCGGCTGCAGGAGCAGTACGGCCTGGAGCCCCGGGAGGTGGCGGTGCTGACGGCCACCAAGGCCCTGGCCGATTTCTTCGAGGCGGCGGCGCGGGACTACCGCGATTACCGCGGCCTGGCGAACTGGGTGCAGGGCGACCTGCTCTACCAGCTGCGCGAAACCGGGACCCTGGTCGAGGACCTTGACCCCCGCCTGCTGGTCGAGCTGCTCGAGCTGCTCGACGCCGGGGAGATCAACCGCCCCGTGGCCAAGGAGCTGCTGGCGGAGGTGCTTAAAACAGGGACCGGCCCGCGGGCGCTGGTGCAAAGCGGCGGGCGGGGGCGGATCGCCGGGCGGGCCAGCTTGGAACCGCTGGTGGAGCAGGCGATCGCCGCAAACCCCGAGGCGGTGGAGAGCTTCCGCAAGGGGAAGGAAAAGGCGCTCGCCTTCATGGTCGGCCAGGTGATGGCGCTGACCAGAGGGCGGGCGGACCCGCAGGAGTTAAACCGGCTTTTCCGGGAAAAACTGAATTAGCGGTCAGAGAAGGGGTATAAGCATGCACACGGGTAAAGCAAATTTCCTGGCGGTGATGGGCGCCCAGTGGGGCGACGAGGGCAAAGGGAAGATCATCGACTTCCTGGCGGCCCGGGCGGATGTGGTGGCGCGGTTCCAGGGCGGCAACAACGCCGGGCATACCGTCGTGGTGGGGAAAGAAGTGTTTAAGCTGCATCACGTCCCTTCGGGGATCTTAAGCCCCGGCACCCTCTGCCTGCTGGGCAGCGGGATGGTGATCAACCCCGTGGTGCTGGTGGAGGAGCTGGCGGAGCTGGAACGGCGCGGCGTCGATACCGGCAGCCTGCGCATCAGCGGGAAAGCCCACGTGATCATGGACTACCACCAGGCGCTGGACCAGGCGAACGAAATCTTCCTGGGCGCCAAAAAGATCGGCACCACCGGGCGCGGGATCGGCCCCGCCTACGCGGACAAGGCCTACCGCCGCGGGCTGCGCATGATCGATTTTGTGGAGCCGGAGCGCCTGCGGAAGCGCCTGGCGGATATTCTGCCCCTGCAGAACCGGATCCTGCAGCGGGTCTACGACCATCCCGGCTATGACCTGGAGGAGCTCCTGGAGCGCTGCCGCCCCGCGTCGGAGCGCCTGCGGCCCCTGGTGGAGGATGTCTCGCTGCTGCTGGAGCAGCAGATCTCCCGCGGCAAGAGGGTCCTCTTTGAAGGGGCGCAGGGCACGCTTTTGGATATCGACCACGGCACCTACCCTTATGTGACCGCCTCCTCCACCGTCTCCGCGGCGATCGGCACCGGCCTGGGGATCGGGCCGCACCGCATCGGCGAGGTGCTGGGGGTGGCCAAGGCTTATACCACCCGGGTCGGCGAGGGCCCGTTTCCCACGGAAGAGAGCGGCGAACAGGGCCGGAGGCTGCGCGAGCGCGGTTTTGAATACGGCACCACGACCGGGCGGCCGCGGCGCTGCGGCTGGTTTGACGCCGTGGTGGCCCGTTACGCGGCGCGGGTGAACGGCCTGACCGGGCTGGCGGTAACGAAGCTGGACGTCCTGACCGGCCTGGAGACGGTCCGCCTGGCCGAGGGTTACCGCTTCCGGGGCCAAACCATCCGCGAACTGCCGGTCAACCTGGCGGACTTGAGCGACTGCGAGCCCGTCTACCGGGATATGCCGGGTTGGGGTGAGGAGCTTACAGCGGCGCGCAGCCTGGAAGATCTGCCGGCCGCGGCCAGGGCCTACCTCGAAGCGCTGGAAGAAAGCGTGGGGGTGAGAGTGGCATTGATCTCGGTCGGCCCCGAGCGCTCCCAGACGATTACTCCCCCCGGATCCTACCTGGCCGGCTGGCAGTAAAGCGTGCCGGCGCCCGCCGCCGGCAAGTGAAAATATTATTTAACCCCTCGAGCAGGATTAATGCGGCGCCGAAGCGAATAAAATGCATCGGGCAGGTTTATTAAAAATTTTCTCAACAATGTCACACAGGCATGTTTACTTCAAGAATGCGCGAGGGGGAGTAATATGTGGGCTAGTATCAGGCTGTGGTTGAAAGTGATCATCGGCTTTATGTTTTCGGTTACATTGATAATGGCGTCCCTCACTTATGCCATTTTCGGCGCCAGAAGCACCGACACGATCGAACTGATCGTGACCCAGGCCACGGGAATCCGCACCCAGATCGTTGTTTTTTCGGCCATCCTGCAGCCCCTGGTCATCCACAATGTTTTCTGGCTGTGCCTGGCCGGGCTCGGCTTTTTCCTCATTTTTCTCTATTTTATCGATCACAGCTACAAGGTTTTTCTTGCGCCCGGGGTCCTCTGCCTGGTGATCGCCGTTTTCCTCAACCTGGTGCTGTTCATCATGGCCGGGTTTATCTTTGATTTTACCGGGAGCGATGCGGCCATATTTGTCGTGACCTTCTTTCAACGGCTGAGGATGGCCACCCTTTTCGCTTCGATCCTGGGGGTGCTTTTAATTGTGACTTACTACTGGGGCGTACGCCTCCGGAAAAACCCCAGGAAAGGTTAAGCCGGGTCTAAGGGTGGCCGCAGCAATTTAAGCCCGATCCGATAGACGAGGAGGATCCGCCGATGTTTGCCCGCATGGAGCTGGCGTGCCTGGAGGGACGGCAGAAACGTTTTTATTATACCAGGGAGGCTCCCCCTGACGGCATATCCATAACGCTGGAGAATTCCGCGCAAGGGCTTCAACACGGGCAGCAGGTTTTGGCCGAACTGCGCCACCGGGAACCGCTTGAACTGCTCGGCTTCAAGCTGGAGCTTTTACCCGGCCTGGCCGGAAGCGGCGGGATGATGGTTAACGGCTTCCAGTCCTGGAGCAGGAGCGAAGAGCTGGGCGCCGCGGACCGGATCCCGCCCCTGTTTGCACCGGCCCGCCGCATCCTGGCGGCTTACGGTGATTACCGTTACCACCGTTATTCCGGCCGGCCGGGGCGGCTGCATTCATGGACCTATACATATTTTCGCCTGCCGGGCGGGGCGGTGTTTTTCATCGGCTCGGTGGACGAGAAAGCCGGGTATACCCTTTTCGAATATGACTACGGCCGGGATCGCCTGCTGATTGAGAAGGATTGCCTCGGCGCCGTCTCGGCCAAGAGCTACCCCTTGCTGCGGCTCTACCTGGGGTGGGGGGAGCTGGAACCCGTTTTAAAGGAGTATTTCTCCCTGCTGCCGCTGCCCCGCCGCATCCCGCCCCGGGCCACCGGTTGGACCAGCTGGTACAATTACTACACCGGCATTTCCGAGGCCATAGTGCGGCACAACTTAAAAGAGCTGTCGCGCCGGGAGCTGCCCCTGGAGATCTTCCAGATCGACGACGGCTGGCAGAGCGCCCTGGGCGACTGGCTGGAAGGCAACGCCAAGTTCCCCGCGGGGATGCCGGCCTTAGCTATGGCCATCCGGGAACACGGCTTCCGGCCGGGGCTGTGGCTCGCCCCCTTTATCTGCGACCGCACTTCGCGCCTTTTCCAGGAAAACCCGCAGTGGCTGCTCCGCAACCGCCGGGGCAAGCCGGTTAAGGCCGGTTTCAACCCCAACTGGAAGGGGTGGTTTTACGCCCTGGACTTTTATGCCCCCGGTTTCCAGGATCACCTGCGCCGGGTCTTCCAGACGGTCCAGGAGGAGTGGGGTTTCAGCATGCTCAAGCTCGATTTTCTTTACGCGGCGGCGCTGCTGCCCCGCCAGGGCAAACCGCGGGGGCAGGTGATGCACGAAGTGATGGAGTTTGTCCATGCCCAGACCAGGAAGAGCAGGCTTTTGGGCTGCGGGGTGCCGCTCGGCCCCGCGATGGGGCGCGTGGATTATTGCCGGATCGGCAGCGACGTGGCCCCTTACTGGGAAGACCGCTTCCTGAAAGCCCTGCAATACCGGGAGCGGGTTTCCACGGTCAACTCCCTGGCCGGCACGATCGGGCGGCGCCATCTGGACCGGAAAGCGTTCCGGAACGACCCGGACGTTTTTATGCTCCGGGACGGCGCCGGCGCCGGCGCGGGCGGCAACGGCAGCCGGAACAGGCTCGACCCGGAGCAGCGATACACCCTTTTTTTCCTGAACAACCTCCTGGGGGGGCTGATCTTCTTTTCCGACAATGTCGACGGTTACAAGGACGAGCAGCTGCAGCTGCTGCGGCGCAGTTTCCCCAGCCTGGATGCGGAACTGCTTGCACTCGACCACGACCGGGGCCTCTACCGGATTGAGTTTATGATCGAAAAGAAGAGCTACCTGGCGCTGTGCAATTTGACGGCCGCGCCCCGCACGCTTACCCTGGAAGGAGGGCCTTATTTTCATCCCGATCTTTTTGTCTTGTTTGCAGGGCACACCGTCACCCTGGAACCCTACCGGACGCTTTGCTTTTACAGGGTTGAGCCGAGGGAAAGCAAACCTTACCTGCTCGGCAGCACCGGGCACATTTACCCCGGCGCCCAGGTGGAGAAGCTGATCATCCGTCCCCAAAGCATCACCCTGCACCTGCACAAGCATGCCTCTCCGGAAAGCAAGGTTTTGCTCGCCGTGCCGCGGGGGGTGATCAACCTGCAGGTGAACAAGGTCAACTACCCGGTGACCTTGAAAAACCGCGTTCATTTTGTTACCGTGACCGGGCGGGATGCTTTTACGGGCGGCGCCGTTTAAACTTGGCGGGCCGCCGCTGAACCTATCGGGAAGGGTGTGTTTGCCGTTACGATTGACCCGGAGCCGCCTTGCATTTTTTGCGCGCTGCAGGAAGAGAGCCTCGCGGCGAACGAGCTGGCCTTCGCGCTGGAGGACAAGTTTCCGGTCTCTCCGGGGCACAGCCTGGTGATCCCCCGGCGCCATATTTTGACCCTGGACGAAGCTTCGGAGCGGGAGATTGCCGCCCTTTTCGCCCTGGTCCGGGAAGTGAAGGATCAGATCCGGCGGCGCTACGGCGCCGGCGGTTTCAATATCGGCATCAACGAGGGCGCGGTGGCGGGCCAGACAGTCATGCATTTGCATATCCACGTGATTCCGCGCCGGCACGGGGATGTCGACGATCCCCGGGGCGGCGTCCGCAAAGTCCTGCCCGGCCGGGGCCGGGGCCGCCTGTAAACCGGACGGGCAAATCGCCGCGTTGTCCGGGCGGCTGACCCGTTTCCAAAGATTACCCCTTTCTGCTCGGCAGCGGGGTTTTTTTATGTTGGCGCAGCAAGAAAAAAGGCTTGCGGCAGGGAACTTTTTTCGCCCCAGGCTGTCTTCTTCATAGAAGGCCAAAAATACGTTTAAAGGAGGCAGTTCAAGTGAAAAAGTTTCTGGTAGCGCTGGTCCTGGTGGCAGCCCTGGTCATGGCGGGTGGGGTGGTTGGAGCCCAGGAGGGTGACGAACCCGTCAGCAATGAACCCGCGGGCGATCTAGTTGATGAAGGCAAAGCCGATGAGGCTGTCACCGGGGAGCCGGTCCCGGGAGAGAAAAAGGAAGACGCCGGCGAAGAGGCCGACTATGTCCGCCCGGACGTGGAGGGTGAAGTCGGGATTACCGCGATCGGCATCGAGCTCGAAGAGGGCGCGGACGTGGTCGCCACCGGCATAGATGAAAACGGCAAACGGTTAATCTGGGTTTACGGCGGGGCCGCCGCGGTCCTGGTGCTGCTGGGCGCCGTCTTCACCCTGCGCCGCAAGAAAGCCGCAGCGTAGGATGAGCCGCGGCAAAGTTCTCCCCGAGAGGCGGGGCCATAAAAAGAGCCCCGCCTCTCTCTTTTTTTTTGACGCCTCCGGCGAGCCGATAGGATTATGGCCGGGCGGGGTGGAATAAAATCAGGGGAGCGGTTTCAAATTAGATCTTGTGAAGGGGAAGGATCATGTCCGGGAGAGGCAGATTTTCGATGAACGCAGCGGCGCTGTGGATTATTCCCGGGGCGGCGGCGGCCCTGGTTCTGGGGGCGGTGCTGGCCGGGCTGCTTTTCCCCGGCGCGCCGCCGGATCCGGCCACGCTCCGCTATTTTGAGCCCGGTTTCCTGGCCCGCGCCGGCGCTTACCAGCGGGCCGGCCTCTCTGTTTTCCTGGCCCGCCAGGCGCTGCTTCTTGCCTTCCTGGCCGCGGCCGCCGGCGCGGCGCTCCGTTATTTCAGGGATCGCCCGTCACCGCCGGTGCCCGCTGCCGCCGCCTGGATCGGGCTGGTCCTGATCCTTTTCCAGCTGCTTAACCTGCCGCTCGACTACTACCGCGGCTTTGTCGTGGAGCACCGCTTCGGTTTTTCGACGCTGACCCCGGGCGGGTGGTTTCTCGATTACGGCAAAGCGGCGCTGATCAACCTTCTCATCTCGGCCGCCGGACTGACCGGGCTGTATTTTTTACTGCTGCGCCGGCCGGCGCACTGGTGGATCGCCGCAGGAGCGGTTTTGGCGCTCTTTCTCCTGCTGAGCAGCTATCTTTATCCTTTGCTGATCGACCCTTTGTTTTACCGGTTCAGCGCGCCGGAGGACGAGGCTTTAAACGGCGCGATCCTGGCGATGGCGGACCGCGCCGGGATCCCGGTGGAGAAGGTGCTCGTGGCCGATGCCAGCCGCCGGACCCGTAAAGTGAACGCTTATTTCACCGGGCTGGGGCGGACGAAGCGGATCGTGCTTTTCGATACGCTGCTGGAGAGTTTCAGGCGCGAGGAGGTCCTGGCGGTTGTGGCCCATGAAATGGGCCACTGGCGGCACCAGCACATCCTGAAAGGGATTGCCCTGGGGGCGCTGGGCGGGTTGATTGCTTTCTACCTGTTTCAACTGCTACTGCAGGGGATGGGGATAGCCCCCGGCTTCCGCGCCCTCCCGCTGGCCCTGCTGTTCCTGGCCCTGCTCTCCCTGGCCGCCATGCCCGCCGGGAATGCCCTCTCTCGCAGTTTTGAAAGAGAGGCGGACCGGACCTCCCTGGAGCTGGCGGCGGATCCGGGCGCTTTTATTTCGCTCAAGCAGAAGATCGCCCTGGCCAACCTGGCGGTGGTGAGGCCTCACCCGCTGCTCAAATTCACGCTCTACTCCCACCCGCCGGTGATGGAGCGGATCGAAATGGCCCTGGAGAAAAACTGATATATCAAGGGGACGGTTCTCTTGATATATAAATCAGAAAGATATATCAAAGGGACGGTTCTCTTGATATATAAATCAGAAAGATGGTTTTCTTGATCTAAATTGGGGAGACTTATATCGGGTTCTCTTGTCCTGGTAGAACAGGGAGAAATCTCAGGGATGGTTCCCGCGATATAAATATATCAAGAGAACCGTCCCCTTGATATATAAAGGGAGGGATTGATGATGGAGCTTACCGTTTTGGGTTGTTACGGGCCGTACCCGCAGGCGGGGGGTGCGTGTTCGGGTTACCTGCTTAGGGAGGAAGGCTGCCGGGTCCTGATTGATTGCGGGAACGGCGTGCTCAGCCGCCTGCAGGAGTATCTCAAGTTCTGGGAGCTCGACGCGGTGGTGGTCTCCCACCTGCACAGCGACCACTTTGCGGATCTCCTGGTGATGCGCTACGGGCTGGATTACGCCCAGTCCAGCGGGCGGCGGAGCGGGCCGCTGCCGCTTTACGCGCCGCCCCAACCGGAGGAGGATCTGCGGCGGCTGGCGTACAAAAACGCGTACGCCCTGACGCCGCTGTCCGCCGGACAGCCGCTGCAGATCGGGCCGTTTAAGTTTGATTTCCTGGAGGCGGTTCACGCCTTGCCCTGCCTGGCGATGCGCGTTACCTCCATAAGCGGCACCCTGGTCTACACGGGGGATACGGAGTATTTCGCCGGGCTGGCGCCGTTTGCCGCGGGGGCCGGGCTCTTGCTTTGCGAAGCCAACTTCCAGAACGCGGACATGGCCGCAAACCCGCCGAACCATCTTTCTGCGGCGCAGGCCGGCGCGGTCGCCGCCGCCGCGGGGGCGCGGAAACTGGTCTTGACCCATCTCCATCCCGAGCGCGACGCCGCGCTTTCCGTGGCCGAGGCGCGGGAACATTTCGCGGCGGCGGAAGCCGCCCGGGAGGGGATTACCTGGAGGATCTGACCCCGCGGGGGTATAAAAATTTCCCCCTTCCCCCGGTCTTTCCCCTCGGGGGAGATGGAGCCGGAACGAGGCATGCCTGCCATTTGGAGGCTAAGCTAAGGGCCGTGTCTAAAATTACCACCCTGACGGCTGTAGCGGTCTTGCCCGGGTTGACGCAGCCGGTGGCGGTTAGCATAAACGCCGCAGAGCTGTAATAAGGAGGCCGGTAGAGGTTTCTAGACGCCACGACCGGGCCGACTACTGCAGGCAGTCCACGATCAGCGCCGCCAGCTTCCCGATCAGCCTGGCGGCTTCTTCCTGATCCGGCGGGTCAACGACGGCGACGGTCAGGGCGGCGGGAGGGCGCCCGGGGAAGTAGAGCAGCGCCATGTCGCCGACAACCCCCGAAACCGTGCCGACCTTGTTGGCGACCGCCGCTTTGCCCCGGACCAGGCGGCCGATGCGCCCCTTGTCGTCCGTCTTTAACATCATCGCGATCCCTTTACGGCTGAGATCGTCCCCCGCCGCTTCCCTGTTTTCCAGGGCGACGAGCATCCTGGTCAGTTCGCAGGCGGTAGAAACATTGGAGGGGGCCGCTGAGCCGAGGTCGTACATTTTCCGGGTAAAGGCGGTGTTCTCCAGCCCCAGCCGTTGGGCCATGGCGCTCAAGGGGCCGGCCCCGACCAGGTCAAAGAGGATATTGGTGGCGATGTTGTCGCTGGCGCCGACCATGAGGGAGAGCAGTTCCTCCAGGGTGTAAACGGTCCCGGCGCCGACAAACTGCAGGATGCCGGATCCGGAAACAAAAGTGGACCCGGCGTATTTGTCGGCCTCGGACAGGGTGTGCGTGCCGCTCAAAGAAAGCCGGCCCTGCTCGACCTGCTCCAGGGCCGCCAGCAGGAGCAGCGTTTTGATCATGCTGGCCGGATAAAGCGGTTTACGGCCTTCAATATCGATTTGCGCGCCGGAGCGGTAGTCATAAAGGCAGAGGCGCACCTCCATGCCGCTGCCGCGGATCTCCCGTTCAAGCTCCTCTTTTAACCCGGCCAATGGCGATGAGTTGGGCAAAAGAGCGCTCCTTTCAGCCTGTTGTTGATACGCCGCCGGGCCCTTTTCAAAGTAAGCCGGCGAAAACCCGCCGCCGGGAGAGGCGGCGAGGCCGAGCAGGATCAGCACCGCGGCCAGACCGGCCGCGGCCGGACGTTTGGCCAGTCGTTTAATTATATGCACGTTTTGCCTCCGGGTTGATTAATCTTGCCCGGTACTATGTTAACATAATATTGACGCCGCACACCTGCCAATAGCTGGCAGCCCGGGAACAAAGAGGCGCCGGGGCCAGGCTTGGGATCGGGGTGAGGAGGGGCGAGCGGCGGCGGGGCGGGGCGGCGGGCGGATGCTACCGCGCCAGGATGACAACGGTCTTGGCGGTGGCCTGGACCGGGTAAGATTCGGCTACCGGGCCGGTAAACCAGACTTCCACCAGCATCCCCGGCCCGAGGTCGGCAAAGGCCGCCCTGGTTTTGGCGCCGCCTTCGACCCTGAAGAACGCCGTTTTGCGGGTGACCGCCACCAGGGCGCGGTCGTAGAGCGTATCTTCCTCCGGTCCGCTTTCGACCTGGATAAAGCCGGTAATGTCCAAGTCGCTCCGGGATTCCGAAAGCCCTTTCACCAGGCCCCTGATCGAAGGAGGGCCGGGATCCGCCGGCGGGACCCGGCACGAAGCGGCACATAAAAGCACGAGCGCGGCCGCAAACAGGATCCGCCCGGGCAGCAAGCGTTTGGGCATCAGTACACCTCCCGCAGGTTTAAGGCCAAACGATCACCCCAAAGCCCATCAGCAGGCCGGTAACGGAAAGGACCAAAAAGATGAGCAGGATCAGTATCGTCGCCCAGTTGAACCAGCCCGGCGGAAACCAGCGCCGGCGGCTGCGGTAAAGGGGGGCGGCCCGGGACTGCTTCTGCAATATCAGCAGGCCGGCGGCGATCCCCGCGACGGCGAGGCCGGCGATCATGATCAGCAGCAGGCCTAAAACAACGTTCTGCTCCTCCGTCAGCTGTTCGAGGTCCGCCAGGCCGGCGCAGTACATGGCGATGACGGCGTAGATATTGTTCAAAATGTGGTAGAGGATGCCTGCGTAGAGCGAGCCGGTTTTGATCACGACCAGGCCGATCATGATCCCCAGGAAGAAAGTGCTGAACAAGTTCAGGAACGACATGTGCGTCAGTGAAAAAAAGGCGGCGGAAAACAGCAGGGCCGGCCAAGCGCCGTCCGGCTCGAGGGAAGGCATGATCGCCCCCCGGAAGAGGACTTCCTCGCACACGCCGGCGGAGACGGCGATCACCAGGATATAGACGGCGACCGCGGCAAGCGTTTCGGGATAGGGCAGCTCGATCACCGGTTCAAACCCGTACTGCATCAAGCCGTTTAAAATCATGCTTTCGCCGAAAAACGCGGCAAACCATGTGCTTACGGAAAGCAGCAGGATCGTGGGCAGGAACTTCGGCTGCAGCGGGTTTAACCGGGCGTATATTTTCCAGTCAAACCGGCGGCGGTAGAAGCTCCAGTAGCAGAGGGCCGGGATCAGCACGAAGATCCATTGCATCACCGCGAGGGTGATCATCTGATCCAGGCGGTGGGCCAGGAGCTGGAAGGTAATCGTCAGGGAGATTACAACCAGGAGCAGGATGGACGCCGAAAGCGCCGAGGGCCCGGCCGGCAGCCTCCCGGCGGGCGCCGGTTCGGGATTGAGCGGATAATGAGACATGATTACTCCTTTAGGCAAAAGTTGGAACAACAGCATAACAGGCTAAACCAATTATATTCTTTTCCCCCCGCTCCGTCAAAGCCTAATGCTTGAAGGCATGATCCCTGGTGTGATGCTTGAAGGTCAATAGTTAAGGGTTAGAAAAGAAACCTCATATTCCCACAAAAATGATGCCCCC
>JAGUZX010000079.1 GCA_020060545.1 Desulfovibrio sp. | reverse complement strand
GGATACCAAGCACTATCACCCCGTCTACATCGCCAAATCTAATTTAAAGCCCCGGGATTTCTACGCGGAACTTTTGAGGCAGGTGGGCGAGGTGCCGCCTTTTGCGTTACCAAAAGCCAAACAGCTCTGGGCGGAGGCCCTAAATATGAGATACACACCACAGACAAGGAAGCGGTAATCTGTCTGTGTGTTAATTTTCGAGGATATTGAGGTGCCCATTTTAGGGAAATCAGCCAGCTTTTTAATCTTTGAATAGATTGTGTTTCCCATCCTTGCAGCGGCTTGGGGGTTGTCTTCAGCGATGTAAGCCTTTATTTCCTGCACATCGGAAATCACCACAGGGTTGATTCTGATTTTATATTTCATTTTCAGACCTCCAGTGATTTCTTGAGGTCATCAAGTGATTTCCATTCCTCTCCTGTTTTTATCGCATCCTCTGCCTCAGAAAGTTTTGATAAAAGCTTGATGACAGCCTGCTGCTTTTCATATTCCTGAATATCCAAAAGCACATAACGGCCCCTGCCGTTTTTAGTTAAAAAAACAGGTTCTCCAACCTGGCAGGAACGGAGCACTTCGTTGTAATTTCTTAAGTCTGAAACCGGCTTGATATTTGGCAAATGGCACACCTCCATGGATTGCTGTTATTATTATACCCATATTGCTCGTAAAATACAACATCATTAATTACAACATGCAGCTTATTAATTCAGTATTTAATCCTTCTAAAACGACACATCGATCATAAAAAGGATTGTTGATTACCATGAAGGCACTTCGCAAAAAAATGTCACTGGCGTGTCACACTTTTGCCCAAACTCAGCAAAAACGATGCAAAATTAGAGATGTAAGAAAATAACAAAGCCTTATTTTAAAGCACTTTACGACACCCGGTAACCGCAAAATAGGTCCCAAAAACTGGTTATGCGTTTCGGGACCAAGAGGCCGCGAGTTCAAATCTCGCCGCTCCGACCACTGTAAATAAAAGGGTTTAAACTTGCACGGGAGCCGTTTCGGCTCCCGTGCCGCCTACTTCCACCCGGAACCGTCCTTGTCCTCCGGCCATGCCTCATGCCATCAAATATCACCTGCATATTTACTTCCGTTGTAAAAACCAAGCTTCAAGGTTTAATATTATACATCTAAATGCCTTCTGGTCGATCTGGTTCGAGAACTTTAAGGAAAGAGGGAGGCCTGCGCCTCCCTCTTTAATTTAAGGCATACACGTATGCCGGAAATTACGCTCAGCCGCCCGGGGCGCGGCCGACCTTGGGCGTCCGGAGCTGCTGCATCACCCGTTCGGTCACCTGGCGCACCAGCACCGGCGAAAAAGCATCGGGCATCGCCTTCAAAATAATTCCGGCTACCACGCGGCGCACCTGGGCTTCGGTAAGGCCCGTGGGCCGGCCGCAGGCGCCAAGCCCGCCGCAGGGTTGAGCACAACCGCCGCCCGGACAGGACGTCTTCACCCCTCCCCCATTTACACCCGGCTGCTGCAGCACCACTCCGAGGTCGCGGGCCCGTTCCCGGGCCAAAGGGGTAACCAGGGCGTGCGGCGGCAGGATCAAAAACCGCCGGCCGCCGGCGTGCGCCTCCTCTACATCGGCTGCTTGAATCAGTTCCGTCATCCAAAAGTCACCTCGCTAGACCAGGAAGGAGAGCAGTTCTTCCCGGGGTTGGGGAATCACTACCGCCGCCGCCAGCATGCCTTCGCCCGAGGCTATGGCCGCAGCGGCATCCACAGCCTCCTTTACCGCCGATTCGTCGCCGGTAAAGGTAACAAAACCCTTGCCCGCCATCATAATTGCCAGGCGCACCTCGATCAGATCGACGGCGGCGCGGGTTACGGCGGCGTCGGCGGCCCGCAGCGCGGCACAGAGACTGAAGCACTCGATAATGCCCACGGCGCTCAGGCCGGTCACGCCGCTGGTCTGCGTCATCGCCGGCAGCAACCCGGGGTGCGGCCGGGCCAGGATCAGGCTGTCCACCAGCCGGTCACCGGCCATGGCCGCGCCCGCCGCCACGGCCTCAATGACATCGGCAAGCAGGCCGTGCACCATGGTGATGTGCTTGCCGGGGCAGATGGGCCGGCTTAAGTAGAGGGACACCGCGGCCCGTTTGAGCATCGCATCGGCCGCCTCGATGCCGCAGGCGATGCTGTTCATTTCTAAGACACCCAGGGCGCCGTTTTCCATCTAGGCCTCACCTCCTGCGGGCCCGGGCGCCGGACCTGTAATCACCACGTAACGTTCGTCCACGGCTTCCACCCTTCCGTCGATACTGGCATGGGCCCGCGCACCCAATGTGCGATCCGGAATCTCGCCCACCACATCGCCCGCGCGCACTAATTGTCCCGCGGCCACCACCGGCCGGCAGGTTGCACCGAACGGCGGCTTCAAAGGCACCCGTACCGTGAGCGTCCGCTCGGGCCAGCGGGTCTCGCTGAGCGGCGCCGGCAGATCGTATGGTGCAAGCCCCAAGCGGGCCACCAGCCTTTTAAAGGGCACCCGCCGATCCCCGGCGTACTGCCGGGGTTTGGGCCCGTTTTCGCGATCCACCTGGGGCCGCCGCCCGGCGGCGAGAAGCTGTTCCTTCACGGAGCCCGTCACCTGCCGGGGAAAGACGCCGGTCGGGCAGGCAAACAGTTCGCACACGCCGCATTCGACGCAGTAGAGGGCCCCCGCCAGGGAAGCGGTAGGCGGGGCGTTCCCGCCGTAGGCATAGGCGCGCATCACCTTGTGGGGTTCCAGGTTGTGCCCCAGCAAGTAGCGGGGGCAGAGGTCTGTGCAGCGCTGGCAGATCTCGCAGTTTGAAGACGAGCGCCGGGCGACAACGCGCCAGTCCGCCTGGCGCCGATGCACCAGGTCCAACCAGGAGGGCACGGCCAGCAGCGCCTTGGTAGTGCGGGTCACCACCGCGCCGGGATCGCCGACCACCTTGCCCATCATCGGGCCGCCCTCGAGCAGCACCGCCTCCCGGGCGGTCAGTCCGCCGGCCATGGCCACCAGGGCCGCGAGCGGCGTACCCACGGGCACTTCGAGAGTGGCGGGCCTCGCCACCAGGCCGTTCACAGTGACAAACTTGCCGGTCACGGGCCGTCCCCGGACCGCCCGGCCCACATTTAACAAGGTCTCAACATTAATGACGGTAACGCCCACGTCGGGGGGGATGCCTCCGGCCGGGACCGTGCGGCCGGTGACTTCATGCACCAGGATGTGTTCGTCGCCGGCGGGGTAGTAATCGTCCAGGGGGCGCACTTTGAAGCCGCGGCCCTCGAACCGGCGCCACCGGTCGACGATCGCCTCGTGCTTGGCTTTGACACCCAGCCAGATGGCGCCGGGCGCCGCGGCCTCCCGGACGGCATCGATGCCCGCCAGCAGCTCGTCCGTACACCGGGCCAGCAGTTCCTGGTCAACCCGGAGCAGCGGTTCGCACTCGGCGCCGTTGATGACCACAATTTCGGCCCGCCGCGCGAACTTGAGATGGGTGGGGAAGCCGGCGCCACCGGCCCCGACCACCCCCGCCAGGCGGACGGCATCGGCCAGGGCCGCCAGGTCGCTCATAAGCCGCTCATTCCTTCGATGATCGCCATGGCCGCTTCTTTGGCCGCCAGCACCTCCGACTCGCTGCCCGAGACAAACATGCGGCCGAACCGCCCCACGTTGCTGATCTGAATAATTTTAATCCCCGCCGCTTTCTCGGCCTCGTTGGCGGCCACGGCCACGTAGGCGGCCGGGGCCGTCTCCATTACGAAAAGGGTCTCACCCGGCACCAGCATGCTTCCCCGCCGGAAGCGGTTGATCAGCTGGGCCTGATAGGGATCAACGTTGGTAATGACCTGGGCCGAGGCAATTTGCGGCCGTACCCGGTCGTCTTCGGTAAGGCCCAGGTATTCCAGCACCGCCCGCCCGGAGGCCAGCACCGCCGCCTGGTCGGAGGCGTGCACTTCGAGCATGCCGAATTCCCGCTCGACGATCATCGAGGCCGGCTTCACCTCCGCGGACTTCAGCGCCACATCGGCGATGCGAAAGACCTCATTGCCGGGAGCGACCTCCATGTACAGCTGCGACATGCCCGCGATGGGGATATCGCCGTTGACGGTGGTGCCCACAAAAGCGGCATATTGCGGCTGCATGCGATCGATCACGGCATAGGCCCTCAATTCGAATTTTTTCTGGTTCATCCTTTCACCCCCTGTCCGCCGGAACCGTTCCATTCGGCGACCCGGAAAGCCACCCGCTTGACGTGCATCAAGTGGCGGGCCGTGATGTTATCGGAGAAGATGCCGCCGCCCCAGGTGCCCGTGCCGATCATCAACGAGGGCTCCAGCCCCGATTGGTGCCCGATCGCCCCCACCGCGGTACCGCAGTTGATCAGCACCCGGAAGGCGCGGGCCCGCGCGGCAAACGCGCCGATTACCGCTTCGTCCGCGGCATGCACGCCGCAAGTATGGCCCTGGCCGTGGAAATAGAGGAGCTGGTTGGCCCTCTTCAACCCCTCCTGCCAGCCCTCCACTTCGTACCAGGCCAGCAGCGTGCTCAGGATCTCCGCCGAGAGCGGTTCCTGGGGGCCGACAGCGTCGACAGGCGCCACCAGCACCCGGGTCCCCGCAGGCACCCGGAAACCGGCCAGCTCCGCCAGGCGCCCGGCACTCTGGCCGATCACGGCGATGTTGGGGACGCCGTTGGGCAGCTGCACCACCGGCCGCAAAGCGGCTTTTTGAAGCTCGCTCAAAAAATAGCAACCGGCCCGTTCCATGGCCGAGCGCAGCGCCCTGGCGATGGGGCGATCGGCCACGACAGCCTGCTCGGCCGCACACGGGGTCCCGTTATCAAAGGTCTTGCTGTTAACGATGCGGCGGGCCGCCGTATCGAGGTCAGGGACGGAACGATCCACGTAAGTGGGCACATTGCCGGGGCCGACGGCGATGGCGGGTTTTCCGGCGCTGTAAGCGGCTTTAACCATGGGGCCGCCGCCGCTGGCCAGGATCAGGGCCACATGAGGGTGGCGCATCAGTTCGTTGGTTCCCGCCATGGTGATCTTTTCCATGACCTGCACCAGGCCGTCGGGGGCCCCCTCCTCTACCGCGGCCCGGTTCATCAGCCGGGCGGCCATCAGGCCGCTCCGGGGCGCCCGCGGATGCGGCGCGAAGATTACGGCGTTCCGGGTTTTCAGGCTGATGATGCTTTTGGATAGCACAGCCGCGGTAGGGCTTGTAACAGGGACTAAAGCGGCCAAAACTCCCATCGGCTCGGCCACCTCCAGCACACCCCGCTGCTCGTCATAACGGATGACCCCCACCGTGATCATCCCTTCGAGGGAACGGTTCAGCTGTTCGCTGGCAAAGCGGTTTTTGAAAACCTTGTCTTCATATACGCCGAAGCCTGTTTCCTCCACCGCCAGGCGGGCCAGAGGCTCGGCGGCCGCGGCCCCGACACGGGCCATCGCGGCCACCACCCGGTCGACCTGTTCCTGGCTGAACCCGGCATACTCGGCCTGGGCGGCACGGGCCTTCTCGGCAAGGTCCCGCGCCTCCTGCACCGATTCGGTATCCAATTGGACGACTCCAGCCGCTGCTTCGCTCATCAGAACACCTACCGGAACTGGGGCAGCGGGCGGCAGACGCCGCATGTGCTGCACGCCCCGAGGATAGGCTGGCCGTCGACAAATTCGAGGATCTGATCCCGGCTCATCCCGGCCAGGCCGAGTTTGTCCAGGGTGCGTCCGACCGTCCAGAAGTCAATCTCGCACATGCTGCAGGCCAGGTTGACGATGGCGTCAATATTGGGGGTGGCCACACCCACCACTTTGCCCAAAAGGGACATCGGCACCAATGAGCTGGGAATTTCGTCGGGGATATTGTTGTGCGAAAGGATATGCATCGGGGCGCTGAAGCCCTGAATGTAAGGGTTCGTCTGGTAGCACTCGTAGAGCGTCTCGCCGTGGACATGGTAGCACTCCCGGTACCAGTCCACGGTGCTCCAGGTCTCCAACCCGAAGGCCCCGGCTACGGCCATCCGCTGCCGGTCCATCTTCTCCAGGACCAGGTTGCAGATGGTGGGGTTGATCATGTCACGGTAAAAATTCAGCCCTTCCTCGCCGTGCGCCGCCCGCTCGATAATCGAGGTATTGAGCAGCATCGGGGCCACGTGGTTGATCGGCCCGATGTTGCCGAGGCCCGTCTCCAGCACGTTGCGGGAGGCCCTGACCTGGGGATACAGCTCCTGGAAAACGCCGATGACGTGGTCGTTGTCTGTCGCCGGCAGGGCCGCGGCCCGCATGCTGAATTTCTCTTTCAAGATCTCGACCCTGGCGGGACCCCGCGCCTCGGCGGCATAAATAAAGGTCTGGGCCTCACCGAGGTAGATGCGGGCCCGCATGGCGTAGCGGCGCAGCACCTGGGCGAATTCCAGGGCGCCGCCGGTGCGGCCGGGGTTCAGGATCACTGTCTGGCCGTCCCGCAGCAAGCCGGCCAGCAGCGCGGCATAAGTGTTGTGAGTATACGCCGGCGAAACGATCATGATCACATCGGCGTCCTTGACGGCGGCGTCAATGCTGCCGGTGACGTCGATCACCGGGGCAAAGCCCGAGACCTCCTCACCGATCACCTCGATGCCGCCCTTTTCCCGCACCGGGGCCAGCTCCCGCTCGAAGAAGCTGAACAGGCGCACCTTGCCGCCCAACAGCGTCAGGTGGCCGGCCATCGCCAGGCCGCCGTTGCCGCCGCCCAGAACCGAAATTTTCAAATTCGGGTTGACCTTGCGCCGGCCGCCCACCCCCCGCTGTTCCGGCGCCGGCTTAATGTTACCGGCCGCCGGGCGGGGGGCCGCCGGCGCGGTGGCCGGCCCCTGGTTCTGCAACTCTCTCATCACCGCAGCCACAATTGAATCGACTCGCGGGTCGCTCACCGCTGTCACCTCTCTTACCGGGTCTTAAGCGCTCAAGACCCGACTAAATTTTAAAGTGGGTTATCGCAGCCCGCCTGCTTTAAGCCTTGTCCTTGGGTAAGATTGCTTCAACATCCGCATGGGGCCTCGGTATCACGTGCACCGAAACAAGCTCGCCCACCTTGTTGGCCGCCGCGGAACCGGCGTCGGTGGCCGCCTTGACGGCGCCCACGTCGCCCCGCACGATCACGGTGACGTAGCCGCCGCCGATCATTTCCTTGCCCACCAGGTGCACGTTGGCGGCTTTGACCATCGCATCCGCCGCTTCAATGGCCCCCACCAGGCCCTTGGTTTCCACCATCCCCAAAGCAACACCGTTTACGTTTGACATTTCCTTTTCTCCTCCTCGATATCGTGTTTCACCGGTAAATAAGGACGCTCCCTGCAGGGCTGTGCCGGCGGCTTTATGGTCTGCCCTGGCCGCGGCCGCCCGCGGCGCACGCGCCCGGGATCCCTTTGCCAATTGTTTTCCTGTGGAGCCTCCTGCCGTACTCATTTTTTTTTCTATCACCGCCTTCATACTCACTCGTCCTTGGGCTGGCGTTCGGGATCGATAATGGCCACGATAGCCGCATCGGTTGGGGTATCCCGGGTGGCCGTCGCCAGGCGCGCCGCCGAGCCGAACACCACCAGCACCCGTTCCCCGATCCCGGCGCCCACTGTATCTACAGCCACAAATGACGGTGTATCCTCTCCGCTGTCCGCGGCCCGTACCAGCATCAGCTTAAGGCCGACCAGGCGCTCATCTTTGGCTGTCGCTGTCACCGAACCTACAACACGGCAGACCTGCATCTTTCATGCCTCCTATTCCAGAGCTAGAAGAACCCGAACGGCCGGCCAAAGGTGTAATCCGTCCCGATCAGGGGTATCCCCGTCATGGCGCATGACTCCAGGGTCAGCGACCGGAGGTCCTCCCGTTCGAGGTTGTGCACATCCGTTTTGCCGCAAGCTTTGGCCAGGATGACGGCCTCGTTGGTCATGGCCGTAATCAGGTTGGCCACCTTGCGCGCGCCCTCATCCACGTTCAGGCGGGCCTTCAGCCCGGGATCCTGGGTGCCGATGCCGAACTGACACCGGCCCTTGTGACACTCGAAACAGACGTTACAACCCATCGCCACCAGGGCGGCGGTGCCGAGGAGCACTGCGTCGGCGCCGATGGCCAGGGCCTTGGCCACGTCGGCCCCGTCCTTGATGCCGCCGGATACCAGCAGGCTCATTTCGTCCTTGACGCCCATCTCTTCCAACGCCCGCACCGCCTGTACCAGTGCGGGCAGGGTGGGGTGCCCCAGGTGATCCAGCGCCACCACGGGCGCGGCTCCGGTGCCGCCCTGCGAGCCGTCGATGGTAATGCCGTCGGCGCCCACTTTCGCCGCAATCTTGACGTCTTCCTTAACCCGGCCGGCGGCCACTTTAAGCAGGATCGGCTTTTCTCCGCGGGTCAACTCCCGTAATTCGTCGATTTTCAGCACCAGGTCGTCGGCGCCGAAAATATCGCTGTGGCGGGGGTGGCTGTGCAGGTCGATGCCGGCGGGAATGCCCCGGAAGTCGGCAATTTCCCGGCTGATTTTTTCGGCCATCAGGTGCCCGGTCAGGCCCGGCTTGGCGCCGATCCCGACGATAATTTCCAGGGCGTCGGCCTGCTCGATGCTGGCCAGGGAGAAGCCGAAACGGCCCGGGGTAATCTGCAAGATCTGCAGGTAGGAGTTGGCCCGTTCCTCGGGCAGCAAGCCGCCCTCGCCGTTGTTGATCGCCGTCCCCGCCATGGCCGAACCCTTGGCCAGGGCCGTCTTCGCCTCTTTGCTGAGAGCGCCGTAGGACATGGCGCCGATGAGGATGGGGGTCTCCAGCACCAGGGGCTTGGAGGCGAAACGGCCGCCGATCACCGTGCGGGTGCGGCATTCTTCCCGGTAGGTATCGATGGATAGCCGGGAAAGCTGGGCCGGCAGAAAGATCAGATCGTCAAAGTGGGGGACCTTGCGGGTAGACCCGCAACCCCGGATCCGGTGGCTGCCGGTGCGCGCCTTCTCCCTGATCTCGGCAATGGCGGCGGCGCTCCAACCGCCTCCCGCCAAAGGGCTTCCCAAGACGTTACCCCCGGTTACAGGCGCGGCGGCGGCAATGTCTGCAGCAGAGCGCGCGGCCCCTCCCGCGCCCTCCTCCCGAATCAGGGCCCCGGTAGGACAGGCGTCGATGCAGGCGCCGCAGTCAGTGCAAGTTTCAGGATTCCATCGAATTTTCATCGCGCCGCCCCTTCCTCCTTTTCTGCCCGCATCTCGCGCGGCCTGTGCCCCGGGGTGAAGATCTTGTAGCTGTGTTTGCCCGGCCGGGGCTTGATCGTGGTGAATTCGCCGGCCTTAAGACCGGCGCCGATCTCGTCAAGCAAGGCTTGCAGCACCTCTCGCTCACCCGGCGGCGGTTCGCCGGTCTCGATATTGCCGCCCAGGCCCTCGATCCGGCCGCGCACATGAATAAAACCGCCGTACATGGATTCGCCTACCTTGCGCCCCACGCCTTCGCAGAGCACGATCCGGCCGCCCATCATCATCTTGCCGGTCTCAAAGCCGGCCGAGCCTTCGACGATCAAACTGCCTCCCTTGAGGGCGTAACCCACCCGGTTGCCCGCCTTGCCCCGCACCCGCAGCATGCCGCCGATCATGGACGGACCGGTGTTCGAACCCGCATTGCCCTCGACTATCAGGGAGCCGCCCATCATGTTGTCGCCCGCATACCAGCCCGCGTTTCCGCTGATGACGATCTGCGGCCCGTTCATAAAGCCTCCGGCATACGAACCGAGGCTGCCCTGCACCCGGAGGCGCACCGGGGTTTTTAAGCCGACGCAAAAGTTGTGCATGGCATGGGGGTGCAAGACCAGAATTTCTTCGTTATACCCCGCCGCCGCCAGCTCAAAGGCGAGGGCCCCCAGACGGGCGTTGACCTCCCGCGGCGTCAAGCCGGCGCAATCGAATTCGACCAATACCGCACCTCCCCCGGGGTAATTTCCTCGCCCGCTGTTTCCTCATCCAATACCGAGAAACAGAGCTGTTCGGAGCCCAGCAGGACCCGGTCAACGGTCTCGTAAATCACAATCGGCTTGAGCCCCAAGCGGTCCTGCACGGCCCCTATTTCCGTCGCGGTGGCCGCCACGTAGCTGAAAACCCCGTCAAGCTCGTCGATCGAAGTTTTTAAGGCTTCCTGCAGGCCCCTGCCCGCTACGGCGGTCTTGTAAGCCAGGTAATGGGCGATCAGCTCGGAGTCGTTGCCGGTTTTAAAGGCAACACCCTTGCTCTCGAGGCTCCGGCGCAACCGGAAGTAGTTGGTAAGCTGTCCGTTGTGCACGATGGCCAGGTCAGGACGCAGCGGCGACGCGAACGGGTGGGCAAAGTTCAGGTTGTCCACGCTTTCGGTGGCCAAACGCACGTGGCCCACCACGTGGGAGCAAACCAACTCTTCCAGGCCTTTGTAGCCCGTGAGGTTGCGGGCCGGCCCGACATCCTTAAAAACGGCCAGGCTGTCGCTGAAGCTGTGCACGCACAGGTCCGGGTCTGCCTCCAGGCAGCGGTAGAGCGGCCCTACCGCATCGCCGGGCAAGTCCACCACCGCCTCCACCAGATAATAGGGCGAGTGGGTAACCGTAATCTCTTCAGATACCCAGCGGCCGCGGGCCGCAACAATCTCCCGGACCCGCGGAAGCTGCGCCCCCGGTTCCCGGCAGGAAAAGCGCAGCCGCCAGCCTTCCCCTGGGACGGATGCGTAGGCGGCTATGCCGGTGGCGTCCTCACCGCGGTGCTTGAGCAACTCAAGCATGCGCAGCATCACCCCGGCCCTGAACCCGCCACCTCGCCGTTTGTAGAAAACAGCCGCCACCCCACACATGCCGGTCACTCCTTATAGGTAAAAAGAGTATTCGTTAATCTCCCAATCGGTCACATATTTACGGAAGCGTTCGGCTTCCTGGCGTTTGACCGCAAGGTAGGCCTGAACAAAACCCGATCCTAAGGTTTGCAGCATAAACTCATCCTGCTCTAAGGCGGTGAGCGCGTCTTCGAGTTTCTGAATCACCAGAGGGTAACCCTCTTCGCCGGTCATCTGGTAGGCATCGCCTAAGAAAGGCTTGCCGGCATCCAGGCCGCGCTTGATCCCGTCAAGCCCGGCGGCCAGGTTGGCGGCGCTCACCAGGTAGGGGTTGGCGCAGCCGTCGGCGGTGCGGTTCTCCACCCGGGTGCCGCCCTTGCGCTCGGGCGGGATGCGAATGTAGGTCGAGCGGTTGTCAAGGCCCCAGACCACGTAGTAGGGGGCAAAGGTGAAGGGCTGGTAGCGCTTGTACGAGTTGACGGTGGGGGCCAGCACGGCCATCATGGCCGGAGCATGAGCCAACTGGCCGGCGATGAACTGCCGGGCCAGCTCAGAGAGGCCGTACTTATCGTTTGCATCGTAACAGCGGTTCTCGCCGGTCTGACGGTCAACCAGGCTCAGGTGCTGGTGATAACCGCTGCCGCCTGAACCGTTAATCGGCTGGGCCATGAAAGTGGCCCGAATGCCGGCTTGCGCCGCCATCTCCTTGACCATCTGCTTGAAATTGGAGGTGCGATCGGCCGACTCGACCGCCTTGCCGTGGCCGAGGTTGATCTCGTACTGTCCGGCAAAAAACTCGTGGGCGCAAGCCAGGTTGGCCATGTCCATCTCCCGCATGGTATCGCGCAATTTTCCGAGAAAATTGTCGGGGTCGACCATCGGATTAATGGTATAGACCATGCTCGGTTTGTTGCAATACGGGTCCCAGCCGGAGCCGTTCTCCCGGAGCAGGAAGAACTCCAGCTCGTTGCCGATCACCGGCTCAAGGCCGATTTCATGGTAGGCTGCCACCACCCGCTTCAAGATGCCCCGGGGCGCCAGGGGCAGGGGTTGATCATTTAAGTAAAGGTCGGCGGTCACCTTGGCGGTATGGGCCTCCCAGGGCAGCACCATAAAGGTGTCCAGGTCGGGGAGTGCGGTCATGTCGCAGTAGCCCACCTCATCGGCCAAGCCCGTGCCCATGGCCACGTTACCGGCCAGATCCAAAGCGAAAGTGGGCAAGGCAAAATGCAAACCCTCTTCAACGATGTGGGGAAGGCGGTCGATCGAGACCGCCTTGCCCCGGATCACACCGTGAAAATCGCTGAATTCCACCCGCAGTGTGCGGATATCCCGTTCCCGAATAAGCTGTTGAATGTGTTCAAAGTCGGCCATAATTGCTTATCCTCCGTGTGAGGCTGTTGTTTTGGCCGTTCCAGCCGCCTCGGCAAGGGAAGCTTCCCTGACCTCTTCAAGGGGCACCGGCGCAAACAGCGGCTTCTTCTGGATCACCCGCACCCAGATGACCGCCCAAACCGCTGACAGGGCCAGGAAGATCAGGGCGTAGCGGTAGATGGCCGCCTTCATTACCGGGTCTGGGAAGATGTTGATGATCATGTAAATCATCGAGGCGATACCCAGCAGCTGGGGCAGCGGATACAGCGGAGTCTTGAAGCTGCGGGGTACATCGGGGTACTTGACGCGCAGGATGATTACATTGAGGTGCGCGATAATATACGAGATGAACCACGAGAAAGCGCCGGCAAGGATAAACACCACGATCATCTCGATGCCGGCGATGCCGATCCAGATCGGGATCAGGATGCACAAAGCCACCAGGGCGATCCCCAGTGCCGGGGTTTGATACCTGGTGTTCAGCCGGCCGAAAAATGACGGCGCCTGGCCCTTGGACGCCATCCCGTACAGCAGGCGGGGTATGGCCGCCAGCAGCGTGTTCACCGTGCTGGCGCTGGCCAGGATCGTGACGATCGCCATCCAGTAGACACCTGGCAAGCCGAAGATGGCTTCGCCCGCCAGCACCTGGGGCGCCTCGGATTCAGCCAGCATGCCCAGGGGCACGTAGCGGATGGAGGCGAAGCCGAAGAGCACCTTGGCCACGAGAATGATGGCCAGGGCCGAAATCATGGAGATAGGGATCATCACGCCGGGCCGCTTGACTTCTTCGGCCATGGGCGTGACGTACTCAATGCCCACGAACAACCAGAAACCCAGCGCCGTGAGCGCCAGGACCCCCCACCCCATGGGGTTGAACGGGCCCTCGGCCGGCAGCGGCGGGGTGACGCTGAGACTGAACAAGCCGGCGATGCCCATGATCACGAGAGTGCCGATCATGATACTGGTCAGCACGATCTGCACCCAGCCAAACAGCTCGATGCCCCGGTAGTTGATATACGCAAGCAGCAGCACCACGATGGTGCTGTAGATTACCGGCGGGATACCCGGGGCAAACACCTCGCTAAAAACAAAGCCGGGGACCGCCGCTTCGGCGCTGCCCGCAAATACGGTTACGGTCACGTAGCCGCTGAGGACGGCCAGAATCGCCAGAAAGCGTCCCAGCGCCGGCAGGGTATAGTGGTCGATGCTGCCCGCTTTGGGGATGATCCCTGATAATTCGGCGAAGGAAAAGGCCACAAAGAGATTGATCAGTACCGCAATGATCATGGCGATAATAAAACCCGGTCCCCCGATCCCGAAGCCCTGTCCCAAAGAAACCAGGGTTGTGGAGGCCACCACCAAACCACAGGCGGCTGCCACCGTTGCCGGAATCCCCAAACTTCTCTTCAATCCTTCCTGAGCCATAGCTTTCCCTCCCTTTCACAGTGTAAGGCCGGCTATTGGGCTGCCCTAATCATGTGCATATACCTCTCAGCCGGATCGCTTACCTCTACTGTAAGCAAATGTCGTACCAATGCCTGTCCGGCTGGGATCAGGGAAAACTGGAAGGGGTTCAAAACCCTACCGGGTGGGCATGGCAGGGCTTTGGCTCAACCTGCAGATAAGGCAGAGGCGGGGCTTTTGGCCTCGCCTCGTTCTCAAATTTTTAAAAGCATTTCTTAAAACTGATCAATCAGACAGTCCCAGTTCTTTCAAACGGCGGTAGAGAGTGGGCAAACTGACACCCATTTGATTGGCTACGCGGCGCTTGCCTTCCACATTCTCGCCCTCGCTGCGCAAAGCTGCAGCTACCAGTTGCCGCTCGTAATCCAGCACTTGCCCGCGCAGCGAAACACCGCGCCGCCCGTCCTGCAATTCGTCGGGTAGGCTTTCAATGCTGATTTCGTTACCCTCTTCCATCAGGGCGGCATACTCAACGGCATTCTTAAGTTCCCGCACGTTACCGGGCCAATCATAAACCAGCAGGGCTTCTTGGGCGGTCCCGCTCAATCGCTTCAGGTCCTGGCCGGAGCGCTCGGCTTCGGCGGCGAGGAAATGTTCCGCCAGAAGGGGGATATCATCCCGCCGCTCTCTAAGCGGAGGCAGGTAGATCGGCAACCCCTTCAAACGGTAGTAGAGGTCGGCCCGGAATTTTCCCTGCCGCACCCGTTCAGCCAGGTCGCAGTTGCAGGCGGCTATAATTTGAATGTTTACGGGGCGGTACCCCGTGCCCCCCACCCGTTCAACAGTGCGCCGCTCCAGCACCCGCAGCAGCTTGGGCTGCAGGCTTAAGGGCAGCTCGCTGACTTCATCGAGGAATAGAGTGCCGCCGTCGGCCAGTTCAAACTTGCCGGCCTTGCCCCCCCGCCGCGCCCCGGTGAAGGCGCCCTCTTCATAACCGAAGAGTTCGCTTTCCAGCAGCGATTCAGGAATGGCGCTGCAGTTCAGCGCCACAAGGGAACCCCGCCCCGCCGGGCTGGCCCTGTGTATTGCCCGGGCAAACAGCTCTTTGCCCGTACCCGTCTCCCCGATCAGCAAGATCAGGTCCCCCCGGCGGGCCACCCGCCGTGCTTTTTCCACCACGCGCTGCAACGATGCGCTGGTCCCAAAGATTTCAGCGAATGGGTCGGTGGGCGCCGTTGCCGGCGCCGCGGCAGCTGAACAAGCGCGGCGCAGGGTTTGCCGGGAAATTTGCAGGGCGGTGGAAACCGCCGCAATACTCTCGTGCTGGTCAACGCTGCGGTCGCCGAAAATTTGCCCGGTCACCAGCCCACTGATGAGACCCCCGATGAACGAAAGCAGATGCTCGTCACCCTGCCGCAGCATCTGCCAGCCGCCATCCTCAAAACCCATCAGGTCAAAAACGCCAACTACATGCCCCTGGCGAACGATGGGGCAGGCCAGCCCGGCCCGGTACGAGCAGCTGTGCCTGAGATCACAAGGGCTGCAGTGGTGTTCCCGCCCCGGGTTGGCGATCAGCATGGGCTTGCCTTCTTCCAGCACGTGGCGGTTAATAAAGCCCCGCTTCTGCCGGGTCCCTGCCAGCCCGCGCAGGCTGCCCGAAACTCCGATCCGGTTCAGGTGCGTATCGACCACTTCCATCTCGAGCTTCAGCTGGATGGAAAGTGAGTCCACCAGGTTTTGCATGGAATCCCTTAAAGGCACCAATCCTGCCATTCCCGTTCCCCTCCTAAACAGGCCGGGACTACCACTAAATTAAAATTCCTATTTGCTTATTTTATTGATTAAAGCGTGTTTTCTGCGTAATTGCCGCTTTCTCTCAACATTTTAACTTGCCCAATCTAAAGTTGTTGTAATCATATTACAATATCACTGTTAAGTCAATATTTCAAAAATAGTTAATTGTTGAACAAGCGTAAATACTTTCTTTTTAAAATAGTAGAATTTATGAGTTCAATTCTCATCCCCGCTCTTCGCATCGGCACCAGTGCTCGCCGCCAATGCCTAAATGAAGAATTTCAATCAAGCCATAGTATCGTCAATGCGATCAGGTAGTTTAAGCTTCAATCAAAATTCAATTTTCTTTCCTGGAACCGATTATGATAAGGATACGGCCGTATTTTTGTGATACAATAGCATCGAAATTTTTATACTTCGGTAACAGCGGTGAAGCGATAGCAGCGCAGAGACGCCATGCGCTTAAAAGGAGGTTGATTACGGATGAAAAAGCGGGTATTTTCGGGCATTCAACCGACTGGAAACATCCATATCGGCAATTACTTGGGAGCAATCAGGCATTGGGCGTCGTCGCAAGATCAATATGAAAATATCTTCTGTATCGTAGACCTGCATGCAATCACTGTCGCACAAGATCCCAAAGAGCTGTCGATGAAAACGCGCGAAGTGGCCGGGCTCCTCTTTGCCGCCGGCATCGACCCCCGGCGATCGGCCGTCTTCGTGCAGTCCCATGTCGGCGCCCATTCCGAGCTGGCGTGGATCTTGAACTGCTTTATTCCAATCGGCTGGATGAACCGGATGACGCAGTATAAGGAGAAATCGGAAAAGCAGAAAGAACAGGTCAGCGTCGGCTTGTTTGATTATCCCGCCCTGATGGCCGCCGATATTTTGCTTTACGAGACGGACCAGGTTCCGGTAGGCGAAGACCAGAAACAGCACGTCGAGCTCACCCGGGATATCGCCCAGCGCTTCAACTCGATCTACGGGGCGGTGTTCAAGCTGCCGGAACCGGTCATCCCGGATGTGGGAGCGCGCATCATGGGCCTGGATGACCCTTCCAAGAAGATGAGCAAAAGCGATGCAAATCCCGGGCATGCGGTCAACCTGCTCGACTCAACCGACGCGATCCGCTCGAAAATAATGAAAGCGACGACCGACTCAAAACGCGAAATCTGTTTTGACGAAAAGCGGCCCGGCATTTACAACTTGCTGGTGATTTATGAGCTTTTTTCAAAAATGAGCAGGAAAGAGATCACCGCCCGCTTCGAAGGGAAGGGTTACGCCCAATTTAAAAACGAATTGGCGGAGGCAATCATCGAAGGATTGCGTCCTTTGCAGCTTCGTTACCGGGAACTGACCGCGGATCCACACTACCTTGATTCCCTGCTGGCGGAAGGAAGCGCCAGGGTGAAACCGGTCGCGGAAAAAACTTTAAGCGCCGTTCAAAAAGCGATCGGCCTGGTCCCTCCAATCTAAAAAATAAACGCCCCTCTGCAATGACTTACGGGAACCGTCACATTCCCTGGGCCGGAAAATTATTGGTCGGTTCTTGAAAAAGTTTAATCCTTGCCTCCGACGGGAGAAATGCCCATGTGGAAGGTGCTGCGCGCCGTCGACCTGTCACTGCCGCTATGCAAACAAACACCGGTTTATCCCGGCGATCCGGCTCCCCGGGTCAGCACCGCAGCCGTCGTTCAGGGCCAGGGGTATCATTTGAGCAGGATCAGTTTCGGCTCCCATGCGGGCACCCACATGGATGCTCCCTTTCACACTCTGCCGGACGGTGTGACGATAGACCGGGTCGATTTGGACTGCTGTGCCGGAGAGGGGGTCATCATACCAGTGCGCGGGAAACGGGCAAATGAAGCGATCACCGCAGCCGAGTTGGCAAGCGCGTCACACCTGCTGCAGCCCGGGGTGGTGGTTCTTCTGCATACCGGCTGGGATAAAAAAGCCGGCCGCGATTCGTACTTTGATCACCCCCACCTGGAAGTTGAAGCCTGCCGCTGGCTGCTCTCCCGGGGAGTGAAAACCATCGGCACCGATACGGTCAGCCTTGACCGGCCGGGTGCAGACGATTTGCCGAACCACCGCCTGATCGCCGAGCATAACGGTGTCATCGTGGAGGGCCTGGCCAACCTTGACCTGGTCGATTTCCCCAATCCCCTGATCGTTTTTTTCCCGTTAAGTTTAAGCGGTTGTGATGGCTCCCCGGTCCGGGCCGCCGCCCTGGAACTGGCTCCTCCCCCTTTCACGCTGCGTCTTGCATAACGGCTTTCGCTATGGTAGAATCTAACAAGGTAAATGAGACCGATTATCATTTATTTTTAAATCGGCTCACAATCAAACTTGCGATTCATCCTTTTGCCGCTTAAGCCTGCTCATATGCAAACGGGGGTTTAAACACTGTGAAACAATCGAGGATGACCATCACTGCCCTAATTTTGGCCGCAGCGGCAGCAATCGCCGGCTGCCAGGGTTTTCGGGAAGCGGAAAAAAGCGGCCTTGAACCGCTTACCGTTGTTACAACTATCTTTCCCCTGGCCGACATGGTAAAAAATATCGGCGGAGAGACGGTAGAAGTTTACTTCCTACTGCCGCCGGGGGCAAGCCCGCATACATACGACCCGACAGTAGACCAGGTCTTACGAGTGGCCGGCGCCCGCCTCTTTGTTTGCATCGGCGGAGGCCTGGATGATTGGGCGGTGACCCTGGCGGACGCGGCCGCAAAAGACCTTGTACTGCTCAAACTGACTGAGGAAGAAACCCTACCGGTGATTGAAGATCACGCCGCGGATAACGATCACCCGCCCGGCGAACACGACCACGGCCCTGTTGACCCGCATATCTGGCTGGACCCGATTATCGTCCGCGATGTAATCGGCCCGGCCATCACGGAAGCGCTTGCTGCCTTGAATCCGGCCGGGGCCCCGTCTTACCGCGCCAATCTGGCCGCCTACCAGGCCGAGCTTTCCGCCCTGGACGGTGAAATTCGCGCCGCCCTGGCCGGCCTGAATAACCGCAAGTTTATCTCCTTTCATTCCGCCTGGCGCTATTTCGCCCGGCGTTACGGCCTGGAAGAGGCGGCGGTGATCGCCGCTTTCCCCGGGCAGGAACCGTCGGCCGCCTGGATTGCCCGGCTGGTTGACTTGAGCCGGGCGCACGGGGTTAAAGTTATTTTTGCCGAGCCGCAATTCTCCGCCGTAATGGTGAAGATGCTCGCCGCGGAAACCGGGGCGAAAACGGCCGTGCTTGACCCCCTGGGGGGACCGGATCTGCCACGGGCCAATACTTACATCAACTTGATGCGCGATAACCTGGCGGTGCTTAAAGAAGCGTTGGCCGACTAACTGGAATTGCAGGTGAAAACCTTGGCTGAAATTGTTAAAGTGGAGCGGCTGGCCGTGCATATGCAAGGCCATTTTGTCCTGGACAACATCAGCTTTCAGGTCAAGGCCGGCGAACTGGTCGGGATTATCGGACCCAACGGGGCCGGCAAAACCACGCTCCTGCGGGTCCTGCTCGGCCTGGTCAAGCCGTTTTCAGGTTCGGCAGCCCTTTTTGGCCGCCCGTCCAATCGACTGGGTCACGACCGGGGAAAAATCGGCTATATGCCCCAAAACCGCTCGTTTGAGCGCCGCTTTCCGCTTTCAGCCCTCGATGCAGTTCTGATGGGCCTTCTTTCACCCCGGACTCTCGGGCGCCCTTTTAACCGGCGCCACCGGGATGCCGGCCGCCGCGCCCTGAATGCGGTAGGCATCCCTCACCTGGCCAACCGGCCTTTTCAAGCGCTCTCGGGCGGCGAACAGCAGCGGGTCCTGCTGGCCAGGGCCCTTGCCCGCGATCCGGCGCTGCTGCTGCTGGACGAGCCAAGCGCCGGCCTGGATATTACCGCCCAGCACCAGTTAATGCAACTTTTAAGGCGCCTCCAGCGAGAACGAGGGTTGACGGTGCTGCTGGTTTCCCATGACCTGACTGCCGCAGCGGCCTTTGCCGATTACCTGATCTGTATCAACCGGACCATGCACCTGCACGGCAACCCGCGGCAGGTGCTGCACAGCCCCGGTTTAAAAGAAGCTTTCCGCTGCCAATTTGACCTGTTGAATACGGCGGGAACGCGGGAGGGGAGTGAAGAGCGGTGATGGAGATGCTCTCTTACACATTCATGCAGCGGGCGCTCCTGGCGGCGCTCTTGGTCGGACTGATCTGCTCCGGCGTCGCGTTTTTTGTGGTCCTGAAACGGCTATCGTTCCTGGGGGTGGGCGTCTCCCATACCGCCCTGGGGGGGATCGCCGTGGGCCTGGTCGCGGGAGTAAACCCGATCCTGACGGGAAGCCTTTTCGCCGTCGCCGCCGCCGTTGTAACCGGCTCTATCAGCAGGCTGGGCCGCTTCCATGAAGACACCGTGATCGGGGTGTTTTACGCCGCCGGCATGGCCTTCGGCATTACCCTGATCAGCTCGGCCAAGGGGTATTACCCCGAACTTTTCTCGCTGCTTTTCGGCAATATCCTGGCCGTTTCAGCCGCGGATCTGCGGCTGCTCTCCTTTGTCCTGCTGGGAACGGCGCTTTTTTTAAGCCTTTTCTTTAAAGAGTTGCTCGCGCTCTCTTTTGACGAAGAGATGGCCCGGGCCGGAGGGGTTCCCGTCAACGCCCTCTACCTGGGCCTGCTGGCAGTGATGGCCCTGACGGTTATGGTTTCGGTGAAGCTGGTGGGCATCGTCCTGGCCTCCGCGCTCCTGGTGATCCCCGCGGCGACCGGGTACCGGTTGAGCAGCAACTACCGGACCATGCTCGCCGTTTCCCTGATCTGCGGCGCCACCGGCAGCGTGGGCGGCCTGGTACTGTCCTATTATTTCCGGGTCCCTTCCGGCGCCACGATTGTGCTCGCCATGACCATCCTTTTCCTGCTTTCTTTGCTTGTTGGCCCCCGCTTTTTTGCCCGCCGGAAGAGCAAGCGGGCAAAGCAAGACCGCCTGGAAGAAACGGGGCAAGAACCATGCCGCTGACCGCGGAAGCGATCCAAAAGCTGAAGGAAAAAATGAAGGGGAAAGGTTTTAAACTTACCGGGCCCCGGCGCAAGATTCTGGAATACCTGGCGGAAAACGACGGCCATCCCTCGGCGCAGGAAATTCATGCCGCAATCAGGCAGATGCTGCCCGGTACCGGCATGGCGACAATCTACCGGACCATGGATTTGCTGGCCAGGCTCGGCCTGGTCAGGGCCCTGGTCTTGAACGACAACCGGCTGCACTACGAAATCGACCGCGACGGAGATCATCACCACCACCTGATCTGCACCGGATGCCGCCGGGTGGAGGAGTTTGCCAGCTGCACCTTCGAACATTTAATCGGAGACATCGAAAGCGCCACCCGCTTCGTGGTCAAGAGGCATGACCTGGAAGCTTACGGCCTCTGCCCGGACTGCGCGCACAAAGCGAGGTGTGCCGGTGAGTAAGGCTCGGAAGCGGCAGGCCCCAACGCTTACCCCCCCCCTGAAGTGGGCCGGCGGCAAACGGTGGCTGGTCTCCCACCTGTTGCCTTACTGGGAGAAACACCGGCACAGGCGCCTGGTCGAATCTTTCTGCGGCAGCCTGGCGGTTGCCCTCGGCCTTAACCCGGCCCGGGCCTTGCTCAACGACCTCAACCCGCACCTGGTGAACTTCCTGCGTTGGCTTAAAGAAGGGCTGGAGATCAGCATCCCCATGCAAAATGAAAAAACATTGTATTACAGCCACCGCGCCAGGTTTAACCAACTGCTGTCGGAAGGAGGCGAAAACAGCCGCGAGGCCGCCGAGCTGTTTTTTTACCTGAACCGCACCGGGTATAACGGGCTCTGCCGCTTTAACCGCAGCGGGAGCTTTAATGTGCCTTTCGGACGTTACGGCAAAATCAATTATGCCCTCGATCTTACCGGCTACCGTACTTTGTTTGAGGGATGGGAATTTACGGCGGTCGATTTTGAAGCGCTCCGCCTGGGACCGGATGACTTCGTCTATGCCGATCCGCCTTACGACGTCCCCTTTACCCAGTACACCCGGAACGGTTTCAGCTGGGCGGACCAGGTCCGCCTGGCTGCCTGGCTCGCCGCGCATCCGGGCCCGGCCATCATTTCCAACCAGGCCACTGATCGCATCGTCAGCCTTTACCGCGCACTGGGGTACGAGCTGATCTTTCTTCACGGGCCGCGCCTGATCAGCTGCAGCGGCGACCGCACCCCGGCACAGGAGGTCCTGGGCTTAAAGGGTGTTTAGCTCATCCGGAGCGGCGGCGCCGGTGGGGGGTTCGTAGCAGCGGAGGCAGGCCTGGACCTCTTTTTCCGGGTAGCGCAAGAAAAATAAGAAACCGAGGGAGCAAGACACCGCCACAACCAGAGCGCTCAGCTGCACTCCGAGAGGGTTGGCGATATCTTTGCCGAAGCTGGACAGCAAAAAGGTAAAAGTGACCCCGGCCAGGGCGATGGTGAGCTTCAGCGGGACGGCCCTGGCCCCGAAAAACATGGCTTCCCTGTGCTCACCGGTCCGCAGGGCCTCTACCCTGGCCAGGTCGGCGATGGTAGGGTTGACCAGGGCGGATAAGATGGCCAGGGGAAGCCCCGCCAATCCAAACATGGCCAATCCGAGGTAGAAATAAATGCCGCTCATATTAAAGCTGAAGCAAAAAATGGCCGCGGTGCAGGCGGCCAGGATGCCCACACCGGCCAGGATCACCTTTTTTTTGCCATACCGTTTCGCCGCCAGGTTTACCAGGGGAAAGCTGAGCAGCGCCGAGGCGATGGTCACCCCCGCCAGCACGGTCATAAAGGCCTGTTCTTTCTGAAAAATTACCACCGCGTAGTAGATCATCCCCGCGGTAACGATATTTGAAGCAAACTGCAGGAAAACTTCCCCCACTAAAAAAAGGCGAAATGGTTTTACCGCGTATGTTTTACGCAGCGATTCCCATACTCCCACTTGCGGCAGGCGGATGGGTGAACAGTGTATCTTTTCATTGAAGCCGAGCGCCACCAGGTAGAGAATAACAGCCGCCGCAGCCGCAAACACAACCGCCGCGGACTGGTATGAGCTTCGAAAATCCATCCCCCCGGCCTGCATACCGCCGACTGCAAGCGGAAACAAAACGGACGCGCAGATCATCCCCAGCAGGCCCATGAAGGCGATCATCGTGGACATATCTATCCGCATGGCTTCAGTATGTCCCAGCTCTGAAAGCAGGCTTAAGTATGGGTTCACATAAGCGGTAAAAAAAATATAAAAAAGGCAAAGCATTGCCCCCAGCCAGATCCCGTTGAGAACTGATTCACAGCCAGGGCGGGGCGGGAAAAAAACAAGGGCCGTCGTCAGGGCCAGCGGCAGGCCGCTTAAGAGCAGGAAAAGCTTGCGCCTTCCGACCCGCGAGCGGTTGTTGTCGCTCAGAGAAGCGATGATCGGGTCAGCCGCACCGTCGAAAACCCTCCCTGCAAGCCAGGCCGCTCCCAGGATCGTGACGAACCCAAAATAAATCTTGCTGGAAATAAGGTTGGGCTGGGCATATTCCTCCGGAGGCCAGAAGTAAAAGGGCACGTAAAGGATGAGCATTCTTTCCACCATGGTAAAGGCCGCGCTCCCGGCAGTGTAAAAGAGCCGGCCGCCCCTGGAAAGCGGGGTGACTGCTTGCAATTGCACCGCTCCTTTCACGGTATCTCGGCAGATTTAACCATAATTCAACATCGGCATGCTTATTCCTGTTTTCAATAACAAGGATTTAAAATTGCGCCGGAAGGAAGCCGGATCGCCGCCGGTTTTAGCGCTTTTGCCTGGAAGCGTTTCGGATACCATTTACCGGGGCAGGAACAAGCTTTCAGTCTCCGGACAAAAAAATTACAGGGGAGTCCCCTGTAAATATATAGTAGGAGGTTAGGTTTTTGCCGGTTCACTTTTTTTATTTATTCTACAGGGTTTTCAATAATCCTGCTTAATAATAAAAATATTTTTTATAGGTATAATTGCCTAACTTTTCAGACGTTATTTTTATTTAAAAAGCATAAATAATCCCGGCGCTGCCGGATATACTATACTCGAAACAGAGGTCTATAACGGCCGGGCCCAGGCTGTAGCAAGGTCAAATATTTGGCTTTACTACAGCCGGCCAAAGGTTGATAACAGGTCCGGATAGGGCTTGTTATCAGCCGGCGGGAAGATCGTAATGGGTTCCACAAGGTTCTGCAATAATCAAGCCGATTATTGCAGGGTCCCACAGGATCCATTACGGTCGAGCAAAGATCGGTATAGGTTCTTGCGTACTTAGTAAGTGTAAGAGCCTCGCAAAGCAGTTCAGGCGGTTTCGAGGTCGGTAACGGTCAAAAGATCGTTACCGGCTTCGAAAGGATCTATGCCGGTCGGGCAAAGGTTAATGCCGGTTCTAAAGTGTGGTCTGGCGCAGCCACATGGCTGTGCCAGGCTAATAAAGGATCGACATTAGCCGGAGCAAAGGTCGTTATAGGCTTCTGTTTATGCTTATCTGCCTCACCCCAGATCTTCATTATTTAACCCTTGCGCTTTTTCTTGGATGGAATGATAATTAAGGCAACCAACTTGTAGGAGGCTGCAGATGGAAAGTCGTGCAGTGGCCCGTGCCGCACTAAGCATGGCCATGACCGCTTCCAGGGAATCCGAGACGGCGCTGAAAGAGCGTTATCTTACCGAAGGAATCAGGTCTACGGCTGTCGATTACGGAGGCGAATTTCTAAGTTCTCTGCAAAAGGTGGTGGAAAGGGCGGTCGTTGCCTCAAAAAGAGAGCAGATCATCGACGGCACGCACCAATCGGAAGGCGCCGTGGCGGGCGCCACCCGCGAAGCCCTGGCCCAAATCATGCCCAAGGCCCTGGGATTGAATGTAGGAGGAAAAGTGGGCATCGCCCAGGGCGGCGATCATGTGGCTGTAGCCATTTTTTTTGAGATCGGCCTATTGCATCTCAATGATGTCGCCGTCGGCCTGGGGCACCGCGCCGTGTAAGTGCTGCGCCCGCATCCCTTCCCCCGGTAATGTTTGCGCGTAAAAACTATTCTGCCTGTACAAATGAACATCATTCTGGATGTTGATCAAACTATTTTACGGCCAGCGGCAAAATATTTATAAACTTTTTAGATGAGTCAGGGGTCATATACAAAAAGGAGAGGTGAAAACCATGATCTCGTCCAAAAAAACTATCTTATTATGTTTCTTCTTGCTTTTAGCGGGCCTGGCCGCTCTAACCCTGACCTCCTGCGGGGCGCAAACCGTACAAGACCAGGCGGCGCCCGCGGATCGGGGCTCATTCGCAGATACTGCTAATGTTTATGCCGCCAAAGAGGGTGGCCATCCCGGTGTAATTTACGGCCAGGTGGTCGGCCAGTCCCAGGAGCGCCACGTGATCCGCAACGGCTCTCTGGAATTGACGGTTTCGAATACGCGGGAGACCGTAAGCCAGGTTAAAAACATCGTTGCCTCCGCCGGCGGCATTATCGGCAGCGCCTATATTTACGAACTGAAGGACGACCTCTACGCCGCCGAGCTTACCCTGCGCGTACCGGCAGCCCAGTTTGATCCGGTTATGGATCGGCTGCAGGCACTGGGAAAAGCTACCAATGTAGGCCAGTCCAACCAAGATGTAACCATGCAATATATCGACATGGAAGCAAGAATAAAGACCCTGCACGCCCAGGAAGAACGGCTGCGGGAAATCTTGAAGATGGCCGTGAAAATTGAAGAAGTCTTGCAAGTGGAAAAAGAACTGGGCAGGGTGCGGAGCGAAATCGAAGCGATGACCGCCCAGTTTACCTACCTGCAGGACCAGGTCGTTTTTTCCACGATCAACCTCCGCATTAAAGAAGAAGCGATCGCCACGCAAAACATTTCGCCTGCTCCCTTTGCCAACCTGGGTGTCAGGATCAAGGAAGCGTTCGTGCGCAGCATCAACTTTGTCAGCACCGCTTTCGCCGGCCTTATCGTTGTCCTGTCGGCGATGCTGCCGGCCCTGGTGATATTGGCCCTCTTGGCGCTGCTGATCCGGTTCTTAATCATCCGCCGGGACCGCGGACGGAATACCCCGCCGGCCTAACAAATAGATCAGGGGGACGGTTCCGTTGATCTATTTTTGAAAAGAACCGCCCCCCCATGATTCGCCCTTAATCTTTAATAGATCAAGAGAACCGTCCCCTTGATCTATTCTTCTTTTAGGATATCATCCCGTTCGAACAGGCGGATTACCTGCTGCAGCAGCGACAGGAGCTGTTTCCTTTCCGCTTCCGAAAAACGTGAGAAGTAGAGCGCCAGGAGCAGGTGGCGTTTGTCTTCCACATCTTTCAGCACCTGCTGCCCTTTGGGGGTGATGCTGATCCATACCTGCCGCCTGTCCCTGTCCTGCCTTTCCCGCGTCACGAGCCCCATTTTATAAAGGCGGTTAATCAGGGCGGTCACGGCGCTGAGGGTAACCCCGAGGACCTGGGCCAGGTATGAAGTATTGCCCGGACCCTTGCGCAGGCAGCGCAGGACGATAAATTGGGTATCGGTAATTTCATCGACGGTGTACCTGCTGAACAATACCCTCAACCGGTACGCCAGCCGGCTGAAAACCAGGTCCAGCTCCTTGATATATTCCAGCAGATTTTCCTTCTCGATCGTCATAAACCCCCAAACGGCCTTCACTTGGCCGGCGGCAGCATTGCTTTTTAATGATTATATTTATATCATTTAGCCAATATTGAGTCAAGAAAGTATTTTCCTGGAAAACAGCCGGCGGGACCGGCCTTATTCCCTGCGGCCCCTTGATATGCTAAACTAAGATCAGGCAAAGAAGGGGGAACAGCATGCTCGAATCAGCATTACGCCGCCCGTTGACATGGAAAGATTACGGCTGGCCTCTTTTTTCAGGGCTGCTCCTGGCAGCGGCTTTTCCTCCCCTGAATCAAGGCTACCTGGCCTGGCTGGCCCTAACCCCTTTACTCTGGTTTTGCCTGCGGGCATCGCCCCGCCAGGCTTTTGCCGGCGGGATGATCAGCGGCATCCCGCTCCACCTGCATTTGAACCTTTACCTGGCCGGAGTCCTTTTTGACCACCTGCGCCCGCCCCTGGCTTTCGCAGCGGTAGTCCTGCTGATCCTTTATTTAAGCCTGCTTCATGCTCTCTTTGCCCTGGCTGTATGCCGGGCTGGGCGGCTAAGCGGCCCGTTGAGCCTGAGCTTGATCCTACCCGCCCTGTGGCTCTTGATGGAGTACGCCCGTTCCATCGGTTTTACCGGTTATACCGTCGGCTACCTCGGTTATACCCAATGGCGCTATACCCCCCTGCTTAACCTGACCGCGGTTTTTGGTTACTGGGGTTTATCTTTTTTGATGGCGGCGTTCCAAAGCATCGTGCTCCTCGGCTGTGCCGGCCGGTTGCGGGGCAAAGCCTTACGCGCGGCCGCGGTCCTGGTGGGACTGCTCCTGGCGGGAGGCCTGCTTTTGCCGGAGCTGTTCCGGGTGCAGAGGGAAAATGCCCCCATCTGGACGGCCCTGATCCAGGGCAACAGCGCCCCGGATGAGATCCTATCCCGCCAGGGGAAAGAGCTTATCTTGCAGCGCCACCTAGAGCTGACCCGGCAGGCCGCAACGGCGGAACCCCGGGTTAAGCTGGTGGTGTGGCCGGAAACAGTGGTGGACCTGTATGTGCATGGCCAGGCCGCCGCACACCGGCCGGAAATGACGGCGCTGGCACGGGAACTGGGGGTAAGCATTCTTTACGGGGCCCGGCTTAAGGCCGGAGATTTCCTCTATAACGCCGTTGTCCTCCTGACACCGGGCAACGACCATTTCCAGGCTTATTATAAAAGACGCCTGGTGCCGTTTGTGGAGTACTTCCCCCTCGAGGAAGCGCTCAACAAGCTGCTGGAGCTGGACTTTATCCTGGGGAGCTACACCGCGGGGGAGGAAATCACCATTTTTGACCTCGCGGGGACACCGATAAGCGGAGTCGTTTGTTTCGAATCTTACTTCGGGGACTACACCCGCCTTTTTGCCCGCCAGGGTGGACGCCACCTCTTCGTCCTCACCAACGACGTCTGGTTCGGGGAAACCATCGGGCTGGATCAGCATGCCCACGTAGCCGCCATCCGCGCGGCGGAGACCGGCGCCGGAGTAACGCAGGTCGCCAACAGCGGGATTACCATCTCTTTCGATTACCGGGGGAGAGAACTGCTCCGCTCCGGCAAATCAGAACGCGCTTTTTTCATCCTGCCTCTGGACCTGTCCAGGCGGAAAACAATCTACACCCTGGCCGGGGACTACTTTCCAGCGCTCTGGGGGCTCTTTTTATTGGCCAATCTGATCGTTTTCCGGTTTAAAGCGGCGCCAAAACAAAAGATCTTCTGAGGCGAGCACCCGGAAAAAGGTTGTCACCTCCAGCAACCCTTTCTCTTCCGGGAGGCGCATGCTCCGCCCGCCCCAACGGTGCCGGAAAGGAAGAGGACGAGGCATGCGCCGGGCACGTGCAGTTAGCTATCCCCGTTTCCGGCCGGCGCCTCGGGCGGCCCGTCCTTGCCTTGCAGCATCCGGAGCGCTTTCTCGTAATCGGCCCAGCTGTTGATGTTGAAAAAAGTATCCTGGCCGGGATCAAACCTGCTTATTTCTGCCAACCCGATATACCTGACGTTGAGCAGGCTGTAAAAGTCGGTGGTTTTATAGCGCTCGTTTTCCAGTTGCCGCCGGATTATCTCGATGCAGGAGCGGCGGTAATATCCGTGCAGCGGCTGGTAATAATCCCCGACACGGGGGACCACCACGTCGTAAACGCCGGCAAAACCGGCCATATATTCGATCAACGGCAAGTTTAGAAAAGGCATGTCGCAGGCCGTGAAAAACTGGTACGGCAGGCTGGAAGCGCTGAGGCCCGCGTGAATCCCCCGCAAGGGGCTTTTACAGGGACCCGTCAAGATGTCTCCGGCAAGGGTGACCGGAAGGCCTTTAAAAAGCTCTTTTTGATCGGTAACGATTGTAATCTGCCCAAAAAAAAGGCTTAACTGCCTTACCATTCTTTCGATCAGGGTTTCCCCGCCCAGTTCCAGAAGCGGTTTCGGCCGGCCGATGCGCTTGCTGTCCCCGCCCGCCAGGATGACCGCCCCCCGCGTTTGCCTGCAGTCCAAGTTAAATACACCTTCCAATTGAGAAGTAAGAAGTAAGAGGTGAGCAGCTGTGAGATGAGATTAAAGCAAAACCCGCTGTTTTGTCAAGATTTTAACTCCAGCCCGACCTCCCGGTTCCCCGGGGCGAGTCCTTCGGCTCTTTTTCTTTCACTGATGACAACCATAATTACGCCAATTTCGTAGAGCAGCAGGAGGGGCACGACCATAATAATTTGCGAGATTACATCGGGCGGTGTAATGATCGCCGCGATAACCAGCATCACCAGGATGGCGTACTTGCGGTTGCGCCTTAAGAATTTCGCCGAAACGACCCCCATGCGGCCCAGGGCCCAGGAAAGCAGGGGAAGCTGAAAAACCAGCCCGAAAGCAATGTGAAGCGATAACGCAAAAGAAATATATTCACTGATCGTGAAACGGGGTTCCAGGTCGGCGGAGGCAAACTGCAGAAAAAAATGAAGGGTGAAAGGGAAAACGACGCTGTAGGCAAATACAACCCCGGCCGCAAACAGAAAGCAGATACCAAAGACGATGAAAAAAAAGAACCTTTTCTCCCGCCGCGTAAAAGCGGGGCTTAAAAAAGCAGCCAGTTGCCAGATCAGCAGCGGCGACGCAAGAGCCGCCCCGGCCACAAACGCAAGCCTTAAATTGGCGGTAAGCGCCTCCGGCGGAGAGAGATAAATCAATTTAAAATCACCCAGGGGCCCGGTTATAAACCGGCGGACCAGGTCGATCCTGGTAAAACTAATAATCGACGCCGCCAGGAAAGCGCCGGCCGAGATTATAAAGCGCTTGCGCAGTTCGGAAAGATGCTCCAGCACCGTCATGGAGCTGTCGGTTTTTCTTTTCAATGCAGTGACATACCCTTCGGCAAATTATTGTTTTTTCTCAGGAGCGGACGGGGGAGCCTCTTCCGGTGACGCCTTGCTCCGCAGGCCTTCCTTCAGTTCGTTTACGCTTTTGCCGACGGCCCTGGCCAGCTCCGGCAGCTTCTTGCCGCCGAAGATCAAGACCACGACAGCCAGGATTAACACCAGTTCCCAAATTCCGGGCCTTCCACCAAACATCTTTTTCAGCTCCTTTTTTAAGTCTAGATTAAGACTGCCAGGTCCTCGCCGGGCCGGTAGCCCTCGCGCCGGGCCACGCAATCAAGCAGCAGCGTAAAAATATGCTCCAGCTCCAGGACGAGCTCCCGGCCGATCTCTTTGACTGCCGCCGTTTTGAGGTAGTTCTTGCACTGCTCGCACAGCTGGACGCGGCGGCCGGGAAATTCGTCGGCATAGAAAAAATGAAGCTTTGCAAGCTCTTTATTCCGGCAAAATGATCGTCCCCCCGCTCCGGTTTACTTGGACTGCTCTTCCGGTTCATCGTCCAGAGCCATGCTTCGCCCCAGGTCCTTTGTCGCCTGCTTGAATTCCCGGATTCCCTTGCCGATGGAGCGGCCCAGTTCGGGAAGCTTGGCCGGGCCGAAGATAATCAAAGCTACCACAAGGATAAGCACTATTTCCCAGACCCCGGGTCTGCCGCCAAACATGACTTCCACCTCCTGTATTTGGCCGAAACCTTGTTCTATTTGTAACTTGTTCAGCCTCATTAACATTCTACATAACAATTGAAACTCCTTTATTTTTTTGCTTGAAACGCTAAACGGGCTCCGAGAAAATTCGCCTGGGCCGGTAAATTATTCACCGTGTTGAACGCACAAACATTGGCGGGCAAAGAAGGAAATGGTGAAGATAAAGCGAATAACGCATAAGTTATTTATTTCACTAGGGAAAAGAGGGCCCTTCATGGTTGTTCTATCCGCTGCAATAAACCTGACCTTAGACAACCTCCCCCTGTGCATTGTCACCTTTCCCCTGCTGGCAACCGTCCTGATTGCCCTCTTCAACCGCCGGGAAATATGGCGCAACCTGGTCGCCGTCTCTTTCAGCGGCATCGTATTTTATTTGTGCGTACAGTTGTTTTTAAACGTCCTGGAGGCCCCGGTTGTCTTAACTTGGCCGCAGTACCTGGGCGTCGGTTTCGAGTTCAAGGTAGACCTTTTCGGGGCCCTCTTTGCCCTGTTTGCTTCCCTGGTCTGGTTCATGGCGGCCCTTTTTTCCTGGACCTATATGTCCCATGAACACCGGCGGACCCGCTATTACGCTTTCCTGATGCTGACCCTGACCGGGTGCCTGGGCGTTTTTCTGACGGGGGAGCTTTTCAGCCTTTTCTTCTTTTTTGAAATGATGTCGCTGACTTCATACGTCCTGGTTGTTCACGCCGAGACAAAAGAAGCCATGGCCGCGGGACGTAATTACCTCTACCTGAGCATTTTCGGGGGCCTCTCCCTGCTGGCCGGCATCCTCCTGCTCCAATATGCCACCGGGACCACCGCCATCACGCCCCAAGGGGAGATGCTGGCCGGGGCCGGCTCCACCCGCTTTTTTATCACCGCTTTTCTCATGATCGGGTTCGGAATCAAGGCCGGGATGGTGCCCCTCCATATCTGGCTGCCCAAGGCCCACCCGGTAGCCCCCTCCCCGGCGAGCGCCCTGCTTTCAGGCATCATGATAAAAACCGGCGCCTACGGCATCATCAGGGTGGTCAACCTGATCATCACCCCCGCTGCAGCGGAGCACGGCCACTGGCATTTTAGCGAAAACGCAGGCTACGTCATGATCTGGTTCGCGGTGGTGACCATGTTCAGCGCGGCGGTAATGGCTTTGTTCCAAAGCAACATTAAAAGGATCCTCGCCTACAGCAGCATCAGCCAGATGGGTTATATCCTGATGGGAGTCGGCTGCGCCGCCTACCTTGGTTACGAAGGAGCGATCGCTTTTGGCGGTTTTACATACCATATTCTCAACCATGCCTTTTTCAAAGCTGGGCTCTTCATGATGGCCGGGGCGATATATGCCCGCACCCACGAATTGGAATTGTCCCGCCTGGGCGGCCTGGCCCGCAGCGCGCCGGTCACCACCGTTGCCTTTTTAGTGTCAGCCGCCGGCATCGCCGGGTTCCCCGGTTTCAACGGTTATATCAGTAAAACCCTGCTCCACCATGCCATCGTCGAAGCCTTCCAGCATCACCACCTCTTTTCGCTGCGCCTAGCCGAAATTATCTTTACTCTTACCGGGGCGCTGACGGTTTGCTACATTTTTAAACTCTTCACCGGCATTTTCACCGGATCCAGGCCGGCCCATTTAACTTCAATCCCCCGGGAACCCTTTTTGGAGAAAGCGGTCTTTGGTGCGATCGCCGCGGCCGTCCTCTACTTGGGGCTGGCGCCCCAGGCAGTTTTAAAGAAGGCAATCGCCCCGGCGGCGAACAGCTTTACCTACGATAGTTACAAAATTAACTATTTACTAAAGCAGCATTTTCTCAACACGGCTGATTTGGTGGGGGTGCTGATCCCGATCGCCCTCGGCTTAACCCTGCTCTATGTGCTGAAACGGCGCAAGCTTTTTCAAAAGGTCAGCTTCCCGGCCTGGCTCAGTATCGACCGGGCTGTCTACGCCCCGCTCAGCAGGAGCTCCCTGGCGCTGTTTACGGCCGCAGGCGGCGGCCTGGAACAAGGTATCGACGGGTCCTATTTGCGGATCCCCGCCGCCTTCGGCGCCGTCTGCCGCGGCATGGGTCTTTTTGAAGGAGATTTGATCGACCGCGCCGGCCGCCGGCTGAACAAGGCGGTTGTCCAGGTTAGGGAAAAGATTTACGCGCTCTGGATGGCCCTGATCAACGCTGTTTTTGGCAATCTGGCCTTGCTCCTGCGCCGCGGTTTTAAGACTCTCTTCCAGGTGGATTACCGCCCGCGGGGCAGCAAGCTTTTTCAGGTAGTCAACATTTCCAACCTGGATTTCGATCTCTTGTTGATCGTCATGATCCTGGTGATCATCCTGGGGCTGATCTTTCTTTTCGGCCATTAAATCATTGGGTTAGGAGGCAAGTGGAATATGCCCGGTTTCCTCCCCCTCGCGGCGGTCCTGTTTCCCCTGGCCGGAGCGCTGATCATCCGCTTCATCCATGAAGAAAAAAGCGCCTGGCGCAGCAGCATCGCCGTGGGCGCGATCATCCTGACGTTTGCGTCGGCGGCAAGCATGCTCCCCTATACCATGCGGGGTGAGATCATCGAGGTCCGCCTGATCCCCCTGGTCGAAAACCTGCACATCTATTTCCGGGTGGATTCACTGGGGATGATTTTCGGCATAGTCTCTTCAACCCTTTGGGTTTTTGCGATGATCTATTCAATCGGCTATATGGCCCGGGAACACGGCCAGCGCAGCTACTTTACTTTCTTCGTTCTTTCCGCTTCGGCGACCATGGGGGTCGCTTTTGCTGGAAACCTGTTTACGCTTTACATTTTCTATGAATATCTCGCCATCTGCACTTACCCCCTGGTGGTTCACGCCCAAACCCGGGAAGCGACCCGGGCCGGAATTAAATATATCAGCTACAGTTTCGGCGGCGGGGCGCTAATCTTTCTTTCCCTGTTCGCGATTTTGAGCCTCGCCGGAACACTCGATTTCGCCCCCGGGGGGATCCTCGGGTCGGTCGACCCCGCCGATCGCGGCTGGCTGGTCGTCATTTTTGTCCTTTGCATCGCCGGTTTCAGCACCAAGGCGGCGGTAATGCCGCTTCATTCATGGCTGCCCAGCGCCATGGTCGCGCCCACCCCGGTGAGCGCCCTGCTCCATGCCGTGGCCATCGTCAAGGCCGGTGTATTCGGCATCACCCGCGTTTTTTATTCCCTTTACGGGGTGGAAACGCTGCGGGAGCTTAACCTGACCGGATACCTGGCGGTGGTGATCTGCTTTACCATCATTGCCGGTTCGGTGATGGCGATCAAACAGGATGTGCTGAAACTTCGCCTGGCTTATTCCACGATCGGGCAGCTTGGCTATATCACCCTGGGCACCCTGATGCTGACGCCCTTCGGCTTGGCGGGGGGGCTGCTGCATATCATCAACCACGCTTTCCTGAAAATCACCTTGTTTTTTTGCGCCGGGATCATTATTACCGTAACCGGCAAAACGAGCCTCTCGGACCTGGCGGGAGTGGGGCGGCGCCTGCCCCTGACCATGCTGGCCTTCTCCATCGGCGCTTTCGGCCTGATGGGGATGCTGCCCATCTGCGGCTACCTCAGCAAATATTACCTTTTGACGGCCGGGTTCAGCGCCGGGAAACCTGTTTACGCGTATGTCATCCTGATGAGCACCGTCCTCAATTCAATCTACTACCTGCCGATTATTGTGAACGCTTTTTTTAAGCAAGGTCTTTTTGAAAGGCCGCGGAGCATCGAGGCGCCGCTGACAATGCTTGTGCCGACAGTAATCCTGGCCGTGGCGGCGGTCGCCCTGGGGTTGTTCGCCGGTTACACCACTATCCCCCTGGTCAACGCCGTGATCAGGACGATTTTCTAGCAACCGGTTTTACAAGGAGGTTCTGTTGCCTTGACATCCAACGCGGTTACCGCCAGCGCATTGCCCCTGGTTATGATCCTGATCCCCCTGGGATGCGGCCTAGCGGCCCTGGCGGCGGGGCTGGTATCGGAAAAAGCGGCCCGGCTCCTGTTTATGGCCTCGGTCCTGGGCCCCGCTGCCGCCGCTCCCCTATTGCTGAAGGAGATGGCCGGTGGGAAGACGCTGGTGCTTAAGTTCGCGCAGCTGCTGCCCCCCGGAGGCTTAAGCTTCCGGGTGGACCATTTAAGCCTGTTCATGGTTTTGCTTTTTTGCCTCTACGGGCTGATCGTCTTTGTCTACGCCCTGGAATTCATGAAAGATCGCCCCGGCCGGATCCGCTTCTGGGGCGGCATGTCCCTGACCCTGGCCGGGTGCCTGGGTGTGGTCATGGCGGGGGACCTCTTTACCCTGTTTCTCTTTTTCGAATTCATGTCGGTGATCTTTTTTATCTTGATCGCCCACCAGAAGACCCCGGAGGCAAGCGCCGCGGCGATGAAATTCCTTTTCATGACCATCATCGCCGGGGTGGCCCTGTTCCTGGGGTGCGTGTTGACCTATTTACAGGCGGGTACGGTTTGCTTTGGGCAGGGCGGCGTCTTTCCGGCCGGAGTGGTTCCGGCCTTTGCCGCCTTCGTTGCCTTCATGGTCGCGTTCGGGATCAAGTCGGCCATGTTCCCCATGCACCTCTGGATGCCTGACGCCTATACTTTTGCCCCGATCCCGGCCGCCGCCCTGTCTTCGGGCATGCTGCTGAAAACCGGTGTTTACGGTTTCATCCGCGTTTTATACGACCTCTACGGCTTGAAGCTGGTTTCAGAGCTGCATTGGAACAACCTTCTGCTGGGCCTGGCCTGCGTAACCATTCTCTACGGCTCCCTTAACGCCGTGGTCCAGGATAACCTGAACCGGCGCCTGGCTTACTCGGGGATCGCCCAGATCGGGTACATTCTCCTGGGCATCTCGCTGCTGACGGAAAACGGCTTTATCGGCAACCTTTACCATGTCTTCGCCCACGCCTTGATGAAGGGGTGCCTCTTCCTTTGCGCCGGCGCCGTACTTGTGGGCACGGGAAAACAAAAGGTAAGCGAACTGGGCGGCGTGGGGCTGCGGATGCCGCTGACCATGCTTGCCTTTACCGTCGCCTCCGTGACGGCGGTAGGGCTGCCCCCGTTCAACGTTTTTGTCACCAAGTGGTACCTGGGGCAGGGAGCGCTGGATTTCGGGCAGCCGCTCTTCCTGGTGCTGCTCCTGGTGAGCAGTATGCTCAACGCGGCTTATTACCTGCCGATCGTAATCAGCGCCTTCCTGGGGGAAAAAGCCCTCAGGCAGCACACGATCGGCCGGCAGGTGCGGATTAAAGAAGCTTCGCCGGTTTTGCTGATCCCGATTCTCTTACTGGCTTTCGGGTCGATCGCCTTTACCGTGGTGGCGCCGCACAACTGGCCGCTCGAACTGGCCCGGGCGGCGGCCCAGGCGTTCTTTGCCGCCACGCCTTGAGGTGCGCCCGTCCGGGAAACAAACTTCATCTTCAGGAGGCGAGTGAACCGTGTATGCAAACTTGCCGGCTCTGGCCGCCCTCTTCCCGATCGCGGGAGGGCTTGCGCTTTACTTTATTACCAACTACCTGAATGTCAGGATCCGGGAACCGCTGGCGCTGGCTATTTCGGGCACAACACTGTTCCTGGTGGCCCTGATGTTTCCGCCCATCCTGGACGGGCAAACCCTGGAAGCGGGCTACCGCCTCTTCCATCTGCCGCTCTCAATCACCTTCCGGGTGGACGGAATCGGGTTTTTCCTGTCCCTGCTGGCCTCATTTTTATGGTTTCTGGCCACGTTATACTCGCCGCGCTACCTCGCCCACAGCCACGCCCACGACCGCTACTACGCTTTTTTACTGATGGCCCAGGGCGGCTGCGTCGGCGTGATGGTCACCGGCGACCTGCTGGGCCTGTTCCTCTTTTTTGAATTCATGGCCCTGACCACCTACGTGCTGATCGCCCACGAGGAAGACGCCTACTCGCTTTTCGCCGGCGCGAAATACCTCTACCTGACGGTTGCCGGCGGTTTGGCGATATTTTTTGGCCTGGTCGTGACCTATTACCTGGCCGGCAGTGTTTCCTTCGCCCGTCCCGGTGGGTTAATCACCGAACCGTCGGGCCTGGCCCTGGCCGCCTTTATCGGCTTTCTAATCGGCTTCGGGATCAAGGCAGGGATGTTCCCGCTCCATGTCTGGCTGCCCGACGCCCACCCGGCGGCCCCGGCGCCGGCCAGCGCCCTGCTTTCCGGGATCATGATCAAAACCGGGGCGTACGGGTTGATCCGGATCTTCCATAATGTCTACTCGCTGCGGTTTTTCGAAGCCGTCAACTGGGAGATCTGCGTCGTAATCCTGGCCTCGGTCACCATCCTGCTCGGTTCGGCGCTGGCCATCCTGCAGGACAATTTAAAGCGGCGGCTGGCCTACTCCAGCATCGCCCAGATCGGTTATATCCTGCTGGGGATTTCCCTGCTCAGCGAGCGGGCCCTCGTCGGCGCGGTCTACCATATCTTCACCCACGCCTTGATGAAGGGCTGCCTCTTCCTCTGCGCCGGGGCGATTATCGTGCAGACCGGCAAGAAAAACATCAGCGAAATGGGCGGGATCGGTTTTCACATGCCGCTGACCATGCTTTGTTTTACGTTAGCCTCTTTTAGCATGGTCGGGATCCCACCCTTTAACGGTTTCATCAGTAAGTGGCAGCTTTCCATGGCCGCCCTGGAGCTGAACCGGCCGATTTTTGTGGCCCTGCTCATCCTCAGCAGCCTTTTGAACGCCGTCTATTATTTTCCGATCATTATCGCCGCTTTTTTCAACCGCCGCAGTGAAGCCGAAAGCGGCGCGCATGCCGTCCACGGCGGCCACGGCGGCCACACCCCCCCGGAGATTTCCGCCCCCGGACCGTCCCTGGCCGGCGAAGCGCCCTGGGAGATGCTGGTGCCGACCGCCATCCTGGCGGTGGGCTGCTTTATCTTTGCCCTGACGCCGGTCAACTGGCCCCTGGAGATGATCAAGACGGTAACCCACGGCCTGTTCTAACCGGCATGATGAGAGCGGCAAGAAGGAGATAGTGATGGCTTATCCTTCGCCTGTGGAAAGCGAAGTGGTTTATAGCAGCCTGCCCCTGTGGATCGCCCTGATTCCCCTGGCCGGCGGTTTTCTGGTCTACCGGATCGCTCTTAGAGACAGCCGATGGCGCGGCTGCGGGGCGGTCCTGGCGGCGGGCTTGACCCTGCTCCTGGCGGGGTTCCTTTTTTACCGCTCGGGCGGCGGGGCGGTGGAGCTGAAACTGCAGGCGGGGTTTCTGGAGCGGCTGCTCTACTTCCGCGTTGACCGCCTCGGCGCCGCCTTTACCCTCCTGGCCGCCCTGATCTGGTTTTTGGCCACGCTGTTTTCCGTTTTCTATATGCGCCATGAAGGGGAGCAAAACCGCTACTACCTCTTTTTCCTGCTTTCCCTGGGCGGCTGTCTCGGCGTCTTTATGACCGGAGACCTGCTTAGCCTCTTTGTCTTTTTTGAAATCATGTCCTTCACTTCCTGCGTCCTCGTCGTTCACGCCCGCACGGCGGAAGCCGACGAGGCCGGGCGCAACTACCTTTACCTGGGTGTCCTGGGCGGGCTGCTGCTCTTGGCGGCGATCCTGCTGCTCTACTGCTACACCGGCAGCGTTACCCTGGCGCCCCGGCTGGAAGAGCTGGAACGGCTCGGCAATTTGCGCTTTCTTATTGCCGCCTGCCTGATCGCCGGGTTCGGGATCAAGGCCGGGATGGTGCCCCTGCATATCTGGCTGCCCAAGGCCCACCCGGTGGCCCCGTCCCCCGCCAGCGCGCTGCTGTCGGGGATCATGATCAAAACCGGCGCTTACGGCATCATCAGGGTGATCAACCTTTTATTCACCCCGGCACACCACCCGGAGGCGGGGCACTGGGAGACCGCGGCGCTGCTCGGGCTGGTCATGATCTGGATCGGGACCGCAACCATGTTTACCGCCGCCTTCATTGCTCTCTTTCAAAACAACGCCAAGCGCATCCTGGCCTACAGCAGCATCAGCCAGATGGGCTACATCCTCATGGGCGCCGGCGCGGCCGCCTACCTCGGCTACCACGGCGCCGCGGGGCTGGCCGGGGCCGTCTATCATATCGTCAACCACGCTTTTTTCAAAGCTTCTTTGTTTATGCTGGTGGGCGCGGTCTATATCCGCACCCACGAACTGGATGTTCGAAAGCTGGGCGGACTGTGGCGTTCGCTTCCCGCCACCACTCTCGCCTTTCTGGTGGCGGCGGCCGGCATTACCGGCGTGCCGGGCCTGAACGGCTATACCGGCAAAACGCTGCTGCACCATGCCATCGTCGAGGCGCTCGCCCACGGGCACGGCCCCGGCCTCGCCTGGGCCGAAAAGATTTTTACCGTTACCGGCGCCCTTACCGTCTGCTATATCACCAAGCTCTGCTGCGGTATTTTCTTCGGGAAACGACCGGCGGGTCTGGGGCCGCTGCCTAAAGAGACGCCCGGTGAAATGGCCGTCTTTGCGGCGCTCAGCGCCGCGATCGCCGCCCTGGGCAGCTTCCCGGCCCAGGTGCTAAACCGGCTGATTATCCCCGCCGCCGCGGTTTTTCCCCTGGATCACCACGCCCTCGAACACCTGGCCGGGCTTAATTTCTGGGATCACCACGACCTGCAGGCTATCGCCGCCGTCCTGGGGCTGGGCCTGCTGCTCTACCTCCTGTTTGGGCGGCTCCTGCAGCGGGTCAGCCTTCCGGCGTGGCTCAGCGTGGAACAAGCGGTCTACCGGCCGCTGGTTTTCGCCGCCGGCTTCCTTCTCACCGGCGGCGGCCGCGCCGTGGAAACGGCGGTGGACCGTTCTTACAGCTGCAGCCCCTACGCCCTGCGCGTTTTAACCATCAGCGGCAGCCTGGTCGATGCGGCCGCCGAAAACCTCCTGATTAAAAGCACCGGCCCGCTGCAGCGGGCCTGCCTGGCGCTTTCGCGCTTTGACAGCGAAGGGACGGCCCGACTGGGACGATGGCTCCAGCGCATTGCCGTCAGGGTCAGAGACGGGTTCTACAGGCTCTGGTACGACGGCCTGCGCCGCTTCATACACGGCAGCGGGTACTTTTGGCGCCGGATATTTTTCGTGCTGGTACGGATGGATTTCAACCCCAAGGGGATCCGTTTTTTTCAATCCCTCAATATCTCCAACCTCGATTTCAACCTGCTCCTGATGATGATCTTCCTGCTGGTGCTCCTAAGCCTTTTCTTCCTTTTTTACTAGCCCTCCGGGGGCTACCGCGGGAAGCGGCGCGGCGAGACGCACCCTACGCGGGCTGATCTCCATGGTTAATAGCAGGTTTTCCTTATACCGGTGGAGGGAAATTAACAAAGCGAAGGGGCGGCGCAAGCGCCGCCCCCATACTGAGTGCCGTACTATCAACACGGTGAAAAGACTACGGTTATACTTTCTCCCGCGGGGTCAGTTTCAGCGCGACGAAAAGGGCCGGCGCCAGCAGGGTGACCCAGACCCCGCCCAAGCCGTAGCGGATAAAGCGCAGCCAAACCTGCAGCGCCGCGTTGTCCGAGGCGAGGACCTTGCTCAAGCCCATCACGATCCCGAACAGCACGGCGGCGCCGATGACCGCCTTGATTACCTGGAAATACCAGCGCGCGCTTGTCGCGGCGCGGACCTTCCTGATTTCCACGAAATAGCCCAGGGAGGCCCCGGCGAAAAGGCCCATCAGCTTCGGCATGTCGCCGGACGGAGCCAGAACGGTCAAAACAACCGGAATGACGGCGCACAAAGCCGCGATCAGCGGTGCGGAGAATTTGGCGGCCCATCCTTTCTCCACAAACAAGGCGCTGATCCAGACCAGGAACAGCAGGACAGGGATACCCATGGCGAAGCCGCCCAGGATATCGCCAAGGTAGTGAAAACCCAAAACGATCCTTGACAAAGCGATCATCACCATCGCCACGAGCGCCCAGATCCAAAAACCCGTTTTTTTCAGCCGGACCGCCATGTAACCCCAGACCGTAACCGCGGTTAAAGTGTGGCCGCTGGGAAAGGCGTAGCTTTCCAGCTGCTTTTTCCAGTCTATGGCGGGCCTTTCAAGAGCGGTCCAATCCTTCACGGTGCCGCTGACAACCCCTGACACCAGCAGCACCGCCGCCGTCCAGAAACCGAGCTGCTTGCTTACGCACCAGATCAGGATGCCGAAAAAGAGCATGTAAAATTCATCGTTGCCTAAAAAAGAGAAAAACTCGAACAGGTAATTCACCGGCTTAATACTGCGCCATAAGGCAAAATAATTAGTCAAGGCCATGGTGCGGGTTTGATCCCAGTAAAAATAAAGAATTGCGGCGCATACAGCAACCACCACCCAGCTCAAGACCAGCCAAAAGCGCTCCTTCCCCCGAACAGGAGAAAAATACGGCCTGCTTACGGGAGGGCTTTCCATAAAAATCACTCCTTTTTTTTATTTGCCTGAAGATAAAGGCAACTTGTAATAAGAATATTCTGCGCCGGGGGCGTTCTCTCCTGCTTCAGCCGGCAATACTCTTTACCAGGCAGTGCACAGTGATATCGTAGCGGGAACGGACGGGGTCGTCCACATTTACGCTTACAACCGTGCGGGTTTCAGAAAAGGGGCCCGTGGGAATCAGCTCCCGCACAAAATCCCGCGTGACGGGACGATCGGGGTGCGAAAAAAAGATCGCCCCGCCCGGCTGTACCGCCCGCAGCAGGACCGCTTGAAGGTGCGGGAGCAGGCGCGGTTCGTAGGCGATATCGGAGGCGAGGACCAGGTCAAACCGTTCCCGGCAGGAAAAGCACCGCCAGTCTTCCAGGAGCAGCCTGAAGCCCTCGAGGGCATGCAGCCGGGCGTTGCGCCCGCATAGCTCCAGCGCCTGCTGCTGGAAATCGGAAAAAGTGACCGCCGCCCCTTTGAGGCCGCATACCACTCCCGGCAGCCCGGCGCCCGCGCCCAGTTCGAGCACGCTGCGG
>JAGUZX010000058.1 GCA_020060545.1 Desulfovibrio sp. | reverse complement strand
CAGCCGCCATCCAGCGCCCAGCGGGCCCGGCGCAGGACCAGCTCCTCCACGGGACAGGGGAAACCCATCTGCTTTAAGTCGTTTTCATCCAGGCTGGTCAGCAAAGTCACCCCCAGTACCTTAAGCGCGCTGCCGGCGGCCGCTTCACCGGCCCGCTGCAAAATTTCTTGATTGCCGTGCACTGTCAGGAACGTTACCCCCGCCGCCGCCACCTGTTTTACCGCCGGCCCGACGGTATCGGGAACATCGTAAAACTTCAGGTCGAGAAAAACTTTTTTGCCCCTGTCCAGCAGCCACGCGACGATCTCTTTGCCGCCGGCCAGGTAAAGCAGCATCCCGACCTTGAAGAAATCGACCAGCCCGTCCAGCTCCTGCACAATTTGGCGCGCCTGATCCGGGCTGTCAACATCCAGGGCGCAGATAATCCTTTCGCGAGCCTCCAAAAATACCACTCCCTCTAGCAAGTTAATCAAGAAACATGAGCGCCCGGCGGGGATAAATCGGGTTGGACGCGGGCCCGGCGCAGGCGGGTGGCGTTAGTGACTACGCTGATGGAGCTGGAGGCCATGGCCGCTTCCGCGATCACAGGGTGCAGCAGGCCCAGCACCGCCACCGGGATGGCCACCAGGTTGTAAAAAAAAGCCCAAAAAAGGTTCTCTTTAATCTTGCGGAAAGTACCGCGCGAAACGTTTAGCGCGGTGATTACCGCGGCGAGATCCCCCCGGACCAGGGTAATGTCCGACGATTCGATCGCGATATCGGTCCCCGTCCCCAGGGCGATGCCGACATCAGCCTGGGCCAGCGCCGGGGCGTCGTTGATCCCGTCGCCGACCATAATCACCCGCCGCCCCTCTTCCTGAAGCCGCTTTACCTCCGCCGCCTTGTCCCCGGGCAGTACCTCCGCCAGGACCCGGTCGATCCCGACCGCCCGGGCAATCGCCGCCGCGGTGACGGGGTTGTCCCCGGTCAGCATTACCGTCTCGTAACCGCGGCGCCGCAGCTCGGCCAGCGCCGCCGGGGCGTCTTCTTTAAGCACGTCAGCAACGGCGATAATTCCGGCCGGCCGGCCGTCCACCGCCACCTGCATCACCGTTTTGCCTTGCCCCTCCAGTTGTTCAATCGCCTCGTCCAGCGCCGGTTCGATTCCGCTCTCCACCATCAGCTTGCGGTTCCCCAGTAAAACCGCCCGCCCGTCGATCACTGCCCGTACTCCCTTGCCCGGGACGGCGTTGAAAGAGCCGGCTGCGGGGATAACCAGCCCTTCATCCTGCCTGGCCCTGGAGACGACAGCCCGGGCCAGGGGGTGCTCCGAATTTTGCTCCAACCCCGCCGCCAGGCGTAGCAAATCCTTTTCACTCCATTCGCCTGCCGCCCGGATATCCGTTACCGCCGGTTCACCTTTGGTAAGGGTGCCCGTCTTGTCAAAAATGATCGTCCGCGCTTCCAGCAGCGCCTGGATCGCGGCGCCGTGCCGGATCAGCACCCCGTTGGCCGCCCCGAGGCCGCTGCCCACCATCAGGGCGGTGGGGGTAGCCAGGCCCAGAGCGCAGGGGCAGGCGATTACCAGCACCGCCACCACGGCCACCACGGCCAGGCTGAGCCGGTTCAGGGCCGGGTCGACCCAGGGCAGGTAGGGCGCCGCCGCCTCAACCACGGCGCGCATCGGCCCCGGCAGCAGGAGCCACAAAGCCAGGGTCAAAACCGCCACGCCGAGTACCGCCGGCACGAACCATCCCGTCACCCGGTCGGCAAACTCCTGGATCGGCACCCGCGTCCCCTGGGCTTCTTCCACCAGGCGGATCACCTGGGCCAGGAAGGTATCTTTCCCCACCCGGGTCGCTCTCACCTGCAGCACCCCTTCCTGGTTCACCGTGGCCCCGATTACCGGGTCACCGGGCCCTTTGGGGACGGGCAGCGACTCTCCCGTGGCCATCGATTCGTCCACGCTGCTTTCACCCTGCTCCACCGTCCCGTCGGTAGGGATCTTCTCGCCCGGACGTACCATCATCAGGTCTCCGGCCTGCACCTCTTCGATCGGCACCTGCCGCTCGTCACCGCCGACAATCAGGTTAGCCGTGCGGGCTTCGAGCTGCAGCAACCTGCGGATCGCCTCCGAAGCTTTCCCCTTGGCCTTCGCCTCCAGGTAGCGACCGGTAAGGTGAAAAGCCATGATCATGGCCGCGATCCCGGCATAGTTGGCGATCGGAAAAACAAAAGAAAAAGGGCCGGTCAAAAACGCGGCGACTGTGCCCATAGAGATCAGCACATCCATGTTGGCCGTGCCGTGGCGCAGCGCCCTTTCCGCTCCCAGTAAGGTTTCACGGCCCGGCCAGAAAAGAACCGGGGCGGCCAGGACAACCATCCCCAGGTTCATCGAGCCGTGCCCGAAAGGGGCGAAATGGAAAAACATCTCCGGGATCATCCAGATGATAACCGGCAAGGTAAAGATCCAGGCGACAATCATCCGCAGGCGCGCCGCGTTAAACAGCCAGGCCTGAGCATCTGCTTCCTCTTCCGGACCGCGCGCTTCTTCTTCAACGCCGTAACCGGCTTCAATTACGGCCCGCCGCAGCGCCGCCGCATCCGCCGCGGCGGGATCATAGGTCACAAAGGCACGCCCGGAGGCCAGGTTTACCCGCGCTTCACCGACACCGGGCACCCGGCTTAAGGCCTGCTCCACCCGGTTGACGCAGCTGGCGCAGGTCAGGTTGACGACTTTGAAAGTGTCATGTTCCCGGGCGGCAGCCGCGCGGTAACCCGCTCGTTCCACCGCTTCGTAGAGCGCGCGCGGGGCAGCCTTGTCCGGGTCGTAGCGGACATAAGCTTTTTCCGTGGCCAGGTTGACCCGGGCCTGCTCGACCCCGCCGATCCGGCTCAGCTCCTGCTCCACCCGCCTGGCGCAGGCGGCGCAGTGCATTCCCTCGATCCTGAAATCATGTTCCACCGTGCCCATCCAGCCGCGCCTCCCGTTTTGAAAAAGTGGCAAGCCCTAATTTTTCCGTGCTTGATTGAAACCACGTTTAACGGTATATTATCACATCCATGAAGAAAAATAATAACAAATAAGTCTGGCAGGAGGTAGTTTAGAAATGTCTTTAACGCCCTACGAACCTTTCCGCCACCTGGAAAACGTGCGGCGCGAGATGGATCGCTTTTGGGGGATTCCCTGGTACGGTGATATCCAGGGGCCGCGCATCGATATCTACGAAACCGAAAAAGAGATTGTCGCCCATTGCGAGATCCCGGGCGTGGAGCGCAAAGAAGACATCAACATCGACATCCGGGATAATCTCCTTGAAGTCAGGGGTGCGGTGAAGCGGGCCAAAGAGGTGCGGGAAGAAAACTACCACCGGCGGGAGCGCTTCCAGGGCAGCTTCCACCGCGCCGTGACCCTGCCCGGGCCGGTCATCGCCGATGCCTCCAGGGCAAGCTACCGCAACGGGATCCTGCAGATCGTCATGCCGAAGGCGGAACCGGATACCCGGCGCCGGAATATCGAGATCGAGTTTCACTAAGGGGCAGCCTTCTCTCCACATGAGGCGCACGCCACGGCGCCTGCGGCTGTTTCCGCTGCGGGCGGCGCATGCGGCCGATCGGGGCGCGCCCATGCTTGCAGGAGCTTCGGCCAGGCGGAACGGAAAGATTGGCGCCGCCCGTTCAAAAAGTTAATGCCTGCAGTTCAATTGCCGTCATCACCGGTGCCGTTTTCCGCCGGTTCCGAAACCTGATCGCCAGGCGGCACGGCTTCGTCTGCGAGAGGCGGCTCCGGCTCGTCGGGATTGGGGACGGCGTGAGCCGGGGGCGTTGCCGGAGGTTCGGCCGGCTTCTGCGCCACCAGGCGTGGGCCGGGCAGGATGATTTGCGGCCGGGCGGCCACGGAAACCCCGAATATTGCCCCGATCAATTTCACCCTGGCCGGTTCGTCAATCACAATATAAGAGATATCAACACCGTTGCGAGGCGCGAACTGGATTGTACCGGGAAAAACGCCGGTTTTAATCGAACCCGGGTCCACTTTCAGGCCTAACCGGGACAGGTAACCAAGCTGGAGCGGGGAGAGATTTGTTTCCGTGTTTTTTTGCCAGGACCGGTAAAGCGGAATGATATCTGGGGGCCGCAACTTCTTTTTGATCTGCTCCAGCGCGGCAATCAAGATCCGCTGCTGCCGCAGGGACCTTCCCGTATCCCCGCCGACACTGCGGTCGCGAATATAGGTTAAAAACCGGCTGCCGTCAAGGTGCTGGTATCCCTGGTCCAACAGGAGCCCCCCCCTGCCGAAATCCGCCCGGACCTGATGCTCCACCTCATAATCAATCCCGCCCACCCGGTCGATTATTTCGACAAGCCCGTCCATGTCCAGAGAAACATAGAAATGAACCGGCACCCCTCCCAGGAAATGTTCGATCGTTTCAATGGTCGCATTGATGCCGCTCCGGTGGGGGTCGCCGGCACCGGGCTGATTATACCCATACATATAGGCGTGATTAATTTTGTCGTAACTATCCGTTCCCGCAATCAGCACATAGCTGTCCCGGGGGATATTGACCAGTGCGATCTCCCCGGTGCGAAAACTGATTGAAGCAATCATGATCGTATCCGGGCGGTAAATCCGGTAAATGGCGTCTCTTTCTTCCGTGCGGTCAAACCCGAGTAAAACTAAGTTGACTCTTTCCCGGTCAAAAGCATCGCCCATCGTGAATGCGCCGTCCCAACTGCCCGCCGTTTTGAACACCCGGGCGGGATCCCCCAGGTAAACAGCCAATAAGGCTGATGCCATCATCAGGATCGCGCTCAGAACGACCAGTATTTTTTTTATTTTTAGCATCGCTTCACTTCCCAACCGGCTTCCCGTTACTCTTTCAGATCAAATTATAGCGGCCACCCTCCAGTCAAGTCAAATTAAGTCCTCGTTAAGAATCGTTAACCGACTGCGGACTACCGCCGATCTGCTGCACTGAAATCATAGAGGTAGAGAGCTGTTCCGGCGGCTGAATAGCTGTCGATGAGCGTACCCCTTGCATCTAAAAAGGATTTTAGAATTGCTGCAGGGATATCCTGAACCGGAAAATAAGCAATATAAAACCAGGCCCGCCCGCTCTCGATAAATTGCTCTTCCATTTCGAAAAAGCGCAGGTTAAGGTAAACGGTAGCGCCGATTGGTTCCTCCCAGATGTGGTATTCCACCGGCCGCTCCCGGGTGTAATACTGAAAGGCATATTGAGCGGAAAAATTCATATAAATCGGCTCATCTTCCTGCCTGCTTTCCAGGAAATACGAGATCACGGGCCTGGTTTCCTGGGCTGAATGGGGGCTGATCAGACGCTTGGCGCCACCTCCAACCGGATAAATCAGCAGAAGCATTAAGAAAGCAGCCTCGAGAATACGTTCCCGGTGGCAGCAGGCAAAGATTTGGTAAGCCCCCTCGGCCATCAGCAGATAGCATAGCGGTAAAATAAAAAGCACCAGCCGATCCGAGATAGGGTAAAGGCCCAAAGCCGAGGCGGAAAGTAAAGCAACCAGCGGAAGGAAGAACAACAACAGATGAAACCGCTTCCTTGAGCGCCAATAATAAACTGTGCCGGCGATCATGGCCATGATTACAAGGCCGGGGGTAACCAGACCCAGCGGGTTGTTAATTAAGCTTAAAACGGTGCTGGGCAACCAGGTAAGATCATTTAAAGTAAGAGGAGGAAACGGGAAAAAACAGTATTCCCAAAAGATGAAAAAATTCGGATGGACAGTAGGCAGGACAAATAGATAATAACTGCACAAAAAGCTGGCGGCCCACAAAACGCATACCCAGGTTGTTTGTACTACCGGCCGGTAACCCCAGTTTTTTCTGTTTAACCAGGCTTCAATCAGCAGCGCCGCGCCTGCTCCGGCCATGACAAAAATGACAGCATGCGAACACCAAACGGCGGCAGCACCCGCCAGACCTAAAGCCAGGCAGTTTTTAAACCGGAAACCTCCAGTCAATACGCAAAAAGAAAACAGTAAAACAATTACTGTAAAAGCCAGGTCAAGTGAATATGGCTTAACTTCCACAGCATAATGAATGGCGTAACGGGAAAAAGCAAACAAGGTTAATGCAATTGGCATAGCCTGAGGCCTGATCATTCTCCGGCCTAGCGGATAAAACACTGCCAGTGCCAGCAATCCGAAAATAAAAGGGACAAACCTCAGAACAATTTCGCTGTCACCCCATAATTCGCAGCAATATTTTACGGCCAATAAAAATAAGACCGGAGCTGCTTGAACATAATCCAGGGGCTGAAGAAGTTCCGGATAACTGCGATTGATGATGTTCAAAGTGATCATGGCCTCGTCGAGCCACAAAGGCCGGTTGGCAAGGTATTGTGCAAGGCGGGTCAGCGCTCCAAAAGCAAGCAGAAAATAGATAAACCGGGGAGAAAGGTATATTCTCTTTGCCAGAGCATCCCGGCTCTGCAACCGGACCGGCGAACTTGCCGTTTCCAAGGTCTAGCTCCCTCCTTCCGCTTATTCTTTCAAGTTTATCTCGTAAAGGGTGGCGGATTCATACTGGGCCAGCACCCTTGGCAAAGAGCCTTGGAGGCTCGCCGGGCCGGCCCCGGCCAGCATCTCGTGGAGGGTATGGGAAAATGACTCGTTGACCACGACCACGATGCGCTTTGCCTCGCCCACAGGAAACCACAGGCAGCGGTCGGGGTAGCCGTTCCGGTAAAAATAGTATTGCAGAATGGCGTCTGAGGGCGCGTTGGCCAAAACCCTGTCCCCCGGCTGCAAGTTTTCCTGAAGGTATGCGGCGATAGCCGCACCGTCCCTCAACGTGCCGGTCTCATTGGAATAGTAAACCGTCCCGGCGCTGATCACTCTCAGGCACAAGCACAGCGACAGGGCGGCGGCGGTTACGGAAAATACCATCGCTTTAGAGCGGGGCCATCTGGCGGCCGCTTTCTCCAGGAGCAAGCCAAAGCCCGCGGCAGCCAGGATCAGGTAGAAAAGCAGGAGAAACAGCCAGATCCGCACCGCAGGTACCACTCTTTGCGCCGCAATTACGGGAACCAACCAGATGAACGTGGCGGAGAGCAGGTAGAGCGGAAATTTACGGAACCGGCGATAAGACAAAATGGAGAGCAGAAAACCCAGCGCCAAAAAAAGATCCAGCGCCTTGGGATAGTCACGGTTCCACTGGAACCAGGTGGAAATAAGCAAAACAGGCAGATTGTTGGAGAGGTATGACCAGGTTTGGGGTGCCACGACCCAGTTTCCGGTAACCGCGCCGGGCCCGGATACGACAAAGACAGGCAGGTAGAACAGGGCGGTGAAGGCTGCCGCCACCAGGAAAGAGATAAACATCTGCCTGAGCAGCAGCACCCGGCACCGGCCGCGGTTTTGCATCACTATGGAAGCAAAGAGCAGCAGCGCTATGATCCCGAAGGGGTAGAGCATGACCGGGACTGTATAGAAGCCCAGGGCGGCGGCCAGCGCAAAGATGAACCAGGCAAATGCATCGCTATTCCGGCGAAGATACGCTCCCAGGGCAAACAACAGGAGTGTGAAAAAACATAAAATTGTATAACCGCGCGCCAGGGCCGAGTACTCCACCAGCGCGGAGGAGGAAGCCGCCAGGGCGGCGGCCAGCAGAGCGGCGTAGCGGTTAAAATAGAGCCGCGCCACCAGGAAAGTTGCCGGAACCAGCAGCACCCCGAAAAAAAAGGCGGGCAACCGTACCGCCCAGGGTGCGGAGCCGAAAATTGAATGGGCGAGATGCACCAGCAAAGTATGAAAGAGATGGTTATTGGGGCTGTTATAATAAGATACGGCCACGACAAGCGGGCGGGAGGCGTTGTAGAGAAAGGTGGCCGATTCGTCGTAGCGCATCGGCTGGCAGAGGAAGAGAACCCTCACGGCGGCCGCTGAAAGAACAATTACAAGCAGGGCAATTGACAGCGCCCGTTCCTGTTGCAAAAATGCCTCCCGGAAATGCGCGGCTGTTTTTTTCCAAAAGGGGGCGAATGATGCGGCCAGTTCCAGGATATAGCGGCGGATCTGCTCCCGGCCCAGGAAAAAGAGGAGCGCCGCGGCCGACAAGGCGGCCCCGAAGATCCGGCAGCGGCCCATGATTTGGGCGTAAAGATCCCTGGTAAAGATTTTGGCGGTGCCGGTTATGGCCATGGCGTCGATTACCGCCTTTACCGGTTCGAATGAGACGCAAGAAAGAGCCGCCAAGGCAAGCCCGCCGGCCAGCAAGGCACCGGCAGCGTAAAGCAGTATTTGACCCAGCCGTGTCTGTGTAGTCATTTTAACTGTCCCTTTTCCAGGTTCCTGCATCTGGGATCCCTCCTGCCCGGGTTTTCTCACCCGCGCCGGGCACCGGGTGCATTAATGGTTTGATGATTATCGGGGAAAAGATTTAGGAGAATTCAGATGGCTGGTAGAAGAGATGGTCGGGGCGGTTGCGGCGAAAAGTATTGCTCCAGCGGGTCTTCAGGCGGACAAGCGAGTCCCTGGAGAGGCAAATGGCTCCGCCCTTGATCCGGGCGCTGTTCTGCTCGAAAGTATTGCCTTCAATCACCGGGTTGGATCTCCACACCGAAACCCCACCGCCGTAAACTTCGGCGCGGTTGCCGGTAATCTGGTTGTCCAGGAGATATGCCGGGGAAGCCGACAGATTAACACCGCCTCCTTCAATGGCCGAATTCCGGTAAATGACGTTGCCGATGATCATCGGCCTGGATTGATTGCATGCCGCGAGGCCGCCGCCAATCCTGGCCCTGTTGTAGCCGATGGTGTTGCCTTCGATGACCGGTTCGGAAGCCAGGATGAAAATACCCCCTCCTTCGATTTCGGCGCTGTTGTGTATTACCCGATTCCCAACGATACACGGCGAGGCATGCAGAACAGCGATGCCCCCGCCGAAACCGGGCGGCCGCAAGATGGCTCCCGCGCCGGTTGAATTATCCCTGATCACATTTTTTTCAATCAAGGGGGCGCTTCCGTTGCAGACAAGAATACCACCGCCGAAGCAGCCGTGGTATCCCGGAAGCATGCTGCCGCTTCCGCCGCTGATGGTAAACCCCGCCAGCACCGTGCCAGAGCCTTCCCCTCCCGCGAATATAACGACCGTCCCCTTGCCGTTGCCGTAAATGATCGTTGAGGCGACGATCTGCGGATCGTCGGGGTCTGTGCTGCGCAGGGTTATTTCTTTGCCCTTGAAATTCAGATTTTCGTCATACTGGCCGGGCCGGACCACGATGACGCCGCCGTCAGCGGCGGCGTCGATGGCCTGCTGGATCGAGGGATAATCATCGGGAACGCAGATCGCCGCCGCTTCCATTCGTGGCGTCTCCGCCGCGTTACGGCGCGTGCAGCCGGCCGTGCCGTCAACCTCATGCGCAACGCCGCAACCGGCGAAGGCCACCGATAACAAGAGCAAAAACGCTGCCGGAAATCCGGTGCGCAAAAACATAAAAACCGCCCTCCTGGGTATCAAGTCACGTGCAGTGATCTGCTTCGCGTTTCTCTCCTGTTGCTGCCGTTGGCGGGCATATTCTCCTTCCAGGGTTTAATTTCCTGCAAGATCAGGCGAGTATGCGTGATTATTAATGGGTTTATTTCCCTGTCGCCTATTTACTGCATCTTGATTAGCCGGTTAAGCTATGTTAAACGGCCGGCGGTGGTTCCTTGATCAAGCGTTTTCAAAAGCGCTGCGTAACCGGTAAAAGTGCAGGGCTTTCCAGGATTGCGGCTATCCAGGAGCAGAAACGGCATCCCCGCCCGCCTGGCGCATTCACCGTCCCGGTCGTCGCGGTCCCCGATAAACAGGCAATGCTCGGCCGTCACTCCCAGCCGTTTCATGATGTAACGCAGCCCCGCCGGATCCGGCTTCAGGCGGTTAATCTCTTTGTCGGCGGCGCTGAAAATATAATCCGCGCTTAGCCCCAGGGCGGCCAATTTATCCCGGGCGGGATAATCGGAGAAGATCGCCCGGATAATTCCTTTCTCCCCAAGCATCCGGAAAAAATCCGCCACGCCGGGGTGGCGGCACGATGCCAGGTAGCGCAATGGGAAATCATACATCCATTTTTGCACCAGCCGGCGCACTTTCTCCGCCGGTTCGCCTGAAGCTTCGGCCGCCCACCGGTACTGGGCCTTCTCCAGATCCGCCACATCGTCGAAAATATGTCTTTCACGTTCTCTGCGAAAGTGATTAATAACGATTAATTCACGGGCCAGCCAGGGCCGAAACGCATATGATTTAATGAATCCCGCCGCCATGCGGCGGCGCAATTTGGCCTGGTCGTACAGCGTCCCGTCGACATCAAAAATGACCGCTTGCAGCTCCGCCCAGGACCGAAAGGGGTGAATGTTCGCCATTACCGGATCTCCTGGTTGAAGACGCTGTTTAAGAACCAGCTTAACGGTGGAATGTCGATGACAAAGAGCGCCCCCACAATAACTGCCAGCACAGCCACATAGGCGATGAATTTTTTTTCCCGGTATAAACGTTCGGGGTGCTGGGCCGGCGAATTATCTTTCATTCCGATGCGCAGGTACCAGGCAAAGAGAAGCGCGAACAGCGGCACGCTTAAAATCAGCTCAATCCGGTACTTGATCAGGAAGATGCCGAGAAAAAAAAGCGAGCACATGGCGTAAAAGAAAGAAGCGATCAGCAGGGTCTCCTCGGTATAGTATTGAAAAGAACGGCGGTAGAGCCCGGCTGAACCGCTCCCCGACAGGAAGCGAAGCTCGGCGAAGCGTTTTACCGCCATCAGAAAAGCGCCGCCCATCCAGTACCCGAGAATCAGGCTGGACGGCGGCATTACTGCGCTTGTCACCACAAACCAACCGAGCAACAGCCTGATCGGGTTGTTTACGGACTCCGAGAGCACATCAAGATGCACCCGGTCCTTGGTGCGAAAAGGCTGCACGTTGTAGAGGATACCCATGCCCAGCAAGCTGAGGGCCATCAAGAAAAAATGCCGCGAAACCAGGGCGGCCAGGCCCAGTCCAATCACAGCCAGCAAAACATATTCCGCGTACACTGAGGACGCCCGCATCGTGCCGGCCACGGAAGCCCTTTGTTTTTTAACCGGGTGAAACCGGTCAAACCGGGCGTCCAGCCACTCGTTGATGACATAGTTTGCCGAAGCGACAAAGCATGCCGCGGCCAGGCCGATTAAAAAAGGCCAAACGAGTTTATCCCAGCGGGCGGCGGTAAAAAGAGCCGCGATTAAGGTTCCCGGGAAAACAAAAATATTTTTAAACCAGTGATCCGGCCGGGCAATTTTAATGTAATTGCTTAGCTTCATCGACCATCCAGAACCGCTTGATTCATAAACCCAATTTATTTGCAGGCGTTAATCACGATGAACCATCCCCATTGGTCCGGGAAAAACTGGTTGATGCCGGCCGGGAACCTTGCGGTATCGTATGGAGTTAATACGGGGCGGGCTGAGAAATGCGTAAAGTTCCCAAACATCTGTTTTAGTTCACAAATTGTATAGGCCTTTGTCCCCGGGCTTTCCATGTGGTTCCAGATTAAGTCGGCGTAACTCCGCCACGGCCTCCCCCGGCCCAAGGCATACCTCAGCCAGAGTTTAAAAGCGACCAAAGACCGCCTTTTGTAAAACATGCCGATAAATTCGCCGCCCGGCTTGAGGACTCTCCGGATCTCCCGGACGATGGCCTCGGGATGGGCGGCATGGTGAATTACGCCCCACGAGTAAACCAGGTCAAAGGACTCATCCGCAAAAGGCAAATTTTCGGCGTTGGCGCGCTGCAGGTTGGAGGCAAACCCGTACACGGCCAGGTGGGCTTTGGTGGCTTCAATCGCCGCTTCCGTCAGGTCTACCCCGTGGCAGCGCAACCCGGCGCGGGCCCACTGCAGGTGGTCGCTGCCGGCCCCCACACCGATTTCGAGCAACGTCTTGCCATGGTGGCGGGTAAATTGGGCCGCGGCGTGTATGAACGGTTCGAGCGCGTAGCGCTGCGCCTCAAGCCGTTTAAACCACTCCGGGGTAAACTCCGCCAGATCTTTTACCCTGCCGGCGCCGCAGGGTTCTTGTTCCCAGAATGCTTTGACCTGATCGCTTAACTGCACCGGATTCTTCCTTTCAGATGGGCCTAGGGTCTCAGCTCGTAAAGATAGATCGATGCTTGATAATCTTTAAAAACAGCGATATTTTCAGCCCTGGTTTCAATATAGCGCAGGAAGAGCGCTTCCTCATCATAAAAATCGTGCGAAAATAGAAACCAGCTTCTCCCTGCGCCAAGAAAATTTTCCAGGTCCGCAAAAAATGCTTCCGGGTTGCCCAGAGTGTCCTCTCCCAGGTAATGGGGAATCTCCTTGCCGAAAGTATAGTAATTAAAAACCATCCGGCTGCCGGCAAGGACGTAAAGCGGCTCCCCTTCGGCCCTCCGCGCCAGGCAGTACTCGATTACCGGGCCGGTCTGGTTAATCAGCCGGGGGCGATAAAGATGATAAAACGCCCGGCCGGCCATGATCGACAAAAGGATCGCCACAAAAGCGGCGCCGATGAAGAGATGCCGGCGGGAAAGCTCTTGCCAGACAAAATAGGCGCCTTCGGCAATAAGCAGATAAAAGAGGGGCAGCGTAAACAGGAGCAGCCGATCCGCGAGGGGATATGCCCCGGCCGCGGAAGCGACCAACAGAAGCACCAGTGGCAGGCAGATGATGATCAGGCTGAAATTCTTTTTATTACTCCAAAAAACAATAACTCCGGCCAGCATCGCCAGCAGGACCATCCCCGCATGAGGGATGCTGAATCCCATCGGATTGCAGCTGATTTCCACAAATGTCCGGGGGTACCAAGCCAGTTCGCCAAGCGAGCCCGGGATAAAAAAGGCAAAATCGTCGGCGAAAAAATCGAAAAAGGCCTGGTTGCGGGTCGCCGGGCCGGAAAAGAAAGCATAGTTGACCATAAAGCTGGCGACCCAGACCGCGCCTAGAACAGCCAGAGATACCGGGGTTTTGCGATCGGTTTGCTTTTCCCGGCATGCGGTTAAAAATAAAGCCCCGCCCACCCCGCCGAGGATAAACACCACCGGGTGGGAACACCATACGGCCAGGATCCCCGCCGCTCCAAGCCAAAAAAGGTCTTTCACCCGGTAACCTCCCCGGTAGGCGCAATCAGCAAGCAGCAGGAGCAGAACCGTAAAAAAAAGGTCCAGGCTGTACTGCTTGGTCTCGCCGGAGTAATAGATCGCCCGATCCGAGAAAACCAGTAAAGCCAGGGCCAGGGGCGCCGCGCCGGGGCTGATGGCGCGGCGGGCCAGGGGATAAAACAGAAGCAGGGCGCCGGCTCCGGCGAGGAAGGGAAGCAAGCGGAAAATAGATTCACCGGCCCCGCATAAGGAAGTGAGCAGCTTTAGCGCCAGCAAAAACAACACCGGCGCGGCCTGGTTATAACTGAGAGGCTGCAGCAGCTCCGGATAACCCCGCTCCAAAATATTCAAGGCAAGCGCGGCTTCATCAAGCCATAGCGAACGGTTTGCCAGGTAATGCGCCAGGCGGAAAAGCAGGCCGAGGAACAACAGCAGCGGGACAAAACTGCGGTTCAGGCGGCATGTTTTTACTATTTCGCCGATCTTCTTCATCTCAAATTTCCTCCGCCTTTTTGCCGGGGCAATCATGGTTTAAACTGCGGTTCTACGGGAACCGTGAAAGGCAGCGCGTCCGCTTTCAGCTCCAGCCCGAATACCTCTTTCACCAGCGCGGCCAAATCTCGCTCGTCGGGAATCAGGTAGGGCTCGCCGGCATGTTCCAGCAACTCGCCCTGCAGGGAGCGCAGCGATATTGAATCCAGCTCGATGCGTTCGCCGGCAAAAACCAGCAGGGCCGCCACCTGATTCAAAGACAGGTTCGTAATCACATGATCCTTGTAGGCCTGGTAGGTATGCAGGATGCCCTTCAGGCGCCCCGTTCGTTTAAAATGATCGAATGTCGCGATCATTAAACGCTTCTGGCGCTCGATCCTCGCCAGGTCGTCGGCCACATCCGGTTCCCGGTAGGTCAAATACGCCAGGTAACCCTTTCCCGACAGAAGTTGGGGACCCAAATAAAGGTCATCGTCTGCCGTTTCCCCGCTGATCATGATATCAACATCGAATTCAACGCCGCCCAGGGCATCCACCAGCTGGGCCAGTCCGTCCATGTCCATGGCGACGTAGTAAGGAATTCTTGCCCCGCCAAAGACCAGGCTTGCCGTATCAACGGTATAGCGAAGCCCTTCTTTCGGGCTGCCTTTGCTTCCGTAGGTGAACCCGTAGTAATAGGCTTTGCTTATTTTGTCACGTAACCCCAGGTGGGCGATCTCCACGTATGTGTCCCTGGGAATGCTGATTAAGGCAACGCGGTTATGATCAAAATTGATTGAAGCCACGATAATCGTATCGACACGGTTTCCCTGCTCCTGGAACGGTTGGTGTTTTGTTGGATCCATCCCGATCAGGACTATGTTGACAATTTTCCGGTTGAAATATTTTTCCACCTGCCCGGGGGCGGGAAAATCATGTTTAAAAAGAGAGGCCGGGTTGTACAGCACCCGGTAAACCCCGGCAAAAATGACGGCGATCGAGATGAGAATAATCACCCCCGCAATGCCGAGGGAGATGAACACCTTTGTTTCCCTTGATATGCCTCTCATCTTTCACCTCATCGTTTTGCTTGCAGCAGGTCATTTTGAAAACTACCGGAAGATAAACTTTTTCCGGGCAAAATAATTCCAGAAAAACACCAGGCCCGTGGTCAAAATTTTGGCCAGCATAAAGTGCATCAGCAGGAACTCCAGGAGAATATACAGGAAAAGCGCGTTGAACAAAAGGCCCACCAGGCTGACAAAAAACACCAGGCTAAATTCAAGCGATTTCTTAAACCTGCCCGCGGGGAAGACCCACTTGACGCAGAGGCCATAATTAACCAGCGTTGCCGCGGTGAATGAAATCGAGGCCGCCGCCAGGTAATGCAGGCCGCAGATGCTGACGAAAAACCAGTAGAATGACCAGTCTACGGCTGCCGCGGTTCCCCCGACTATAAAATAGCGGAATAACTGCGCTCCCGGCCTGGTTGTCGCCGAAACGGTGATTTTGCTTAGGGCCCCCACTCCCGCCGATTTGGCCATCGCCGCAGCCCGCCTCCTGTCAGGGCTTCCGTTTGAAGATGCCGTACTTGATAATCACATAAATCGCCCTGACGCCGTCTTTCCAGCCGATTTTTTTCCCTTCTTCGTAACCGCGGCCGTAATAAGAGATCCCTACTTCGAAAACCCGGCATCGTTTCCGGGCAACCTTGGCCGTAATCTCCGGTTCGAACCCGAACCTCATCTCCTCGATCGCGATGGATTGAATGATCTCCCGTTTAAACAGTTTGTAACACGTTTCCATGTCGGTAAGGTTTAGATTGGTAAACATGTTTGAAAGCAAGGTTAAAAAACGGTTGCCCAGGTAGTGCCAGAAAAACTGGACCCGGTGCGGTCCCGCCCCCATGAAGCGGGAGCCGTAGACAACATCGGCCTTGCCTTCGGCGACCGGTTTCAGCAGCAGGGGATATTCCGCGGGATCATACTCCAGGTCGGCGTCCTGCACGATGACACAGCAACCGGTCGCTTCCCGGAACCCGGACTTTAGCGCGGCGCCTTTTCCCCGGTTTCTGTCATGGTAGATGACCTTGTCAACCAGGGGTTCGATTTTTTCTTTCAAAATTTCCCGGGTCCCGTCCGTGGAGGCATCGTCAACGACGATAATCTCGAGCTCTTCCACCGGCGAACTTTTAATGCGCTGAATGATCTCTTCGACGGTATCTTTTTCGTTATAAACCGGCACTACCACTGACAGTTTCATCATGCTCACCTGTTTATATTAATGTGCGGCAGCTACCCCGTTTTACCGAATGCAGGCTTGCCGGATCTCTTGTTCAACCTTGTCGTCGGGAGCCGCAGGCTTTTCTCAAAAAAGGAGATGGTCTTCCGTAAACCGTCTTCCAGGGTAATTTTGGGAGACCAGTTCAACTTTTCCCCGGCCAGGTTGATGTCGGGTTTTCTGCGGCGGGGATCGTCCCGGGGCAGCGCCTTGAAGGTAAGTTTTGACGATGACCCGGTCAGGTCAATAATTTTCCGGGCCATCTCCAGGATGGTCACCTCAACCGGGTTCCCCAGGTTAACCGGCCCCGGGAAATCTTTTGGGGTGTCCATCATCCTGATCAGGCCTTCCACCAGGTCGTCAACGTAACAAAAAGACCTGGTCTGCGAACCGTCACCGTGAATGGCCAGGTCGTTATTCAAAAGGGCCTGGACAATAAAGTTCGAGACAACCCTTCCGTCGTCGGGGTGCATTCTGGGCCCGTAAGTGTTGAAAATACGAACGATCTTCACCCTGACCCGGCTCTGGTAATAGTAGCTTATAAACAGCGTTTCCGCACAGCGCTTCCCCTCGTCGTAGCAGGCCCGGGGGCCGATCGGGTTGACATTGCCCCAGTAGTCCTCAACCTGGGGATGGACTTCGGGGTCTCCGTATACTTCACTGGTTGAAGCTTGCAGGATTCCCGCCCCGGTCCTTTTGGCCAGCCCGAGCATATTGATGGAGCCGTGCACGCTGGTTTTTACCGTTTGGACCGGGTTGTACTGGTAATGGATCGGAGAGGCGGGGCAGGCCAGGTTGTAAATCTCGTCTACCTCGACATAAAGGGGGAAAGTGATATCATGCCTTAAAAATTCGAAATACGGGTTTCCCGCCAGGTGAGCAATATTGCTTTTCTGTCCCGTAAAAAAATTATCCACGCAAAGCAGATCATGGCCTTCGCTTAAAAGCCTTTCACAAAGATGCGAACCGATAAAGCCCGCTCCCCCGGTCACCAGGATTCTTTTCACTGTAACCCTCCTCATGCAAGATACACGGTTCTCTTTCGTGCGCTGCCAGGCCTTGCTCTGCTACGGCACCGCGACACTGCAGAATGCAGGCTCGGACATAACCCCTTCATCGTTTACCGCTATGACCCGGTAGGTATAGGTTTTTCCGGTTTCCGGCAGGGCGCTGTCCCGGTATAAGGTCTGGCCCCATTCCGGCTGCAGGATCGTATAAGCGTTTTCTCCGTCGGCCATGCGGGAAATCTGGTATTTAAAGGCGCTTCCGGAGGATTGCCATCTCAACTCGACAGCGCCCAGGTTGACCACTTTACCGGTCAGCTCGCGAGGGGCCGGCACCGGGATCTCTACGGCGAGCAGCTCCGGCTCTCCTGTTGCACGGTAATGGCGCACGATCAGGCGGTAGCGATAGGACTTCCCAAAGGATACGCCGGTATCCACGTAACCGGGTTCCGCCAGCGGTTCTTCGGTCAACAAGACCTCTTCTTCTGCGTCATCATCCCCCGCCAGCCGGTAAAGACTGTACGTTACTTTCTTATCATCGCCGGGTTCCCAGGACAGCTCCACCGCCGGCCGGCCGTCTTCCAGCGTCTCCAGGGTGTAGGCGAACTCTTTCAGCGGCGGCGGCGGGGTGTCCCGCAGCACTTCGACCGGCCACGGCGCGACATTGAGGCCGAATGCCGCCTTGATGACCCGGACCCTTTCCGCCTGGTTCAACACCCAGTACCAGATGCCGTCCTTGGTCTGGTTTGTTCCGTCCAGGGTGTAAAACTGGACATTGTCACCGGTGGCGTTAAACTCCGCGGCATAGAGGGCCAGGGCGGCAATCTGCTTGTACGATAGATTGGTCTCCACATAATTTTTATAGAAACGATATGTATCGGGAATCGCCTGGAATCGGTTGCTGGACTTGTAATATTCGAAAGTGGCCACCAGCAGATCCTTTTGCCTTTCGATCCGCCCCATATCCTGCCCCGTGCTGCCGTCACGGTGGCGAACATACTTCAAAAAGGCCAGGCCGTCCATCTGCTGCGGGCCTTCCCAAAAGAGGATATTGCCGTCGTAATCATAGATCCTCTCTTTTACCTCGAAGTGAACGCCCCCCATGGCGTCAATAAATTGCACCATCCCGTCCATGTCGATGGAGACGTAATAATGAATGGGAATATCCCCCAGGAGATAGCTGACCGTTTCCAGGACAAAGCGCAGCCCGTCGGCGTCGCGATCCGGACCCTTCCCGTAGTGGTAGCCGTGATAATAGGCGTGATTGATCTTGTCTTTCACGCCGGTGCCGTAAACACGGACATAGGTATCCCGCGGCACCCGCACCACCTTGACCGTATCCTTTTGAAAATCGATTGAAGCAACCAGGATCACGTCACTCAAAAAAAGGTAGGCGTATTCCGCCCGGAATTGGTCCCGGTCGAAACCAAGCAAGGCGATATTGACCACATGCCTGGGGAATTGCTCGCCCACATTAACATCGGGCCCGAACCGGGGATGATCGCCGCCGATCAAGATCCATTCCGGGTTGCGGATCTGAAGATAGGTCAGGACGGCGGTAAATCCCAGGCCCAGAAATAACGCCCCCGCCAGGATGCCGATAACCAGCCGTTTTTTTGCCGCCAAGACTTTTTTCAGCCAGGCATAGCCGTTTAACACCCGGCCCCCGGCCAGAAAAAACGCTTGGAGGCACTGTTGTTTCAGCTTTGCCGGCCAGGCGGCAAGCGCTCTTTTGAGCCCGGCAAGAGCGCTTTTAAACCACCCGGCCAAACGGCCGGCGGCGCGCTTCAAATGCAAACCCCAATCCCGATCCAATTTCATTTAGACACCCCGTCGATTCATTCCGTTATTTTTTACTCAAGTCTTTCTGCCGCTTGCCGAAACAGTTTCCCCTTCAACAACGCCGGACCGTCTTTTTTCCGCTAGCCCGCAGGCGCCGTTATGCTTAATTCCCGCCGCCGCCTCGAAATTAAACAGGGTTGGCACCGTCGAGAGAAGGATTTTAAAATCGAGGAGAAGGGAGTAATCGGAGATGTAATAAAGATCGTAACGCAGCTTATCCCTGGTTTCGGTGGAATAGTAACCCGCAACTTGAGCCAACCCGGTAAGGCCGGGCTTGACCAGGTGGCGCAGGGCGTACTCGGGGATATCCCGGGTAAAAATTTGCACAAAATACGGCCGCTCGGGACGGGGACCGACGAGGCTCAGATCGCCCTTCAGGACGTTGAGCAGTTGGGGCAGTTCGTCCAAACGGGTCTTCCGGAGAAAGCCGCCGGCAAGAGTAACCCGCGTATCATTTTCCGTGGCCAGGACGGGTCCGCTTTCTTCTTCTGCATTGTGGATCATCGTCCTGAACTTGTATAAATTGAAGACGCGGCCGCCGTAACCGACTCTTTTCTGCATATAGATGACCGGGCCCGGCGAAGTCAGTTTTACCGCTAGCCATAGCAGCGCCAGCAGCGGCAGAACAGGAACCAGGATTAAAAAAGAGAGCGTCAGATCAACAGCGCGCTTGGTTATCGCCTGCATGAAGGAGAGGCGCATATCCCGCACTTCGACTACCGGCGTATCGTGCACCTGGGTGATCGAAGCCCGTGTCAGCAAAATCTCGTAAAGATCCGGTACGACAAAAGCTTCCTTCCCCCGGTCAAAGCTTTCCCTGATCACAAAACTCTTGTACTCCATCTTCAAAGCCCCGGTAAGCATAACCGCATCAACCCGATCCAACCATTGCAGCAGTTCTCTGCGTTTGTCGGGTTCGATTACTTTTACCACTTCAAACAAGCCCCGGGGCAGGTGAAGCAGCTTTTCAAGGGCCTGCCGCACCTCCTGCGGGTTCCCAACCACCAGCAATTTTTTTTGCCCGTGTATCCACAGCTCAAGCCGCCATAAAAGGATCCGCCAGGCAATCATAAAAGTAAACTGGATCACGGGGACGACCAGAAAAACGCTGCGGGGAAAGGTAAACCCCCTGATCCAAAATGCGATCACCACGCTGAAAACGGTAACCCCGACCACGCCGGTGATCACCGAACGCAAAATCGGGGTAAGCCCGTTTCGCTGGCGGGAATACAATCCCAGGGAGTTGAAGAGGAAAACTGTCGCTATTGACACCCAGGGCACCATCGCCGCAAAAGGTTCGAGATTGAATTCGGGAACGCGTCCCAGGAAGCGCAGGGTGAATGAGAGGTAGTACGACAGGTTTACCAGCGACAGATCAACGGCGGCTACCATCCAGGGCGGAATGCCCTTCCAGTTCCTGTTCACGCGTTTAAGCATTTCTTTTTCAACCATACCGGTATTCACCAAGTTTAGCCATAAATTATAATTGTAAATTATTCTACACGATCTCTTTAATTCCTTCCCTGCCCCGAATGGTATGGCAAGAACTAATTCAACTGGTGTTTCCATCTGATGACACGCCCGGTCATGTTTAGCGCCGGGCTTTTTTACTACCCGGCCGTCAAGAGGGATGATTAAATATTGGCCCGGCGCGGTATTTCAGCAGGAAAATCCGGCGCGCCTTGCGAATTGTAACTGCAGTAAAAATGGTGTCGTTTTTGGACCATGGAGGAAAGGTTTGAGCCGATGCCCGATCCGTATGCGCATTTCTCTCCCACCGGGAGTACATCCGCGGCAAGACCATCCGGCGTTTCGTTTTTTCTGAGCGCCTTAAACTTGCTCCGGCCCAGGCAGTGGACCAAAAATCTGCTTCTTTTTGCCGGCCTGGTCTTTTCCGAAAATCTTTTCTGCTTGCCTTTACTGTGGAGGTCCCTGCTTGCTTTTACCGTTTTTTGTTTGCTTTCAGGGTCCGTTTATATCTTTAACGATCTCTGCGATCTTGAAGAAGACCGGGTTCACCCCCGGAAAAGCCTGCGGCCGCTGGCTTCAGGCCGGATCAAAATCTGGCAGGCGCTCGCCATGGCCCTCACCCTGGCGGCGGTTTCTTTATCCCTGGCCTTCAACCTGGGAACTTCTTTTCTGCTGATCAGCCTGCTTTATTTTTCCCTGGTTTTGAGCTACTCGGTTTACTTCAAGCACATCGTCATCCTGGATGTTTTTTTCATCGCCGCCGGTTTTCTCCTCCGGGCCGTCGCCGGGGGATTGGTGATTGAAGTATCCATTTCGCCGTGGCTGCTAATTTGCACCCTCCTTCTGTCGCTCTTCCTCGCCCTGAACAAGCGGCGGTCCGAAATCCTGGCCCTGGATGAAAACAGGGGCAACCACCGGAAGGTCCTGATGCATTACAGCGTCCGGTACCTGGACCAGTTAATTACCATCGTCACCGCCGCCGTAATCATGGCTTATTCATTATACACATTCAACAAGGTTGAGCGCCTGATGCTTTCGATTCCCTTTGTCATTTACGGTATTTTCAGATATTTATACCTGGTTCAACATCAGGATATGGGAGAAAGCCCCGAGGAAGTATTGCTTAAAGACAAAGCGATGCTCTTGAATATTTTTCTCTGGGTGGCGGTATGTGTCCTGATCCTGTATTTTGACCGGGGAAGGTTATAGGCCAAGCTTTCCTGGAACGGCGCTTCAATAAACGGTCAACCAATGAAAGGCGGCATCATGCACTCTTTTTTCAGCACATATAAAAAACCGATCGCCAGGGGCTTGCTGGCCGGTTTTGCCGTCATTGTTTTACTGCTCATGTTCTCAGATATCAAGGGAGTGCTGGCGGTATTTTCAAGCCTGAACTGGGTATACCTGCCGGCAATCCTGGCCCTGGCCCCGCTGAACTACATCCTCCGTTACATCAAGTGGAGCTATTACCTGAAGCTGGCCGGCCTCTCTCCGGAGCCGCGCCTGAACAGGCTGATCTTCGCCAGCGGCCTCAGCATGACCGTTACCCCGGCCAAGGTGGGTGAACTGTTGAAATGCTACCTGCTCAAGGAACATATGGGCGCCCCGGTCAGCACTACTTCATCGATTGTCATGTCGGAAAGGATTACCGACGGCCTCGCCATGGTCATCCTCGCCGCCATCGGCAGCCTGGCCTTTCCCTATGGCCGTTTTGTCCTGCTCTTTGCCGCAGCCGCGGTGGCGGTGGTGATCGCCTGTTTTCGCACCGATGCGCTGTTTCAATATCTGCTGGGCCGTAGCGGCAGGATCGGCTTGATCAAAAAAAGCGCTTCGTTCCTGCTCGAGTTTCAACAGAATACCAAGAAGCTGTTTTCCTTGCCGGCTTTAGCCGCCGCTGCGGCCATCGGCGTGGTCTCCTGGGGTTTTGAAGGGCTTGTAATTTATTTGGCGGTACAGGCCTTCGGCGGGCAGATTTCCATTCTCGCTTCCATCTTCGTCGTTTCCTTTTCCGCCGTCGCCGGGGCGCTGTCACTGCTGCCGGGCGGACTCCTGGTTGCGGAAGGTTCGATCATGGCCCTGTTATTCCTGATTGGGCTGCCAAAGGAGATGGCGGCGGCTACTACGATTGTGACCAGGTTTTCCACGCTTTGGCTGGGCGTGGCTGTCGGCCTGGCAGCCCTTTACCTGACTCAAAAAGAGCTGCTCAAGTAAGGAGAGGAAAAAAATGAAAAGCCGGATCGCCGTTCTGAAAACCGGACCTGCAACCGTTCTCGAGGATTACAGCCGTTTGCTGGAAATGGCCGGTGTGGAACAATACCTGGATAAAACGGCACCCACGATCTTAAAAAACAATATCTCCTGGCATTTTCCCTACCCGGGCGCGAACACCACCCCCTGGCAGCTGGAAGGATCAATCCGCGGCTTGGAAAAGTTTGGCTTCACTGATTTATGCTGTGTCCAGAACAAAACGGTCGTCACCAACGCGTTTAAAGGCGAGCGTTTGAATAAATACGTCCCCGTCTTTCAAAAATACCGCCTGCCGGTTAAATACAATTTCCGGGAAACGGATATGCAGTGGATCCGCTACCGGCCCCAGGGAAAGCTGCTGGCCCTGGACAAAATCTTTCCGGAAGGGATTAAACTGCCGGATTTCTTTTTCGGGAAAAATGTGCTGCACCAGCCGACCATGAAGTGCCATATCTATACCACGACGACGGGTTCGATGAAGAATGCATTCGGAGGTCTGCTTAACACGAAACGCCATTACTGCCACAGCATGATCCACGAAACACTGGTAGATCTCCTGCGGATCCAGAAAGAAATCCATGCCGGAATATTCACGGTTATGGACGGGACCACCGCCGGGAACGGTCCCGGGCCCAGGACGATGATCCCTTTGGAAAGCAATTATATCCTGGCCGGCGGGGACTGCGTGGCGATCGATGCCGTTGCGGCAAAGATGATGGGGTTTGACCCGCTCAGTATCGGCTATATCCGGATTGCCCACGAAGAAGGGCTGGGCACGGGCAAAATAGAAGAGATCGAAATCGTCGGCGAAGCGATCGATAACGTCAATCTGGGTTTTACCGTCGGGGACAATACAGCCAGCAAAATCGGGGACCTGTTGTGGTTCAGCCCGTTGAAAGTCCTCCAGCGGCTTCTTTTCCAGACCCCCCTGGTCTACCTGTTTGTCTTCGGCTCATCCCTCTACCACGACAAGCTCTGGTACCCGCTCAGGGGAGAGAAGGTGTTTCAGAAGTGGCTCCGGGAATCGCCGTGGGGGGAACTTTTCCGTTCTTACTAGCAAAGATCAAAATGGATTTCCGATCCAGGAGGTTGCCATGCTCAATCAAGCGAATTACCGTGCCAAAAACGCTACTTTTCTGCTTGCCGCCTTCCTGGCCACGCTTTTTTTCTGGCTGAATATCCATCACCACTCGGAACAGTGGCCCTGGTTGTACACACACCTCCGCCTGGCGGAGAACCTGCTGAACGGCGGCGGTTACGCCTATGCCGCAGGCGAAAGCGCCGCCGCCTACCCGGTTTGGGGATATCCTTTTCTGGCGGCCCTGATGAAATTGCTTGGCGGTTATGACTTAATCCTTTTGCTCCAGTATCTCCTGCTGCTTCTTTCGATCGGCCTGGTTTACCGCTATTTTGACGTAGATTGCCGGAATTTCTGGCACAGGTTGATTTTTATTTCCGCAATCGTTTTCTACGCCATGGCGCTGTCCGTAAAGTGGCCGGATGCCATCCTTACTTTTTGCCTGCTGTTATTTGCCGTGCTGTACGGGCGGCAGAAATATTTCCAGGCCGGGTTAGCACTGGTCCTGGGCTACAACTTCCGTACGGAAGCGCTGCTCTTCCTTCTGCTCTACCTGGCCGTCTTGGTGATCGGGCGCAAAAAAATAGCGGCGGCGTCCCTGTTATTGTTACTGGCGCTTCCCTGGGGCGCTTTCCAGTACTATCACCACCGGCAGGTGATCCTCACCTCGTCAAACTCGGGCGGGGTGCTCTATATTTCCCTGGGCCAGCTCCCGGGCAACGCCTGGAACCGGGAGCATGACGACCGGGAGGCCTATGAATACTCGCAGGCCCACGGGGTGAATGATCCGTGGGGACTCGAAGGGAATAAGCTGTTGACCGGGCAGTTCCTGGCTGATGTAACCGGTGAACCGCTCGAATTCGCCAAAAAGCTCGCTTATAACGCCTTTGCCGTGGTCAAGGGCGGCCTCTATATTACCGAAGTTGAAACCTTCGCCTACCGTGGCCGGTACGAGGAAAGGCTGGAAGAGAGCGCTTTTTACCGCGCCAATTTAAAGCGGCTGTTTCAAGACGCAGTCAAAGGTAAACCGGAGGCCCTGCTGCTGCTGTTCCGGGGCGTGATCGGGATTTACGCCAAGCTTTTTTTCGCCTTCCTCCTGCTCTATACCGTATTCCGGATCGCCTCCGGGAAAGCCCGGTTTGATCTTTCCGCCGCTTTGATTGCGCTGCAGATCTTGCTCTGCATATTCATCCAGTATCTCCCGCGGCACCTTTCGCACGTGGTAATCCTTTTCCTGTTCGTCCTTTACCGCGCCAACCCGGCGCGGCCGGTTCAGCGGGCGAGCAGCTCTTCAACCTGAAAGCTGATCTCCGCAGCCAGGCACTGTTCTTCCAGGGAAATTGGCCAGGTCCCCTCCCCGATCCCCCGGACCCACGCCTCCAGCTCCTGGAGATGCCCCTTATCCTGCCGCTTTGTCCGCATGCCCGCTTCTTTGAACCCAAACGCCCGGAGGCTGCGGTAGTCGTCAAGCAGCAGCACCTTTCCGTCAAAATAAAGCTCCATGCGTTCTTTGGGGAAGCTGTCTGATCCCAGCGCGGTATAGGTAAGCACCGCCAGGGAGCCGCAGTCAAACCGCACGGCAGCGGTAAAATTGTCGTTCCGGTAAAGGCGGCCCGCAGGCGGGTTAATCGATTGCGCCGTCACCTTTTCCGGCTTCGCGTCAACCAAAAATACGAAAAGGTCGTAAAAGTGGCAAGCCTCTCCGATATTTCTGCCGCCGCCTTCGGGCCCGTGCACCCAGTGATCGGGAGGGATGTATCCGGCGTTGACGCGGTAATTGATCAGCAGCGGCCCCTCTCTCTGCTCGAGCAGTTTTTTAATCCGCCGCAGGTATGGTGAGAAACGGCGGTTATACCCGGTCATCAGGATCGGCTTTGGCTCTTCACCGGCCCGGTAAAAATTTTTGATCTTGGCCAACTCTGCCCGGTTTAGAGCCAGCGGCTTCTCGACAAGCACATGCTTTCCCGCCTCCAGCGCCTGCAGTGCTGCCGGCGTATGAAGGTGGTGGCGTGTCGCAATCAGGATCGCGTCGATCGACGGGTCCCCGCAAACAGTCTCCAGGGTGGTCGTGGCATACTCCGCACCGAAAGACCGCGCTGTTTCCAGGGCCTGCTGCCCGTTGGGCGATACTACGGCCTTCAAATCGGCCAGGCTCCCCAACCGCCTGATGTTGGGCAGGTGCACCAGGCGGGCGAAATTACCCGCTCCGACCAGGGCGATGCCCGGGGTTTGCGGCGCACCGGCCGGCGCCCGCACCGCCGCCCGGGTCAAATAAGGCGCCAGCGCGCCGGCACCGGTCTGTCCATAGCTTAAAAGCAACAGCAGTATTTTTTGTCCAGGATCGTCGAGCATGGCAAATGCCGCCGGCGCTTCATCAATGGGAAACGTTCCGGTAACCAACGGAGCCGTCTTGACCTTTCCTTCACCGATTAAACGGATGTATTCCGCCATGTTGCGGTTCTCGGTCCAGCGCACATAACCGAGGGGGTAATCGATCCCTTTCGCCTCGTAAACAGGATCGTAGCGTCCCGGACCGTAAGAGGTTGAAACCAGAAAATCAAGCTCCTTTTCGTACATCTCGCCCCGGTTCAGGTTCAGCCCCACATTTCCGACCAGGACAACCCGGGCTTTTTTACGGCAAGAGCGGAAAGCGGTGGAGACAATCTCGTGGGAAGGGCTTGAGGCGGTGATAATCACCCCGTCCACACCGCTCCCTCCGGTAAATCGCCGGGCTGTTTCAACGGGGTTATCGCCGGGCCCAACCGCCAGGTCCATTCCGAGGGAAAGCGCCAGTTCCACCCGATCCAGCTCGGGGTCGAAACCGGCCACCCTTGCACCGTGGGCTTTCAACAGCTGCGCCGTCAGCTGCCCGATCACCCCCAGCCCCATGACCAGAAAAGATTCCCCCAAAGTGGGCGCCGCCCGCCGGACTCCCTGCAGCGCGATCGCCCCCAGCGTAACAGTAGACGCTTCCTCCATCGCCGCTCCGCCGGGAACTTTAACCGTCAGGTTGCGGGGCACACAGATAAATTCGGCATGGTTGGCCCAGCCCGCCCCGGCGCAGGCGACGCGATCCCCCGCGCACAGGTCTGTGACTCCGGCGCCCACAGCGACAACCTCGCCGGAGGCGCTGTAACCGACCGCCATCCCCCGGGTCAGTTTATCCCTGACCAGGCCGGCGGCGCGGGAGGCGCCCCCTGCGGTGGCGATTTGCAGCGCCCGGCGCACCAGCTCGGGTTTTTCCAGGACGCGGCGGTAGAGCGGCTTGCCGGAAACAGCGGCCAGCATCTTTTCCGTTCCGGTGGAAACAGCCGAGTAGGACACCTTTACCAGGACGGAGCCCGGACGGACAGCCGGAGCCGGCAGATCCTCGATCACCGCCTGACCCTTGCGCAAAATCACCTGTTTCAAAGCAATCACCTCCCGCCCCGGCTCAACATCAGGTTCCGGCCAAAAGCACTTCCACTTTTTTCCCGCTGGCGAAGCACTGGTTGCTCCACAGGTAGTCCCATTCCCCGAATCTCCCGATCGGCAAGATCCCGATACTTTTGAGATAGCCGGTGACAACCCTTCTGCGTTCGAGCATGCCGAGGTCAAAGACCACGTTTCCATAAGGGAGCACCCGGAAATCAGCCGCTACAACTTCATCCCGCGCAGCAAACCCCCAACGTTCAACCAGTGACAGGGCATGTTCAATAATCTCGGCTTCGCTTTTTTGCAGCGGCGCCTTCCGGGAAAAGTAGATTTCGAGTTGAATTGAACTGCAGTTACCGGGGGCGTTGTCCGGCGACTTGAGGCTGGGAGAGTAAACCCGCGACGGGAGCATGCCCTCATCATAAACATAAAACCAGAGGTAGGGCGTTACAGCGGGGCGGTTAAAGCCCAGGGAAACCAGCCCGACGGAAGTGGCCCAAAGCATGGCAGCGGCGTTCTTGACCGGCGGGGGAGATCCGTCAATCATGGGGATGAGCTCGGGCAGCGGCAGGCTGCTGGCCAGATGATCGTAATAGGCTCTTTCTCCGCCCGCAAACTCGACAAATTTTTTCTCTGGATTGATCCGCACGGCCTCTTTTCCGGTCCGGATATCGAGGTCCCCGGCCAGGGGTTCCAGAAAAGTACGAAAACCGCCTTTGCGGGGATACAGCATCTCCTTAATGTAATAAGTGTTTGGGGTTTCGTCCGTCATCGCCCCGAAGAGCACTTCATCCAGGCTGGGCCGGTAGAGGCGGCAGCCGATCCAATCGGTGCTGAGCTGCTCCGCGGGCACGGTCCAGTATTTCCGCGTATAAGTCATCGGGAACCGCTCGGCGATCACTTGGCCATACTGCTGGATCAGCCAATCGCAGTAATTGGATACTTCTTTTTGTTCCGGGCGCTCGATAAAACTCTTAATCGCCGCCACCTTTTCGCCTGCCGGCAGGGGGTAAAGGTTGTTTTGCACGGGATGCTTCAACCAGCGGCCCCGCTCGTAATTGTATGCCTCGGGGCTGTGCACGAAATGTTCGGTCTGCTTCAGGATCCGGAGCAGCTCGGGATCGTCGGCAAAGGCAAAATGAACCGCGTAGTCAAAGCGGAAGTCCCCGACCATAAAGTGGTCAAGCAAACCTCCCCAGCGCTCCCGCGCCTCGTATACCGTCGCTTTTACCCCCATTTTACGGGCATGGTAAGCCGCTGAAATCCCGGCTATCCCGCCGCCGAGCACCGTCAACTCCACATTGTCTTCCTCCCTTTTTCACTGTAAGCGAACCGGGCTGAACTTCAATCCTGGCCCCGCGCGCAGTCCATTTGATAAGCCTGCTTTAGCTCTTCCAGCCTGTCCAAAACACCGGCGGTAAGCTCCCGCTGAAACAGCGCCACATGATCTTTGACCAGCCGGTCGGGAAGGTCCCACCACTGCAGCCTCAACAGCCTCTTGATTAACGCTTCGCTGAACCGGTACCTGATCACCCGGGCCGGGGCGCCGGCAGCCACGGCATAAGCGGGCAGGTCTTTCGTCACTACCGCCCCGGCCCCGATTACCGCGCCGTGGCCGACATTTACGCCGGGTAAAATCACGCAGTTTGCCCCGATCCAGACATCGTGCCCGATCACAGCCGGCGCCGTTTCCAGGCTGTCTTCGCCGACAAATCCGATCGCCGCGCAGTAAGGAAAGGCATGGGTTGAAACCGTATGAAAAGGGTGATTGGTTGCGCCGATGGTCACGTTCCAGGAAACGGAACAATACCGCCCAATTTGAGCGTGGTTCACTTTTGTATTGCGGCCGATTGAAGTGTACCGCCCGATTTTCGACCGGATCACCTGCGCGTAATAAGCCAGCCTGACGTAAGGTTCAAGGACGGCATCCTGGATTTCAACGTAAGGGTTGATATACACATTGTTCTTCAGGTGCCGCCTGTACCTGATCCTCTGTTTCAGTTCCACGGGGATAAAATATTGCACTAAATTTACCGCTTTCCTGATCATGATGCCCCCAAACTTAAACTTCTGTGCTCCGCTTAGCGGAGATATTCTTTATACCACAGGGCGAAATTAAGCAGCTGCCAGGACTTGTGATCGCGGCCTTCTTGCACCAGGCGCACCGCTTCGTCCCGATCCAGCAGATCGGTTTCACGGCACAAATCGCTCACTTCCCGGATAATTTTATCACCCAGCCGGTCGAAAAGCCATTCCGACACCGGAACGGCGAACCCTTGTTTTTTGCGATTAATCAGCTCGTCGGGGATCAAGCCGCGGACCGCGTTTTTGAGGATATATTTCAGCGTGCCGTGCTTCGTTTTCACGGCCTGGGGAATGCTCATCGCCAGCTCCACAAATTTGTGATCCAGAAAGGGAACCCGCCCTTCCAAGGCGACGGCCATGCTCATTTTATCCATGCGCATCAGCAGCAGTTCCGGGAGCCTTAAGTTCAAATCAACATAGGTCATCCAGTTCAGGGGGGATTTTTCCCATGCTTTCTCGGTGAAGCGCTCCCGGATCGGCCTGACCGCGTCCCACGCCGTGCGGCCGGAAAACTGTCTCCGCAGGCGGGGAGAAAGCAAAGCCTTTTTTTGCGGCCCGGTAAAGCACTCGGTCCCGCTCCAGCTGATCGGCAGCCCCTCGCTCCCGCGGCGCAGCCACTCATAGTAGCAGGTCTTTTCCTTGCCGATCAGCCTGAGCCCCGCCAGGCCGGCGCGTTTCAAGAAACGGGGTGCCGGCAGATCATTGAGCGCTTGCAGCCTGAGCAGGGTTTTCCAGGAGGGATAGCCCCAGAACAGCTCGTCCGCGCCTTCTCCCACCTGGCAGACGGTAACGCCGTTTTCCCGGGCCAGCTTTGAAACATAGTAGTTGGGCACACAAACCGGGTCAGCAATCGGTTCGTCCTGGTGGTAAACCATCTGTGGCAAAAAGCCGATCAGGTCGTCCAGAGTGAGCAGCCGTTCATAGTGGTCTGCCTTAATCCGGCCGGCGATCAACCGGGCGTACTCCATCTCATTGCGGTAGGTGCGGTAATTCCCCTCGTAGCCGATGGTGAAAGTTTTGACCGGGTTGCCTTCATCTTCGGAAAATAACGCGGCATTGGCGCTGGAGTCTATCCCGCCGGAGAGGAAAACCCCCACCGGCACGTCGCTGACCTTGTGCAGCTTCACCGCTTCGCGCAGTCCGGCGATCAGCCGCCCGGCAATCTCCGCTTCGTCAAGACCGCTTAAAGGGGCGGTGTGATCCCACACCTCCCAGTAGCGCTGCTCTTTGACCCGCCCGTCTTCACTGACGCGCAGCCAGGTGGCGTTGGGCAGCTTGCGGATACCATGGAAGAGGGTATCCGGCGCCGGCGTGGTCAGAAACGAAAGATAATCATAAAAAGATTCTTCATTCAAAGCCCTCTTTTGGTCCGGATCCCGGAGCAGCGCCTTTATTTCCGAGGCAAAGATCAAGCGGTCGCCGCGCCGGGAATAATACAGCGGTTTTATCCCGATGCGATCGCGGATCAGCCAGAGTTCCCGGGCGCGGGTGTCCCACAGGGCGATGGCGAACATGCCCCGGAACTTTTCCAGGCAGCCGATCCCCCATTGTTCAAAAGCATGCAGGATCACTTCGGTATCCGAATGGCTGGTTTGCCAGCGATGCTTGCCGATCGCTTCCAGCTCGGCCCGGACGGCGGCATGATTGTAGATCTCTCCGTTAAACACGACCCACAAACTTCCGTCTTCATTGCTCATCGGCTGGGTGGCCGCGTCTGAAAGATCGATGATCGACAGGCGCCGGTGCCCCAACCCGATCCGGCCGTCTTCGGAGATCCAGGTGTCCGCCCCGTCGGGCCCCCGGTGTGACATCGCGTCACGCATGAGATTGATAAACGGCTCGGTAACGGCAAAGCTGCTGTTTTTAAAAGCGAGGGCTCCCGCCAGACCACACATCTTCTTAGTCTCCTTCAGATGAGCTACCGGTATGGATGCGCCGGCCGCCATACCCGGTTCAATTGTTATTTCCTTGACCGGCGCCTGTTATTCCTCCGGAAGAGGAATGTGCACAATCAGGATTACCGGCTGGCTGGAAGCGCTGTAGTGAGTAATCTCCAGGCGATAGTAGTAAGTCCGATCAAAATCGAGATCCAGATCGAGGTAACTGGTTTCCGTAAACTGCTCCCCGGTCAGCAGCCGTTCCTCTTTCTCTTCATCAGACCAGCGGTAAAGCCGGTAATAAACCTTTTTATTGTCTCCCGGCACCCAGTAAATCAGTACCGCCGGACTTTCGCCTCCGCCTTCCTGCAGTTCGTATTGGAACTGCACGGGCTGCGCCGGCGGGGTATCGCGGAGAATATCCGTCGGCCAGAGCGTCGCATTAATGCCGAAGATCTCTTTAATCAGCCTGACCCGTTCAGACTGGTCCAGAGAGAGGTAGCTAATCCCGTCACTCATCTGGGCGGTCCCCGGCAAGGTGTAAAATTTCACAGTCTGCTCATTGGCGGCAAAGTTCCTGGCGTAAAGGGCCAGAGCTACAATCTGCTTATAAGACAGGTTGGTGTCCACGTGTTCCTTGTAAAAGCGGTAGGTGTCGGGTATGGCCCTGAAGCGGTCATGGCTCTTAAAGTACTGGAAAGCGGCCATCAGCAGATCCTTCTGTCTCTCGATCCGCCCCAGGTCCTGCCCGGTCGCCGGATCCCGGTAACGCACGTACATCAGAAAACCCATACCGTCAAGCTGCTGCGGCCCTTCCCAAAATAAAACATTCCCCGCGTGGTCGTAGAGCCTTTCTTCCAATTCAAAATGAACCCCGCCCATGGCATCGACCAGCTGGACGACTCCATCCATGCAGATCGAAACGTAGTAATGGATCGGTATATCCCCCAGCAGGTGGCTCACCGTCTCGAGCACATAGAAAAGGCCGGCCTCGTCCGGATCTCCCTCTCCGTAATGGTAGCCGTAGTAATAAGCGTGGCTGGCTTTGTCCTTCGCCCTGCTGTTGTAGATCGGGACATACGCATCCCTGGGAACATAGACCAACTTGACCGTTTCTTCGGCAAAATCGATGGAAAGTAGAATAATCACGTCACTCAGGAAAAGATAGGCGTATTCTTCCCGGAATTGGTCGCGGTCGAAACCCAAAAAAGCAATATTGACGATATCCCTGGGGAATTCGTCGCGGATATTTACGTTCATCCCGAACGCGGGGCGCCCGTCCAAAAGGATTTTACCGGGATCCTTAAGCTGGTAATATGTAACCAAGATTACCGCTCCCAGTCCAACCAGCAGCAATAGCGCCGCACCGGCGGCGATCAACCTTTTTCTGCCGGAAAGCAGCATTTTATCCCACCTTCTTAGCTGGCATATCTGGCAATGCCTTATTCCCACAGCCGGGGCGAAGCGGCCGGGCATCCGGGCGCTCTACCGGCACCTCCCAATGCGGCGCGGCGGCAACTGCGGCGTTGCGCCGGCGTTTGGCGTTTACGGTAAAACGTTCTACATTGCGCCCGCAACACCTTCTTCAACGCCCGGCTGCCTTTCCTCTCCCGATCAGGTAAACTGCGCCGTAGCGCCTGGCGATCGCCCACGAAACACCCAGCAGGAGGCCGAAAGGAACGGCCAGGATGGAGACAAACAGGGGTCGCGGGGGCATCCGGTAATCGGGCCGGTAAGCCGGTTTAAAATAAGCCGCGAAATCCTCGTCCGTAAGCGCCCGGTAGGACTCGATGGCTTTGAGTAATTGATCAACCGTGCCCTGGAGGCTCTTTTTTTCCAGGTAAAGTTCTTTAAGCTCGGAGTCAAAGTCCACCAAAACATAAATGTTGGAGCCGGCCTGAAGCTGCAGGAGCTCCCTCCATTTGGCGAACAGGGTTTCGTAATGCGCGGCAAAAAAATCGTCGTCCATAATGGCTTCGATTTCCACTATTCTCCGCCTTGATTCCTCGATCTGCTCCTCGAGGTTGGCGATCAAAAGATCCCTGGCATAGGCCAGGGTTTCCAGGTTAAGGCGGTTGATAAATTCCACCGCCCGCCCGGCGTTATTTCCGACAAAGTAGAAGTGATGCTGTTTTTTTTCACTGTCGTACATGATCGCCAGATCCCGCTCTACTTTCCACAAGCTTAAACCTGTTTCCCGGAGCCCCGTTTGCTGATAAACCTTTTCCAGGATCTCGCCTTTGATGGCCAGGTTCAGCAGCGTCAGATCGATCGATTTCGTATAGGGGATCACCATTTCGGTTTTTACCTGGTAGCGTTCGGGGATGAGGCAGTAAGCCAGCGGTATAACGGCGGCGACCGTAGCCAGGGTGATCAGTAAAACCGCCCTACGGGAGGCGGCTATCGCCTCCCAAATTTCGACCAGCTTCATTAAATCCATTTTGGTTGCCCTCCTCTTTCCTATAATCAATGTTCCCGGTTCCTTCCGGGAGCGCTTCAACGTGTGGCGGCCGGGCCAAGCGGTACGACGGTATAAATGGCCGGTAAGAAACGATCCCTTCCGGGGCCTGGATCAACATCCCCAGGTAGACGAGGTAAAGATACCACTTTTTTTTACAGGTAATCCAGAGCAGCGCCGCCAGGTTCAAAAAAAGGGGCGCCGGTTTCCACAGCAAACACCCGGGTATCGAAAGAAGCAGCGCCAGCATAACCACAAACGGGTACGGGAAATAGCGAATAAAAGATCCCAGGCTCCCCTGTTTCAGTCGCGCGGCGATAATCTGTCCGAAACCGTACTGCCCGCCTCCCCACCGCTTGGGCAGCAGGGAAAGACGCAGTTTTTGGCCCCAAGTCAGCGCCGGGGTATGATGGTCGGCCATCGGCAGATCCAGGGCCCGGAGATGCCACCCCGCCGCCATGATGCGGCTGTAAAGCTCGATCTCTTCATAATGGCGCAGCGCCGGGTTCCAGTTGCCCGCCTTGAGAACCGCCTCCCGCAGGTAGAGCACCGCGCCGCCGTGAAAAT
>JAGUZX010000120.1 GCA_020060545.1 Desulfovibrio sp. | reverse complement strand
GCGACCGGGTCGGCTGCGCCGTGGCCGACGGGCGCGGCGGCTACACCCACCTTACCGGTAACCAGGTCGGCGCGTTGCTGCTGGAGTATATCCTGGGGCGGCTGGCGGAGCGGGAAGCGATTCCCCCCGGCGGGGTGATGGTAAAAACAATCGTCACCGGGGATCTCGGGCGGAAGGTGGCCGCATCCTACGGGGTGGAAACGGTGGAGACGCTGACCGGATTTAAGTTTATCGGGGAGAAGATCAAGGAGTTCGAGGAGAGCGGCGCGCGCCGCTTTATCTTCGGTTATGAAGAAAGCTACGGCTACCTGGCCGGGACTTTCGCCCGCGACAAGGACGCCGTCGGCGCCGCTTTCCTGGTGGCGGAGATGGCCGCCTATTACAAGGAAAGAGGCCGGAACCTGCTCCAGGTCCTGGAGGACCTTTCGCGGCGGCACGGCTATTTCCGGGAAGACCTCGCCTCGCTGGAGCTGAAAGACGTGGCCGAGGCGGACGGCTTCTTAAGGGGCTTCCACGAAATCCCCGCCGCGATCAACGGGGTGAGGGTGGCGGAAAGGCGCGATTACCACCGCCGCAAGGCCTGGGACCTGCTCGGCGGCCGGGAATACGATCTCACCCTGCCCCGCTCACCGGTGCTTTACTACAAGCTGGAGGACGGTTCCTGGTTTTGCGTACGCCCGTCGGGGACCGAGCCGAAAGTGAAAATCTACTTTTCGGTCAGCGCCTCCACCGGCCCGGCCGCACAGGAGAAACTGGCCCGTCTCAAAGAAGCGGTCCTGGCCATTCCAGGCCTGAATGCCTAGGGTCTCCCGCACTCGATAAGCCGGGTGCGGGAGTGCGCCCGCGGGTGAGACGGGCATCGCCCCTTGTACAAAACGCGAATGCCTTTTTCTGTTGCGGCGGGCGGCGCATGCGACGCCCGCCGCTTCCCGCCCTTGATCATAAAACAGGATAAATTAATCTTTTCACGAATAAGTAGATTGCCTTTTTTCTGTCCAAGGCACGAACACCCTTGGTACAGCTTGGCGCGGGAGCCTTCCGGAAGTGAAAGGGGTAATCGAGTGAAACTGAGAGTCTGGGCCGAGTTTATGACCCCGGAGGAAGTTTGCGCTCCGGCGGTGGTCAGGCTGTTGAAGCGTTACCGGGTTCATCCCTGCCTGGCTGTCCCCCATGGGAAGCTGGGCGGCGGTTATGCCGGCTTTTTACACACTTACGGCGCCGCCGGGTTGGAACCGGCCTTATGGCCGACCTTAAGCGACGCTTTGGGCTACTGGCCCAATGAAAGAAACGCGCTTGAATTTTCTTCATATGTCTATGAAATATTGACATGGACCAGGGAGAAAAGGGTTCATCTGCCCTGGCTGGCCGTCGACCTGGAGACCCCGTTCTACCAGTGGCGGGAAATCGGCGCCGCGAAAGGGCTGAAAAAAGCCTTTACTGCCCTGCGCCTCTACCGGTCAAACCGGGATCAGGCGCGTTTTGAGGAGGCGGCCGGGATTTACCGGGCGCTGCAGGATTATCTGCGGAGTCAAAACTGCCGCACCCTGGTCCCGGTGCTGCCGTTCCTGGAGCTTGACTTGAAGCGCGGCGCGGTCAAGATCCAGGACTACCTGGAAACTCCCGTTACGCCCGTGGCATGGGATGTCGTTTCGGTAATGCAGTACAATTCTCTCTTTGCCGGTTTTTCGAAGGGCCTGATCAGGCCGAAGGACGCCCCTTATTACCTCTACCTGCTCTGCCTGAGCATGAAGCGGCATTTCGGCGAGCGGGCCGCCCTTTCCGTCGGGCTGACTGGAACCGGCAAATTGGGAGACGAGCCGTACTACCGGGAACCGGCGGAGATGCTGCCGGATATCGAGGCGGGGCTTGCCGCCGGGATCGCCGACTTGGCGGTCTTTTGCCTGGAGGGCATTCTTAAATCACCGAAACCGGAAGCCTGGTTTGAAATGATCCGCGGCGCCCGGCCGGTGATCCCGCCTGCCTCCAAAAGGATTGAGCGGGTCAGGTGGCTCGCGGGGAAACTCTACCGCCTTCTGCCTTAAGCTGCGGGTGGTCGAGTGCATCTAAGTTAACGGGTAGAACTCTATGCCATGGTGCCTGTTGTGGCGCGGCGGCAGGTACCACGGCCGAAGAGAAGGTTTCCTTAAAAAAAGTTAGGAGGTCAGGTTTTGCTGAAAGATGTGCCTTTTGAAAACGTCAAGGTAGGTGATACCGCCGAGTTGCGCAAAACCATCTCGGAGGCCGATGTCTACGGGTTTGCCGGGATCACGATGGATTTTAACCCGCTCCATGTGGATAAAGAAATTGCCGCCGCCGGCCGCTTCAAACAGCGGGTCGTGCACGGCATGCTCTCCGCAAGCCTGATTTCGGGAGCAATCGCTGCGTTTCTTCCCGGCAGTATCTACTTAAGCCAAAACCTCAAATTTACCGCCCCCGTCTTTTTCGGCGACACCCTCACCGCCGCGATTAAAGTAATTGAAAAGATCGAAAAAAAGCATATCTTAAAGCTGAAAACGGAAGTGTCCAAGCAGGACGGGACTGTAGTAATCGAGGGCGAAGCCATGATCATGAAAAAATGAACTCAGGTGCCAGGCACTTAAGTTCGGAGTTTTATAATGGTGTTTAAGTCTAGATAATTGCTAATATTCGTACTAGAGTTTGGTCAAAGGAGGTGATTGAACATGTACTTGATTGTGCTTGTGTTAAACAAGGTTGAGCTGCTGGAGAAGGTCCTGGAAAACCTGTCCCGGGTGGGAGTGCCCGGCGCCACCATCCTTGATTCGACCGGAATGGGACGCGCCCTTTCAGAGTCTGTGCCGGAGTCCCTTTTGACGGGGCTGCAGGCTCTCTTTCAGCACAGCCGCCCCCACAATAAAACCATTTTTTCCGTGATTGAATCAAAGGAAAAAAAAGACAGAGCGTTGGCCGCAATTAATGAAATTTTGGGGGATATGTCCAGGCCCGGCATCGGAATTATGTTTACAATCACCCTTCTTGATGTAATCGGTCTTTATCAGAGCGAGCATAATTAAACGACGGGAGTTCTGCGCATGGATGCTTACACTCAAACCCTTTACCTCGGAGTCATTATATTGACAGGTTATGCGATCGGCCGCATTTTTCGCCGCTTAAAGATGCCCATGGTGGTCGGGTATGTGGTTGCAGGAGTAGTCCTCGGGCCTTCTGTCGCCAACATGGTTACGTTCGATCTGAGCCACGCGCTGGAACCGGTTAAAATTCTGGGTCTCGGGATGATTGCCCTTGTCATCGGCGGCGGCCTGGAGATTAAAAAAATTAGGCACCTGGGAAAGGAAATTGCCGGTATTGCGGCGGCTCAGGTGGGGGTTACATTTTTGATTGTATTTTTAACGATGCACTTCATTTTGGCGCTGCCGCCGGCTGCCGCACTGCTGCTGGGGGCGCTGTCCACCGCCACCGCGCCGGCTTCGCAGGTTGCGGTAATCAGAGAATACGGCGCCCGCGGGCGATTTACTAACACCTTGATGGGGATCGTGGCCTTGCAGAACGCCGGTTGTATTATTCTTTTCGGTGTTGTTTCAGCCGCGGCGGCGTTGCTCGTCACGGGAGCATCCTTTAGCCTCGCGAGTATTGGAATCCCCTTGTTCGAAGTGATTAAATCGGCCCTCCTGGGCGGGGTTGCCGGCCTGCTTTTGACCCTGGCTTTACCCCGCCTGCTCAATCGAAACCACAAAGTGGCCGTACTGGTGGCGGTGATTTTAATCAACAGCGGCCTCGCCCATGCTTTGGGCCTGTCCCCCTTGCTGGCGAACATGGCCTGCGGTTTTTGCGTCGCCAATCTCTATGTCCGGCCGGAGGAGCTGAGCTTCCTGGAGGATATTGAAATGCCGGTCATTCTGGTCTTTTTTGTCATGGCCGGGGCGAGCCTCCAGTTGGAGATGCTGCGGGAAAACTGGATCTGGGCCGCCGCCTATATCGTGGTGCGGGGAATCGGTTTGTTATCAGGGACCTACCTGGGAGCGCTGCTGTCCAAAGCGGAGCGAACCGTGCGTAAATATGTCGGCTTTTCGATGCATTCCAAGGCCGGTTTGACTATCGGCTTGCTGATGCTGGTGCAAGCCCGCTTTCCCGAACTGGCCCCAACCATCGTAACGATCGAACTGGCCGCGGTATCCGTATGCGAGCTGTTCGGGCCGCTGGGGACCAGGTATGCCTTAATCTCCTCCGGCGATGCATCGGGCAAGATTTAGTTCATTTTGGTGCCAGGCACCAAATGAACTTTTCGGTTCATACGGTGCCAGGCTACCCCCCCCGGTTTTGCCAACTATGGCAGAGTTTTTTGACGGGATTCCGGATCACGAATATAATTAAGGCCGGAGTTTTGACTGGATTTCTATTTTTACGTTCCGAGAGGGAAAAATGGCTTTATTGACGCTGTCCAATATCAGCAAGGGATACGGCGCCCGGAGCGTGCTGCAAGGGGTATCACTGCAGCTGCAGCACGGGGAGAAGGCGGGGTTGATCGGCCCCAATGGCTCCGGCAAGACCACCCTGGTCAAGATCATCGCCGGGGAGCTGGATGCGGATTCAGGAACCGCCAATATTTCCCGCGGCACCCGGACCGGCTACCTGCCCCAGGGGCTGAACCGGGTCGGCGCCGGCTCCCTCCGGAGCTGCCTGGAAGAGCCGCTGCGCGGCCTGCTGCAAGTCAAACAGGAGATTGCTTCCCTGGAGCAGGAAATCGCCGCTTCGGCGCGGGAAGAGAACGGCGGCCTGAACCGCCTCCTGGAGCGTTACGGCGCCTTGACAAGCAGGTTCGAGGATGAAGGAGGCTACTGGGCCGAAAACCGCATCCTCGCGGTTGCCCGGGGCCTCGGCTTTGCGCCTGCAGACCTGGAGCGCCGGCTGGACCGGTTTAGCGGCGGCGAAAAGACCAGGGCCCTGCTGGCGGCGCTGCTCCTGCAGGAGCCGGATCTGCTGCTGCTGGACGAGCCGACCAATTTTCTGGACCTGGAGGCGCTGGAGTGGCTGGAACGCTACCTCCGGGAATGGCCTCGCGCCTTGCTGGTAGTTTCCCATGACCGCTTCTTCTTGGACCGGGTGACAAACCGGATTTTCGCGCTCTCGGGGGGAAAGCTTAAAAGTTACAGCGGCAATTACAGCGCTTACCTGGCCCGATACCAACAGGAAAGGGCCGGCCTGGAACGGGCTTGCCGACAAAGGCAAACCCTGGTTTCCCGCGAAGAAACGCTGATCCGGGAATCCAAGGCTGACGAGCGCTCCAAACGCCAGGCGCGCAGCCGGGAGAAACGGCTGGCGAAGATGGAGCCGGTCGAACATCCGGCCAGGGAGAAAACATTCCGCCCGGGGTTTGGCTTCACCGGCCGCAGCGGGCGCAAGGTTTTGGTTTGCGATGCCGTGACCAAATCATACGGGGTTAAGACACTCTTGCGCGACTTTTCCCTGGAAATATACTGGGGTGACCGGGTCGCCCTGGTCGGCCCCAACGGGGCCGGCAAATCCACCCTGCTCAAGCTGATCGCCGGCCAGGAGCGGCCCGACCGGGGCGAGATCCGCCTGGGTCCCGCGGTAAAAGTAACCTACTTTGCCCAGGAGCAGGAGCTGCTGAACCCCGAAAATGCCGTGCTGGAGGAGATAACCGCCGCCACCGGCCTCGACCTGAAGCAGGCGCGCAACCACCTCGGGCGCTACCTTTTCCGGGGCGACGACGTGTTCAAGAAAGTGAAGGATTTAAGCGGCGGCGAGAAGAGCCGCCTGGCCTTGGCCCGCCTGGCCCTGGGCAGCGGCAACTGCTTACTCATGGACGAGCCGACCAGCCATCTGGACCTGCCCGCGCTGGAAGAGCTGGAGGCCGCCCTGGCCTCGTATCCGGGGACTTTAATCGTCGTTTCCCACGACCGCTACTTTTTAAACAATATCGCCGCCAACCGCGTCCTGGAGCTCGGCGGAGGCGCCTGCAGCATCTTTGACGGCGACTTCCAGTCTTTCCAGCAGCGCCGGGAGCAAGGCGCGCGGCCGGAGCCCGGCGCCGCCGCAGAGGCGCCGGGGCGGCCAAAGGAGCGGG
>JAGUZX010000084.1 GCA_020060545.1 Desulfovibrio sp. | reverse complement strand
TGACCGCCTGGCCCAAAGGTTGCAGGCCGCACCCGGGGACCTGCTTCTTTTCGTCGCCGACCGGTGGGAGAAGTGCTGCCAGGTGCTGGGCCAGCTGCGGCTGCGCCTGGCCCCGCCGGATCTGGCCGCCGCTGCGCCGCATTTCCTGTGGGTTGTCGATTTTCCCCTGCTCGAATACAACCCGGAAGAAAAACGTTACGATTCCCGCCACCACCCCTTTACCGCCCCGCTGGAGGCGGACCTGCCCTTGCTGGAGAGCGATCCGCTGGCGGTGCGGGCCCAGGCCTACGACCTGGTGTTGAACGGGGTCGAAATCGGCGGGGGCAGCAACCGGATCCACCGCACGGAGATGCAGGCCGCGATCTTCGCCCTGCTGGGCTTGTCCGGGGAAGAAAGCCGGGAAAAATTTGGCTTCCTGCTGGAGGCGCTTGAATTCGGCGCGCCCCCGCACGGCGGCATCGCCCTGGGCCTGGATCGGATCGTCGCCCTCTTGACCGGCGACGAGTCGATCCGGCAGGTGATCGCCTTTCCCAAGACGGCCGGGGCAAGCTGCCTGCTGACCGGGGCGCCGGCCCCCGTCACGCCGGCGCAGCTTGACGAGTTGTCGATCGGGGTCAAACCCGGGCGGATAAACGCCGGGTGAACCCTTTCAGCGCTTCGATCAAATCATGCATGACTCCCGAGCCGCGGGAGATAATAAGACCGGTGACAAAATAGTCGAAATAAGGGCTCCGGCTGAAACCGCCGGTCAGTTCCAGCAGCCCGGTGTCCGTAAAATAACACAAAAGCACGCCTGCGGCCGCGGCGATCCAATGGCCGGGCATGCGGTCGGCGAAGGGGATGTTTCGCTTCAGGGTTTCGGTGAGAAACTCGGCCATAATCGCCAGGATCACCAGGATGCCGAGCGGATGGTCTAGCACGCCATTACCTCCTTTCCCCGGACGGCGGAGCTAGCCGGGCCGGTAGCGGTTTATCGTCTGGTTCATTATATGACCGGTTTGATGGATCTGAACCGCGATCGGCGTTTGCAGCCTTAGTTTTCTGGTCATATTCGGAGTTTCTTTACCCGCGTTTCGTTTTCCGCAACTTGCTCTTTGCCGTTTTTTATGTTATTATTTTGGTGCAAGCAAGGCCCTGCTGTGTTCGTGTTCACCGATAAAGTTTTGAGCTAACACTGATCATATGGGAGCCTGCCTTTAGCTGTGGCGCAGAAGCCTCCGCCGAGAGGACCTGTAAAGCAGTTAAGAGGGCACCCACCTTTAGGGGGAACAGTTCAAAACGGCGGTCCACGGCATGGCGGGGTTTTTAGTTTATGCCGGCTGCGATCCGGCTGCGATCCGGCCGCGCCGTAATGCAAGGAGATGATCGTTTGGCTGTGCGCCGGGTTGTCGAACAGGTAAGCCGGGAATTGCAAGCGGGCACCCACCCGGGAGATATCCTGGGGCTGCTGGAGGATCTGGACGACGCCCAGAAGGCGGAGCTGTTCAGCCTTCTGCCCCCCGGGGAAGCGGCCGGCCTGATCCAGGAGATGGAGCAGTTCGACCAGGTCGCCCTCTTCCGCCTATTGAGCGGCGAGCGGGCCTCCGCGATCCTGAAAGAAATGGCTTCCGACGACGCCGTGGACCTGCTGGGAGAGCTCTCTCCCCCGGAAACCCGCGCCCTGCTGCAGCTGGTGGACGAAGAAGCGGCGGAATTCAGCGGCCTGCTGCAGTATCCCGAGGAGAGCGCCGGCGGGATCATGACCACCGCATATATTTCTCTTCCCGCCGACATTCCCGTCGAGGAAGCGATTGTCCGGCTCAGGGAAACCGCTCCGGAAGCCGAGACCATTTACTATGTCTATATCGTTGACGGGGAAAACCGTTTAACCGGGGTCCTTTCCCTGCGCGACCTGATCGCCTCCCCCGGCGGCACAATCCTAAAAAATATCATGCGCCGCAATGTGATCAGCGTCAAAGCCGCGCTCGACCAGGAAGAGGTGGCCCGGATTGTCTCCAAGTACGATCTCCTGGCGGTCCCCGTGGTCGATGACCGGGAGCGGCTCCTGGGCATCGTGACCGTGGACGATATTTTGGACGTCCTGGAACAGGAGGCCACCGAGGATATCTACCGGCTGGCCGGGGCCGGCGAGGTTGAAGGGGTCGAGCTGATGGAGGCCGGCGTCTGGAGGGTGGTCAGGCGCCGCGCGCCCTGGCTTCTGATCAGCATGATTGGCGGCATCCTCGCCGGGAGCGTGATCGGGGTTTTTGAAAGCACCCTGGAGGCGGTGATCGTCCTGGCCGCTTTCATTCCGGTGATCATGGACATGGGCGGCAACGTGGGCACTCAATCTTCGACTATTTTTGTGCGCGGCATCGCCACCGGGGAGATCGGCCCCGCGGCGGTGTGGCGTTACTTCTTCAAAGAAGTCCGGATCGGCCTGATCATGGGCGCCATCTTCGGCACCCTGATCCTGCTGGCCGCCTGGCTCTGGCAGGGCGACCCCATCCTGGGGCTGGTGGTGGGCATTTCGATGATCTTCACGGTCAGCCTGGCGGCGGTAATCGGGACGCTGGTGCCGCTGCTCTGCAGCAAGGTCAAAATCGATCCGGCGATCACGGCGGGCCCGTTTGTCACGACGATCAAGGACGTCACCGGCCTGCTGATCTACTTTGGAATGGCGACGGCTTTTCTGGAACTGCTGCGGCGCTAGCGGGCAGCTGCCCCGGCATTCCGGCTTCCATTGCGATCTTGCGGAAGCTGTCGATTACCCCTGCCGGGACCCCCGCAGATCTTGTATCCGAGCAGCGAACTGCGGCCCAACCTGGCGGATTAGCGGGAGCCGCCCGGCGATAAAAAGAGCCGGATCAACATAAAAACCGAAGTTAATACAAAAAATTTTGCAATAATATGTCAGCTATGTCAGCATATGGAGGGAAAACGAAAAATTTTTCCTCTTTTTTTTTATTTTTGGGGTATACACAAGCAGGAAATATTAAAAGGGGGGCGAATTGATAGTCAAAGTGGTGGATAGTGGAGCAAAGTGGTTAAAAACGGCCGTGACGGGGGCGAACAGGTGTTCAAGGGTGAATTTCAGCATACCCTGGATGAAAAAGGGCGGGTGATCATTCCGGCCCGGCTGAGGGAGGGGCTGGGGGAGAACTTTATCATTACCCGCGGGCTTGACCAGTGCCTTTTTATCTACCCCCAGGCCGAGTGGGCTCGCCTCGAACAAAAACTGAAAAAACTGCCCTTTACCAGGAGCGATGCCCGCGCCTTTACCCGCCTCTTTTTTTCCGGGGCGGCCGAGGTCGAGGCGGACAAGCAGGGCCGGATCTTAATCCCGCTGAACTTGCGCGAGTATGCCGGGATTGAAAAAGAAGTGATGATTATCGGGGTTTCCAACCGCGTGGAAGTATGGAGCGAGCAGGGCTGGAAACAATATACCAGCAATACAAACCTGAATTTTGAGCAGGCGGCCGAGAAGTTATTTGACTTTGACGATTTGCACGGGGACGGGTTATGAGCGATACGATGCACGAGCTGCACATTCCGGTCATGCCGGGAGAAGTTGTCCGCTACCTCGACTGCCGCGGCGGCGGTGTCTACGTGGACGCCACCCTGGGCGACGGAGGCCACGCCGCGGCGATCTGCCGCCGCCTGAGCCCCGCCGGCAGGCTGATCGGGATCGATTGGGACGAAGCCGCCCTGCAGCGGGCTGCCGCCCGCCTGGCGGAGTTCGCCTGCCGGGTCGAGCTGGTGCACCGCAGCTACACCGAGCTGGAGTCTGTCCTGGCGGAGCTTGACTGCCCCCGGGTGGACGGCATCTTGCTGGACCTCGGCGTCTCGACCCTGCAGGTAATGGACGCGGCACGGGGCTTCTCTTTTCACCGGGAGGAAGCGCTGGACATGCGCATGGATCGCCGCCTGCCGCTCCGGGCCGCGGACCTGGTCAATTCCCTTCCCGCGGGCGAACTGGCGCGGTTAATCTACCGCTTTGGTGAGGAGCGCTGGGCCGGGCGGATCGCCTCCGGGATCGTCTCGTTTCGGGAAAAGAACGGCCCGGTGCAAACCGCCGGGCAGCTGGTGGAGATCATCAAGGAGGCGGTGCCGGCGGCGAGCCGCCGCAAAGGAGGGCACCCGGCCCGGCGTACCTTCCAGGCCTTGCGGATCGCCGTGAACCGGGAACTCGAAAATATCGCCTCGGTCCTGCCCCAGGCGGCCCGCTGCCTTCTCCCGGAGGGGCGCCTCTGCGTGATCGCCTATCATTCCCTGGAAGACCGGATCGTGAAGCGATTTTTAAAAGAGCAATCCCGCCGCTGCAACTGCCCCCCCGCCATCCCCTGCTCCTGCGGGGGCGAAGGCGAACTGGAGCTGTTAACGGCAAAAGCGGTCAGGCCCGCGGCGGCGGAAATCAACCGCAACCCGCGCTCGCGCAGCGCCCGCCTGCGGGCGGCGAAGTTTAAGGGCGTTCTAAAGGAAAAGGCAGGTGCATAAATGTGTTACAAGCCGGTAATGCAGCGTTAAGAGAACGGCAGCCGCTCCCTCCGGGACGGATCGCAGCGCCTGCGCCGAGAGCCCGGGCCCGTACCTTCGCCCCCGGCAAGAAGGGGGTGCTGGTTTTGCTCCTGTTCAGCTGTTTTCTGTTGGGCCTGGCGATTATCGGCCAGTATTCATCCATGGTTGCCCTGCAGTACCGGTTAGGCCGCGCCGAAGCCAGGCTGGCCGCATTGAGAGACGATTATCGCCACCTGGAGCTTGAAGCGGCCCGGCTTGGTTCTTTGGCCAGAATCGAGCTTTTGGCCCGTTCTGAACTGGGGATGCGGGAACCCGAAAGCGATCAGCTTAAGATCCTGACGGCCAGCTCCAGCCGTGAAAACGGTGCAAAACCGAAGGAGTGAACACCTTGGGCGATCTTTCTGTATCCCAGGTAGCCGTGCGCAAAAAGCTGCTGGCGATGTTTTTTTTCATCATCGCTTTTACGCTCTCCCTGGTCGGCCGGCTGGCCTGGATCCAGATTGTGCGCGCCGACGAGCTTTACGACCAGGCCTGGGATCAGTGGAACCGCAGCATCCCCACCCGCTCGCCGCGGGGTTCGATATATGACCGGCACGGCAGGCTCCTGGCGGGGAGCAACACAGTGGAGACGGTGGTGGCCCTCCCGCCCCGGATTGAAGACCCCCGGCTGACCGCCGAGCTTCTTGCGCCGCTGCTGGAGATGAGCGCCGACGAGCTTTACCGTCTGGTGACCATGCACCGCCACTCGATCTATCTCAAGCGCAAAGTCGAGCCGGAGGTGTCCCAGGCGGTCCGGAACCTGGAGCTGCCCGGCATCGTTTTTACGACCGAAGGGAAGCGGTATTACCCGAACGGCACCCTGGCCTCGCAAATCCTCGGCTTTGTCGGCATGGACCAGGCCTGGGCGGGGGTGGAAGTATACTATGAAGATTATCTTAAAGGGAGGGAAGGCCGGATTCTTTTCCCTTCCGACGCCAGGGGGCGGCAAATCCCCCATGAAGTCAGGCGATATGTGCTCCCCAAGGACGGCATGAACTTATACCTCACCGTCGATGAGACGATCCAGTATATCGTGGAGCGGGAGCTGGCCCGGGCGATGCTCGAATTCCAGCCCAGGCAGGCCATGGTGATCGTGGCGGATCCCCGCACCGGGGCCATCCTGGCCGCGGCGGCCAAGCCCGATTTCGACCCGCTGCGTTACGGCGATTTCGACGAGAAATATTGGCCCCTGGCGCCGGCGACGCAGTCGTTTGAGCCGGGCTCCACCTTTAAAATGACGACCCTGGCGGCGTCGATCGAAGAAGGGCTTTACAACGAAAACGAATATTTCTTCTGCACCGGTTACGCCAGCGTCGCCGGGCACAATATCGGCTGCTGGACCGCGGGACGGGGGCACGGGAGCATCAGCTACCTCCTGGCGGTGGAAAGCTCGTGCAACCCGGCTTTTATCAACCTGGGCCAGCGCCTGGGCAAAGAGAAACTTTTTCAATATATCAACGCCTTCGGCTACGGGCAAAAGACCGGCCTCGACTATCCCGGCGAAAGCGCCGGGTTGGTTTTCAACCTGAGCCAGGTCGGCCCCCTGGAGCTTGCCACCAGCTCCTTCGGCCAGGGCGTGTCGGTGACCCCCTTGCAGCAGGTGATGGCGGTTTCGGCCATGGCCAACGGCGGCTACCTGATGAAGCCTTACCTGGTGCGGGAAATCAGGGACAGCGACGGCAGCGTCGTTTATGAACGGAAGCCGGAAGTGGTGCGCCAGGTCATTTCCCGGGAAACATCGCAAAAGATCACCTGGATTATGGAAAACGTGGTCCTGAAAGGGAGCGGGATTAACGCCGGGATTGAGGGTTACCGCATCGCCGGGAAAACGGGGACGGCCCAGAAGGTGGGCCCCGGCGGGACCTATATCGGCGGGGAATACATCGTCTCTTTTATCGGTTTTGTCCCGATCGGCGACCCCCAGGTGATCATCTACGTGGCCGTGGACGGGGCCACCCGCGGCGCCCAGTGGGGCTCGCAGATCGCCGCCCCCATTTCCAGGCGGATCATGGTGGATGTTTTAAATTACCTGCAGATCGCCCCGTCGGAACGGCCGCCCCTGCCGGAGGCGAGGCTGGTGGAGGTCCCCGAACTCTTTGAGCTGACCGTGAACGAGGCCGCGGCGCTCCTCGATACGCAGGGGTTGTTACTAAGATTGGTGGGAGAAGGGCAATATATTGTTAACCAGACTCCGAAAGCCGGGGCCAAAGTGCCGCAGCAAACCCAGATCGTGGTTTACCTGGGCGACAGCAAGGCCTTGCCGGGAGGCGCGATCGGGCTGCCCGACCTGCGCGGTTTTACCGCCCGTGAAGTAGGCGATGTCCTGAACTGGCTGGGCCTGCACCTGGCCGCCGAAGGTTCAGGGGTGGCCGTCGGCCAGGAGCCGGCGGCGGGCACCCCCGTCCAGAGGGGCGACCTGATTAAAGTCTACTTCAGCTCCCCCCTGGAGCTGGAGAGATAAGCTTCAAGACACAGACCGCCTCTGCCGGGAATATGATAAACTGCTGAGGACTTCCTGCTCGGCAAGTGATCAACCCGGGAGAGATCGGCATGAAAGCGATGCCCCTGCACCGGCTCTTGCAGCCGCTGCTGATTAAAAGTGTGGAAGGAGGGGCTGAAGGGGATGTAACCGGCCTGGCCTACCACAGCGGCCGGGTCAAGCCGGGAAACCTGTTCTTTTCCCTCTCCGGGAGGCGCAGCGAGGGTTGGCGGTATGCCCGGGAAGCGTTTGGGCGCGGGGCGCTGGCGGTAGTCGCCGGAACCGAGTGCCCCCTCAAAGGGGTGCCGCTGGTAAGGGTCCCCGATGTGCGGCAGGCCATGGCGCTGCTGTCGGACCGCTTTTACCGCCATCCATCCCGCCGTTTCCGGTTGATCGGGGTGACGGGAACCAACGGTAAAACCACCACCGCGCACCTGATCGACGCCCTCTTCCGGGACCGGGGGGAGATCACGGGGCTGCTGGGCACCGTGGGCTGCCGGATCGGCGCAGTTGACCTTCCGGCGCCGGCCACCACCCCGGAGGCGTGCGATCTGCAGGAGCTGATGGCCCGGATGGCGGAAGCGGGGGCGAGGCATGTCACCATGGAGGTATCGTCCCATGCCCTGGACCAGGACCGGGTGATGGGGTGCCGCTTTACCGCGGCGGTCCTGACCAATATTACCGGCGAGCACCTGGACTATCACCAGACTTTTGAAGCCTACCTGGAAGCAAAAACCAAGCTCTTTGCCCGCCTGGGGTGGTGCGGCGGCGGTCATCCGGGGCCGCCGGTGGCGATCCTTAACGCCGATGAAGCAAACTTTGAGTTTGTCAAGCGGTGGTGCGCCGGCCAGAAAATAACGTACGGGATTTTGAACAGGGCCGATGTGCGCGCCGTGGAGCTTGAGACCGGCCCGGGGGGGCTCTTGTTCAAGGTGGATTCTTTCGCCGGCAGCAGGGCCTTCAGCCTGAAACTGAAGGGGCGGTTCAACGTTTACAACGCCCTGGCCGCCGTTTCCGCCGGCCTGGCCGAAGGGTTGACCCTGGAGGATATCGGCGCTGCGCTGGCCCGTTTTCCGGGCGTGCCCGGCCGTTTTGAACTGGTGCAGGCGGGCCAGGATTACACCGTGGTGGTCGACTACGCGCATACGCCCGACGGCCTGGAAAACGTGATTAAAACGGCGCGGGAGCTCGCCGGCGGTAAAGTGATTACCGTGTTCGGGTGCGGCGGTGAGCGCGACCGCACCAAGCGCTTTCTGATGGGAGAGGTGGCCGGGCGCTACAGCGACCTGGTGATTTTAACGGACGACAACCCCCGCGGCGAAGACCCGCTGCAGATAGCCGGGGAGGTCGAACCGGGATTGAAGCTCTGCCGGCCCGCCGGCGGATACCGGGTCATCCTCGACCGGAGAGAGGCGATCAAGGCGGCCCTGGAAGCGGCCGGGCAAGGCGACCTGGTCCTCATCGCCGGCAAGGGCCACGAGGCGGAGCAAATTTACCGGGACCGGGTCATCCCGTTCAGCGACCGCCAGGTAGCCAGGGAGCTGATCCTGGACGGGTTAAGGGAGAGAAGAAGAGTCCATGCCGATGAAAGGGAAGGAGATAGCGGAAGCCTGCCGCGGGACGCTGCTCCAGGGAGATCCTGAGCGGCTCGTTTCGGGCTTCGCTATTGATTCCCGCCGGATCAGGCCGGGCGACTGTTTTGTCCCGCTCAAAGGCGCACGCGAAGACGGGCACCGTTATGTCGTCCAGGCTGTTGCGAGCGGCGCCGCCGGTGCTTTTTACGCCCGGGAGCCGGTCCCGGCCCTGCCGCCCCACGCGCTGTTGATCAAAGTGGCGGATGTGCTTAAGGCGCTGCAGGAGACCGCTACCGTTTACCGGAAGCGCTATGACCTGCCGGTAATCGGCGTTACGGGCAGCAACGGCAAGACGACGACCAAGGATTTTATCGCCGGCGTCCTTTCCAGCCGGCTGAGCGTCCTCAAAACCGAGGGCAACCTGAACAACGAAATCGGTTTGCCCCTGTCGATACTGACCCTGGACCGGCAGCACCAGGCGGCGGTCCTGGAAATGGGCATGAGCGCGCCGGGGGAGATCGCGGCCCTGGCCCGGATCGCCCAACCCGGGATCGGCGTGATTACCAATATTGGGGAGGCCCACCTGGAGATGCTGGGCAGCATTGAAGCGATCGCCAGGGCCAAGGGCGAGCTGCTGGATTATCTCGGGGCGGGCGGCACCGCCGTTTTAAACGGCGATGATCACCGCCTGGTGGAAATGGGTAAACGCTTCCCGGGAAAAGCGCATTATTATGGTTTAGACAATGGAGAGATTAGAGGCCTAAAGCTTTCTCTACAGGGAGAAAAAAGCTTTTTCCGGGTGCGTTTCCCCGATGGACAAGAATATGATTTCAACCTGCCCCTGCCCGGCAGGCACATCGTGAGCAACGCCCTGGCCGCTCTGGCCGTGGGCTACCTGCTTAAGATTGACCCCGCCGGGATGCAGGCGGGGCTTGCGGCCAGCCAAATCAGCGCGGGCCGGCTTCAAATCTCGACCAACAGGGCGGGAGTCAGGATTATCGACGACAGTTATAACGCCAATCCCAGTTCTGTCAAGGCGGCGCTGCAGGTGCTCCGCGACCTGGGCGGGGAGAAAACGGTGGCCGTCCTGGGGGATATGCTGGAGCTGGGGCCGGAAGCCCCGTCGGCGCACCGCGATGTGGGGCGCTTCGCCGCCCGCTGCCGGATCGGCTGCCTGATTACCGTGGGCCCGCTGGCCCAAAAGATAGCGGAAACAGCCGCGGCGGAGGGCCTGGCGGCCGAAGCCTGTACCGACCACGCCCAGGCCCTGGCCGCCCTGAAAAGGCTGCCTTTGGACGCGGGAACCTACATCCTGGTCAAAGGTTCCCGGGGCATGCGCATGGAGGCAATCGTCCAGGCGCTGCTGTAACAGCCGGAGGGAGAAAGAGAAAGTGCAGAAAGCCCTTTTTTTGACTATGCTCGTTGCTTTTGCCATCAGCGTAGTGGTTTGCCCGTTTTTGATCAAGCTGCTGCGGCGGCTCCAGTTCGGGCAGCAGGTGCGGGACGACGGCCCGACCCGCCATCGTTTCAAGGCCGGCACGCCGACCGCGGGCGGGGTGGTTTTCCTGCTGGCGACGGCGGCCGCCCTGCTGTGGCCGGGGGGAGGCTGGTCACCGCTGCTCGGGGCGGTTCTCCTGGTTACCCTGGGCAACGGCCTGATCGGGTGGCTAGACGACTACGCCAAGATCGCCAAAGCGCGTTCCCTGGGGTTGAAGGCGCGCAACAAGCTGCTGGGGCAATTCGTCATTGCCGCCGTTTTCGCGGGCCTCCTGGCCCTGTCGGGGCGATACGATCCGGTGGTGGGGATCCCTTTTACCGGCGCCGCCCTGGATTTGCAGCTGTTCTACCCGCTCTTCATATTTTTGTTCATAATCGGGTTTTCGAACGCGGTCAACCTGACCGACGGGATCGACGGGCTGGCCACCGGAACGGCGATCATCACCCTGCTGGCGTTTCTCTATATCGCCTCGCAGCTCGGGATGCCGGAGATTGCCCGCTTTTGCGGCGCGCTGGTGGGGGGCTGTTTCGGGTTCCTGGTCTATAATTTGCATCCGGCCCGTATCTTTATGGGCGATGTCGGTTCGCTGGCCCTGGGGGGGGCTCTCGCGGCGGTGGCCGTTCTTACGAAAACCGAGCTGACCCTGGTGATCACCGGCGCGATTTTTGTCGTGGAGACAATTTCGGTGATCCTCCAGGTGATCAGCTTCCAGTTGACGGGGAAGCGGCTCTTTTTAATGAGCCCGCTGCACCATCATTTTGAGTTGAAAGGCTGGTCCGAATGGCAGGTGGTAACCGCTTTCTGGGGCCTGGCCTTTGTCTTCGCCGTGATCGGGCTGGTCCAGTTCTGGCGGCAGCTTTAAGAGATGTGAGAGGTGAGAAGTGGGAAGTGAGATCCCCATAAGAAGATCGAGAAGTTAGAAGTAGATCTACTCGTAGAACTGCGATCCTAAAAGTCTAACTTCTCACTTCTCACCTCTCAACCGGTAGGAGCGAGGCGATGCCTCGCCCGCAAGCGGCGCATGCGCCGCCCTATAAAAAACGGCGGCGCGAAATTGCACATATACCTGCGGTGACAGGAGGCAAATGATCCATTGATCGACGAGATCCGGGGAAAGGCGGTCCTGGTGGTGGGCCTGGCGCGCAGCG
>JAGUZX010000012.1 GCA_020060545.1 Desulfovibrio sp. | reverse complement strand
GGTGCCCGCCGCCGCGCCGGTGAAGCGGACCATGTTGTGCACCCCCGAGGCGACGCCGCGCTGTCCCGCCCCGGCCGTGGAGACGACGGCGTTGAGGGCCGGCGTGGAAGCGAGCCCGAACCCGAGGCCGTTTAACACCAGGCAGGTGGCGATATAGGGATAGCCGGTCGCGAGTGCGATCCGGGACAGGAGCAGAAAGGAAAACGAGCGCAGCAGCATCCCGGCGGCGATGGGCGGCCCGGGGCCAAAGCGGTCCGCCATCCTCCCCCCCAGGGGGGAGGCCAGGACTACCGCGGCCGCGGCGGGGGTGAGCAGCAGCGCCGTTTGCGCCGCCGAGCAGCCCCGCACAGTGCTAAAAAAAATCGGCAGGACAAACAGAGTGCCGGCCATCACGGACTGCTCCACAAAGCCGGCCAGCAAGCCCAGGGAAAAGCGGGGCCGGCCCAGTAAGGCCGGGTTGAGCAGCGGGTCCGCATGGTTCTTTTCCACCCGGTAAAATATGTAGATCAGCAGGAGAAACAAGCCGAACCCGGCCTGGATCCAGGCGCTCCCCCAGCCCCGGTCCGGCAGCAGCGTTACGCCCAGCAGGAGCACGGAGCCGGCGGAGACCAGCAGGAACGCCCCGCCCAAATCGAACCCCTTGCTGGTTTTCATGCGGCCGCTGTCCGGCTCATCCGGTGCAGCCATGCCGCGCCACGCGGCGGAGGCGATGGCCAGGGTAAGAAAAGTGATGGCGAAAAAAGAACCCTTCCACGAAAAGGTGTCCACCAGCAGGCCTGAGACTACCGGGCCGATTACGGCTCCCGAAGCGCCGATGCCGCCCCAGGCGCCCAGAGCCCGGCCCCGGTTTGCGTCCGCGGTTTTGGAGAGCAGGATCGAAAGGGAGTTGGGCACCAGGAATGCGGCGCCGAGCGCCTGCACCACCCGCCCGGCAATCAGCCAGGGCAAGGTGAGGGCGGTGCCGCAGAGGAGCGACCCCAGGCCCAGGATCAGCACGCCGAGCATAAAAAAACGCCGCGGCCCGTAGATGTCCCCGATGCGCCCGGCGACCGGGATAAACACGGAAAGCGGCAGCGTGTAGGCGTTGACTACCCAGGTCAGCCAGTTCAGCTCGACCGAAAGGCTGACCATGATCTCGGGAAGCAGGATCTTGATTGAAGTTACGTTCATCACTGATAGAAAAAAGGCTGCGTAAAGATAGAACATTTTACTGTTGCACCTGCGTTTAGGCATTTATTTTGGGTTTATTCTGCTTTCAAATCGTGTTATCCTTTAATCGGCGACAATTACTTTATCGATGGCGCCTGGCGCCACGCTTTACACATCAACGAGCGGCATGCGAGGCGCCGCCGCTTCACGGAGGAGCTTATGGCGCGGTATGAACTGATTTTGTTTGACCTGGACGGGACGCTGACCGATTCAAAGGTGGGGGTGACCCGGTCTGTCCAGTACGCGCTGGCCCGGTTTGGCCTGGACGAGCCGGCGGAAAAGCTGGTGCCCTTTGTCGGGCCGCCGCTGATTGACTCGTTCAAGCGGTTCTACCGCTTCGACGACGCGCAGGCCCGGCAGGCGGTTGAATACTACCGGGAGTATTACGGGGAGCGGGGAATCTTTGAAAATGACCTCTATCCCGGGATCGCCGCGCTGCTGGGCCTGCTCCACGGCCGGGGGCGGACGCTGGTCGTGGCCACCTCCAAGCCGACCTTTTACGCCGAGCAAATTTTAAGCCGTTTTGCCTTGCGCCGGTTTTTCACCCTGGTCGCCGGAAGCAACCTGGACGGGAGCAGGGTGTTAAAAGCCGAAATCATCAGGGATATCCTGCTGGATTTTCCCGGCCGCCCGCGGGACCGCACCGTCATGATCGGCGACCACCGCTTCGATGTCGAAGGGGCGCACCAAAACGGCATCGACTCGATCGCCGTTGCCTACGGCTACGGCCTGCTGGAGGAGCTGCAAGGCGCCGTTCCCACCCACCTGGTCCATACCGTGACCGAGCTGCAGCAAATCCTAGCCTGAACCCGCGCGCAAGGCACGCCTATAAGATCAGTGCAGTGTTAGTTGATTTGGTGTCTGGCACCAAAGTGAACTGAAAAGTTCATTCGGTGCCTGGCACCAAAATGAACTTTTTTGGACTTATTTTTTCTTTTTGGCGGCGAGGAGGCGCTCCAGGGCGGGGCCGGCGGCGGGTGTTTCACTTTCGGGCGCCGCGGGGCGGGCCGGTTTCTTTTTCAAAGCGGGTGCGCCTACGGCGACGCCGAAGCGGCGGAAAGCGATGTCGAGCGGCCAGAGGGCAGCCGCGGCCAAGAGCAGCCACCGGGTGATTTCGGTGGAACGCCGCACCGGCTCGGGCGGGGCGGCGAAGACTTCGCGGGGGTGCTTCAGGATCCGGCCGCCGGTCTGGCCGCTTAAAGCCGCGAGCAGTTCCAGCCCCGACTGCGAGGGAATCCTGAACTCCGGGGAGTAAGGGACGGCGAAACCGCTTACCGCGTGGCCGGCCGCGGCGCCGTCGCGCTGCAGCGTGGCGCTCAAGAGGTAAACGCCCTGGCTGACCTCTTCCAGCCGCGCGCCGTAGCGGCCGCCGCCGGTGGGCTTAAGCTCGAGCGCAAACTGGCGCGCGGCGGCGTCGATCACGGTCACGGTGACGGTTTCTACTTCGCCGGGGGGCTCCCGGCGAAGCAGCGCTTCAATGACCGCGCCCCCGTCTTCCAGCCGCACGTCCAGGGCCAGGCCGCCTTCGCCGGATTGCGGCACGACCCAGGCCAGGGTGTCGGCCCAGAAGCCGCCGAAACCGGGATGCTGCAGGAACTCGCCCGTCCACATGCCCCAGCTGTCGCTGGTGAAGGCCATTGATCTCCCCAGGCCGTACTGCCAGCGCGACAGCAGCGGGTGATCCAGGTGGGTTTGCAAAATCTGCTCCGCCAGGGGCTTCAAGGTGCCGGCGACGTAGCCGTTGAAAACCGGCATCGAACCTGCCAGGCGGGCGGCGAAAGGATGGGTGACCGAGGGGGTGAAATCCTCTTCCACCAGGTAGTCGCCGCCGGCCATGACCGTTTCTTGCAAAAAGATCCCCGGCAAATCGGCGCTCCGGGGGACGAAGTAGTAACGCCCGCCGCCCTTATCGGCCAAAAACTGCATATGCTTCTGGTCGGCATCGCTGCCCAGGGCGATCGCGGTAATCGTGACCCCCAGCGCACCGGCCTTTTCCAGCAGCGGGAGGTAGTTAAAGGCCGTCCCTTCCATCCCGTCGCTCAAAAGGACGATATGCCTGCTCCTGGTGCTCCCCTCCAGCAGCTCCACCGCTTTCTCCAGGGCCGGGAAGATAATCGTCCCGCCGCCGATGGAAATCCCGGTGATGACTCTGCCGATCGCTTCTTGGTCGCCGGGCGAAGTGAGCGGCAGATCCACGTAGAACCGGTCGTCGAAGGTGATTACCGCCAGCCGGTCACGCTCCTTGAGCACCTCCAGGGAGACTAGCGCCGCATTCTTGGCCATATTCAGCTTCTCGCCCTCCATGCTTCCCGAACGGTCGATCACCAGCACCATGTCCAGGCCGGGCAGCTCCTCCCGGTTCTCCACCTCCATCGTTACCGGCAGCAGCGCCTCCAGCGGGGTATCCTGGTAGAGGCCCAGGCCGAAGGAGTGCTTCCCCCCGATCGCGACCAGCCCGCCGCCCAGAACCCGCACGAAAAGCTCCAGGTTTTGCTGCTGCTCGGCGGTAAGGCGGTAGGCGGGGACGTCGACCAGGTAGACGGCGCGGTAGAGGGCCAGCCCCGCCGGGGAGGCCGGCAGCCGGTCGGGCGAAACGACATGGACGTCGATGGCCTGCCCCTGGAGGACGCCGGCGACGGCCGCCCCTTTCCCCGGGGTTCTCTCCACGACCAGGACCCGGGGCGGGGCCTGGACATTGGTCAGCCCTTCGATGCTATTGTTTTGCACCCAGGTGTCCCGCTGCGGCTCGATCAAGGCCTGCACCCGCTGAAACCCCTGCCCCGCCACCGCCACCGGGATGGAAAAACGCTGCACTCCCGCCGTCAGGGTGACCTCGCCCCGGAAGACCGGGGTCCCTTCCCAGAAGAGGGAGAGCAGGCCCGCCGTGTTGACGGTGGACTGCAGCTCCACCTCCACCAGCAGCTGCTGTCCCGGGTGAGTGTTGCGGGGCAGTTCGATGTCGCGCACCGCCACCTCGTCGCCGGTTTCCACCGCCACCGGCAGGACGTCGATCGCGATGTTCCGGGCGGCCAGGGCGCGGGCAAAGGAGAGGGCGTCGCCGCTATTTTCCAGCCCGTCCGAGATCAGCACGATCCGGCCGGCGGAATCGGCCGGGATCAGGCTGTAGGCCATGCGCAGCGCTCCCTCGAGCGAGGTATGGTTCCCGTCGACCGCCGCCGCAGCCGCCGGCAGCTTCTCCATGCCGTAAGGTTTGAGCAGCCGGGTGTCCCGGGCGAAGGCCATCACCGCGGCCCGGTCGTCCGGCCCGAGGCGGCCGAGGCTCTCGTTAATCCAGGCCGTATAATCGGGCCCCGCTTCGACGCTGCGCGAGCGGTCGAGCAGGTAGATCACGCTCTGCCCGGTAAAAGTTTTCACCAGGTGGGGGCGGGCCAGGGAGAAAATAATGAGCAGGAAGAAGAGCGCCCTCGCCAGCAGCACCAGCGGCCGCCCTTCCCGGCTGTAGCGGTAACTGCCGTTATAGCGCCAAAGCAGCGCGGCCGCCGGGATTACGAGCAGCAGGAACCACGGCTGCAAAAAGCTAATAGCCACGGTTATCCACCCACCATTCCAGGCCGGCCGCCGCAAGGAGGAGCAGCAGCAGCGGCGTCACGAGCGGCAGCTG
>JAGUZX010000051.1 GCA_020060545.1 Desulfovibrio sp. | reverse complement strand
TGAATGCGCAGGAGCAGCTGCTTCTCAACCTGGTCAACAGCGAACGGATCAGACGGGGCCTGGCGCCGCTGCGCGTGCACAGCGAACTGACCCGCCTGGCCCGCCTGAAAAGCCAGGACATGATCAACAAAAATTACTTTGCGCATCAATCTCCCACCTACGGCAGTTTTGGGGAGATGCTGCGCAGCGCCGGGATCAGGTTCACCCTGGCGGCGGAAAATATCGGCGTGGGCGGCAGTGTCAGGAGCATCTTCAACGCCTTCATGGCCAGCCCCGCCCACCGGAGTAAAATTATCGATCCCCGCTACACCCACACCGGGATCGGCATCATCTACCAGCCCGGCCGGGGCTACCTGGTCACCCAGCTGTTTCTGCTGCCGCGCTAAAAGAAGCCCTGGAACAGAATTCGGGGGACACCATACTTAATTCAGTGCTATCTACCGGATTGACCTAAACAGATCACATTTCTGGCTTGATCAGAGAATGATAGAAAAAGAATTAAGTATGGTGTCCCCCGAATTACCCCTCGAATTACCGGGGATTAAGAATGCCGTCCCCCGGACTACCCCCGAACTATGGATATGCGATTCACCTTTTTTCACCCGGCGTCATAAATTGATCCCGGGTGGTTTTTTTGCAAATCTTGATGCTGGACCGTTTCAGTTATCGCGCCCGCCTGGGCCACGTGATCAGCCTCGCCGGGGCACTTAACCGGCAGGGGATTGAAACCGTGGTGGCGGTGACGGACTGCCCGGCCCCGGAGCGGGAGCGCTGCCAGAAATACTGCCGGCAGAAGGCCCCCTTCTTCGCCGAAGACCGGACCGAGCAAATCGTCAAGATCGCCCGCCACTACCAGGTCAAGCTGATCCATGTCCACGCGCTTTCACTGCTGCCCCTGGCATGGCAGCTGTCCCGGCAGCTCCGCCTCCCCTACGGGATCACCGTGCATGAACCCCCCGCGGCCGCAGCCAACGCGGCCCTGCTTGCACAGGCCCTATTTATAATCGTCACCAGCCCGGCGCTGCAGGCACAGCTGCCCCGGTTGAAGCGCGCCGCCGCCTTCATCCCGGAAGCCGTGGATCTGGACGAATACAGGCCCCAGCCCAGGAACGATTTCCGGATCGCCTTCCTCGGCGATGCCGGCGGCTACACCGCGGACGGCTATATGGCCCTGGTCAAGGCGGCGGGGATAGCCGACCTGCCGCTGGAAGTCATCTGCCCCGAGCCGGTGCCCCTGGTAAAGGGGCGCTTTCACGGCTGGACGCTCGACCGCGCCGCCGTGTTAAGCCGGACGCAGGTCGTGGCCGGCAGCAAGCGGGGCTTGATCGAAGGGATGGCTTGCGGCAACGCCGCTTTACTCATGGGCCGGAGCTACCACGGGATCGTGCAGCCGCAATCTTTTGCCGCGGGCGCCTTCCCCGACCTGTCGGGCGGCGGCACGGTCGAACCCTGCTACCGTTCGATCTTCCACGACCTCGCGCAGCTGTTAAAAGACCGCCCCTACCTCACCACCCTGCAGCACTGGGGCCGTAAATTCACCCGCGAGAACTGCGACCTGCGCCTGGCCGCCGAGGCCACCGCCCGCCTCTACGCCCGATCGACAACAAATTAAATTAAATGGAAAAGTTAAAGGGTCAGACCCTTTAACTTTTCCATTCATGAAGTAACTACTACTCGTAGATCTTTTCGTCGAGGCGGTCCGCTTCGGCGGCGTCCCACTCGACATCCCGGCTCCTTGAGCCCTGCCGCTCGCCGGCCATTTCCTTGAAGTATTCGTGCTGGATGATCAGGTCCATGATCTCGTTCGTGCCGGTCCAGATCATGATCAGGCGGGTGTCCCGCAGCATTTTCTCGATGGGGTAAACGTTGGTGTAGCCGATCCCGCCCATGATCTGCATGGCGTGGTTGACCACGTCCCAGGCGTACTCCGTGGCCGCCTTTTTCGCCTCGGAAACGAGGCGCCTCGAGAGCGCGGGCGGGTCGCCCGTGTCCACGGAGCGGGCCGCAATATAAGTGATCCCCCGCGCCGCGTCCAGCTTCGTCACGCAGTCCGCCACCTTGAAGCTGACCGCCTGGAAGTTTTTAATCTCCAGGCCGAACGCCTTGCGGCGGGTGCTGTAGCGGGCCGCCACCTCCAGCGCCGCCCGGGCGCCGCCGATAGCCCCGGCGGCGCTCGTCATCCGCTCGGGGATCATCATCTGGTAAAAGATCGCCGACCCGTTGTTTTCCTCGCCGAGCAGGTTCTCCGCCGGCACCCTGCAGTCCTGGAAGACCAGCCGGCCGGTCCCCCCGCCGCGGGTGCCCATCAGCCCGTAGATGTAATCCGCCTTGACCCCCGGCCCGCGGTCCACGATGAAGGCGCTGATCGACTTATGCGGCGGCCCGTCCGGATTGGTGCGGGCGTAAACCAAAAAGCAGTCGGCCCCCTCGGAGCCGACCACGAATCGTTTCTGCCCGTTCAGGACATAGTAATCCCCTTCGCGGCGGGCGGTGGTGGTGGCGCCGAAAAAGTCCGAACCGCCCCTGGGCTCGGTCAGCGCTTCGGCGGTGGTCAGCCGCCCTTCAATCGCCGGGCGCAGGTATTTCTGCTTCAATTTCTCCGAGCCGAACTTGTCGATCGCCTCGCCGACTATGCTCACCAGCGCATAAAGGCAGGCCAGCGCAGTCCCCAGGACGCCCACTTCCTCCAGGGCCACAATTTCCGACGCCCACGGCAGCCCCCGCCCGCCGTAGGCGGCGGGAAAGCGCAGGCCCAGCAGGCCTCGGGCGGCCGCCTTCTCCAAAAATTCCCGCGGGTAGCGGACAAGGTCCGCATCCATCTCCCGCAGCAGCTTCTTGTCCACGTCATCCCTGACAAAAGCGCGCACCTCTTCCCGCAGCCGCTTCTCTTCCGGCGTCATCAGGCAGTCCAGCATCGATTCCCCTCCTCCATTTTTAACATCAATCCGGTTAAGGAAACGGGTGACACCATAATTAATGGCCATGATGTATTGCTGTTGTTGCACTGACAGATTGCGTTTAGGGCTTGGTCGAAGCAGCAAATTTATGCAATTAAGTCTACTGTCCCCTACTCCAAATTATATTGCAGCAGCCCCCGCGTGACAAGAAAAAACGGGCTGTTCAGAATGCCCGCGGCCCGGCAAAAAAGTAGTGCGCTGCAAGAGGTTCAATATGAGATCGCGTTGGATCTAATGAGCACACCGTATCAATAGCATGTGCCGTTTTATATCTCTCCTCCCGCTTCCCGCTTCCTGCTTCTCACATCTCACATCTCACAGCTCATTGCTCACTGCTCGGCTGCTTCAACCAGAAAAAGGGTGGCGTCAAGAACGGGGTTGAGCTGGACAACTTCGAAGGTGGTTAGCTGGGTCAGGCAGTCGTAAGCGTCATAAATCTCCACCCGCACCGGCAGCAGGCTTTTCGCTTCCAGCCAGACCAGCTCCCGGACCCTGAGACGGTGCGGTTCAGCGGGAAAGACTTCGACCAGGTAATAGCGGTGCCGCGTGCCGCTTTCCTCGGAAAGGAGGCGGAAGCTGCCGGCCTCCGCCACCGAACGCCAGTAGCTTTCCAGTACCAGGTGCGGTGTTTCGCCCTGGTGCAGCTCGTCTACGGGGACGAAATCACCCCGGGCGGGATCGTAAAAAAAGGATTTGCGGCCGTCAAAAATCACCACCTGCAGATCGGCTTTCCCCTCGCCGTCCAGGCGGGTCATTTCCACGCGGTAGCGGTCGGGAGCGGCTTTCCAGACTTCGACATGGTATGCCGCCGTCTCGTCGCTGTTCAACAACCTCGTTTTAAACCGGGCGTAGTAGCTCTCCAGGTTGCGGATATTTCCCCGCATCTGTTTCTGGATCTGCGCGGCCTGGTCTACGCCAAAGAGGGCATGATAAAAATGCCACCCGCCGAAGCCAAGGCCGATCACGAGCAGCAGCGTCGCCAGCAGCAGCGGCAGCCGCACAACCAGGAAAGTAAACCTAGGCATGAGAACCCTCCTCTGCGGGATAAAGCGCCTCCACCAGGTCGCGGCGGGATACAATCCCGACCAGGAGGCCCTGCCCGTCGACAACGGGCAGGCGCTTCACCTGGCGCCGCAGCATCATGGTGGCCGCTTTTTCCAGTGAATCATCCGGCCTTACCGTATACACCTCCCTCGACATCAGGCGGCCGACGTGGAGCGCCATCGCCCGGCGCAGTTCGGCGACAAAATCCTGCGGGTCATCCAGGAAGATCAGCCCTCCCAGGACCGGCAGGAACCCGGGTGTCTTAAACCGGGCGGCCCGCCGGATTAAATCCCCTTCGGTAACCATCCCCGCCAGCCGCCCCCGGGGATCAAGCACGGGCAAGCCGCTGATATTGTGCTCCATCATCAGGCGCGCGCTGTGCTCTACCGTGTCATCGAGAGAAACAGTGACCACACCGGTGTTCATAATATCCTTAACCTGCAATCGTCCTACCTCCAATCTATGCTCAACCCGGCACTACGAGCCAAGACGCGGCCTGGTTCCAGGCGCCCTGCCCCTGCCGGGAGCGGTCAAAAAAGCAGGCTCATGCCATGCTCTAGTATATGCCTGACCGTATAACCGCTATGCATAAAACATATTGTGTCAAGGGGAAAAGCCTATCTACAACTATTGCTCAAGGCCGGGAAGGTTAGAAAAACCGAATCGAGCATAAACTCAATTCAGGAAAGCGCTGTCAAACTATGCCAGGCGCCGGGTTGCTTTACAAAATTTTCAGAGAATAATATAATAGCACTGGAAAAGAGCGCCTGAGAAATAAGAAAGGAGAGGGAGCTTTTACGGCACGGTAACCGCATCCACTCCCCCTGTCTGATTATGAAAACCAGGCTCATGATCCTGCTGGCAACGGCAGCACTTTCTCTTTTGCCCGGCTGCAGCCCCGGCGAAAAATACACCGGAGAGTTAAAAAACGGCCTGCCCCACGGCCGCGGCATCCTCGTCTATCCCGGGGGCGCCCACTACGGCGGCCAGTTCGAGGAAGGTCTAAAAGAAGGGTTCGGCACCTGGTATCATCCCCAGGGGATCCTCTACCTCGGCCGGTGGCATCGCGACCGGTATGATCAAGTCGGGATGATGATTATCCAGGACGGCACGAAATACACCGGCGCCTGGAAAGACGGCCAAAAGTCAGGACACGGTTTCCACAGCTGGCCGGACGGGCGCTTTTATATCGGGCAGTGGGAAGACAACGCCATGCACGGTTACGGCATGCTCATTTACCCGGACGGCTCGCGCTACCTGGGCCAGTGGGAAAATGACCGGAAGCACGGTTTGGGCCTGCTGATCCACCCGGACGGCACTTTCCAATACGGCATCTGGCAGCAAAATGCCTACCAGGGCATCCCGGTGGAAGGGATTACCCTCGATTACAGTACTTTGACCCTGTATGCTCTGGGCCCCCCGTTTACTTTAACCGCCACGCTGCAGCCGGATCACGCCACAAACAAAAATCTTACCTGGAGCTCCAGCGACAGCACCGTGGCCAGGGTGGCCGGCGGGGCGGTCACGCCGTTAAAAGAAGGCACGGCCGTGATAACCGCGGTCACCGAAGACGGCGGTTTTGAGGCGGCCTGCCATGTTACGGTCAGGCCGCAGCGCATCCCCGTCGCCGGCATCCTGATCAGCCAAAGCACCCTCAAGTTGGAGGTAGGGATGACAAGAATACTGACCGCCACCATCCTGCCGTACAATGCCACAAACCACGTGGTAACCTGGAGTTCCGAAAACCCCGCGATCGCCACGGTGGGCGCTTACGGCCTGGTGACAGGCCAAAGCGAAGGCCAAACAGCCATCACCGTGCGCAGCCTCGACGGGGGATGGACCGCCGCCTGTATCGTCACCGTGGCAGCAGCCGAAACCCCGGAAGAACCACCCATTATTGAGGACTAAGAACAGGGTTGCCAGGGGGACGGGGTACTTGGCACCTTTTTTGGCATGCCAGGGGGACGGGGTACTTGGCACCTTTTTTGCGCTGGAGTTGTCAGGTCGAATTGTTATCTTTCTGCCTGGCGAACCGATTCGCGGTCAGTGGCTTGAACCCGTGCGGGGCAGCGGCCTGAGCAGGCGGTGAAAAGGCCCCCAGGGCGAAACGCGCCCGCTCTCCCGGTCGAGACACTGAAAAGCGGCGGGAAAGCGCCGCAGCACATCGCCGGCCGTGTGGCCCCGCCCTTCCGGGACCAGGTCTCCGGCCAGCCCGTGCAGGTA
>JAGUZX010000082.1 GCA_020060545.1 Desulfovibrio sp. | reverse complement strand
TGAATGCTGTTATGAAGAGCCGTGTGCGTGAATAGCGCAAGCACGGTTCTGTGAGGGGTTATGCCCGCGAGGGCATAACCTACTCGACCCTTGATCTATGGAGGTGTTTTGAAGTGATTGAACCTGCGCAACGGATCAAGCAGCTGCCCCGTTACTTGTTTGCGGAAATAGACCGGCTGATCCGGGAGAAGACGGCCCAGGGTGTCGATGTAATCCGGCTGGGGATCGGGGATCCGGACCGGCCCACCCCCGCTTACATTATCGAGCGGATGGCCGCCGAAACCGGGCGGCCGGAAAACCACCACTATCCCCCCAATGAGGGGCTGACCGAGTTTAAGGAAGCGGCAGCCGCGTACTACCGCGAGCGCTTCGGCGTGGTGCTGGATCCGGAGCGGGAAGTGCTCCCGCTGATCGGATCCAAGGAGGGCATTGCCAATATCTCTTTCTGTTTTGTCGACCCCGGGGACCTGAACCTGGTCCCCGATCCGGGCTACCCGGTTTACTCCATCGGCACCTGTTTCGCCGGCGGGGAAGTGTACCGGATGCCGCTTACCGCGGCGAACGGCTACCTGCCGCGCCTGGACCAGGTCCCGGCCGAAGCGGCGGCGCGCGCCAAGCTCATCTTCCTGAATTACCCCAACAATCCCACCGGGGCGGTTGCTTCGCTGGAGTTTTTCCAGGAGGCGGTGGCATTCGCCCGCCGGCACCGGGTCTTAATCTGCCACGACGCCGCCTACAGCGAACTCGTTTTTGACGGCGGCCGGCCTTTAAGTCTGCTGGAAGCAGAAGGGGCCAAAGAGGTGGGGATTGAATTCAGCTCCCTTTCCAAGTCCTTCAATATGACCGGCTGGCGGATCGGGTTCGCCGCAGGCAGCGCCGCGGCGCTGGAAGTGCTGGGCCGTTTCAAAACCAATGTCGACTCGGGGCTTTTTAAAGCGATCCAGTATGCCGGCGCGGAGGCGCTGAACAACCGGCAGCGCGATTCGTTTATCGCTTCCCTGCAGGAACTTTACCGGGAACGCCGCGATATCGTCGTCGGCGCCCTGCGGTGCCTGGGCTGGCCAATTGATCCGCCCCGGGGCTCTTTCTACATTTGGGCCCCTGTCCCGAAAGGTTACACCGCGCAGGAATTTACGGCGCTGCTGCTGGAGCAGGCCGGGGTGGCGGTGACGCCGGGCCGCGGTTTCGGGGAATACGGCGAAGGCTTTTTTAGGATTGCCCTCACCGTGGAGAGCGGCCGCCTGCGTGAAGCGATGGACCGGATCAGCCGGGTGGCGCGCTATGTGTAGAGGTCAGAAGTCAGAGGTCAGAAGCCGGAAGCCAGAAATTAGAAGTGGAAAACATGGTTAGACAGAACCTATTTTCTTTGAACCCGGTCGCTTCATCTTTTAATTTCAACGTAGAATAGCGATAGAAGCGGGTTTCGCGATTTATGGAATGAAAAAAAGCTCCCCGATGGGGGCAGACTTCTATGTTTAAAGGCCCGGCCCCTGACCAAATTTAAAGGGCAGGGGAATAAGAAGATCTGAAGATCATCGCCGGGCAGCGGCACCACCGGCGTAAAACTCAATACAATAGATATAGAGAAAGAAGGAGGACTGGCCATGTCGAAACAATACCAGGTTGCGGTAGTCGGCGCTACAGGAATAGTCGGGCAAAAAATGGTCGAGGTGCTGGTTGAACGGGCGTTCCCGTTTAAGGGCCTGAAAATGCTGGCGTCGGCCCGTTCCACCGATTTAAAGATTTTTGCCGGCGGCCGGGAATACCCGGTTGAAGAAGCGACCCCGCGGTCGTTTGAAGGGGTCGATTTCGCCTTTTTCAGCGCCGGGGAAGCGATCAGCAGGGAACTGGGTCCGGAGGCGGCAAGACGGGGCGCCGTGGTGATCGACAACAGCAACGCTTTCCGCATGGACGATGATGTTCCCCTGGTCGTACCCGAAGTCAATCCCCGGGATGCGTTTCTGCACCGGGGCATTGTCGCCAACCCCAACTGCTCCACCATCCAGATGGTGGTGGCGCTGCAGCCGCTGTACGAGGCCGCGGGTTTAAAAAGGGTGGTTGCCGCCACTTACCAAGCCGTTTCCGGCGCGGGCCGGGAGGCGGTGGAGGAGTTGGAGGAGCAGTGCCGCGCCAGTTTGGCCGGGGAGAAGACCACCGCCCGGTACATCCCGCATAAAGCGGCGGCCCGCTGCCACCAGCTTGCCTTCAATCTGGTGCCCCAGATTGACGTTTTTGTGGAAGACGGTTATTGCAAGGAAGAAATGAAAATGATCCGGGAAACCAGGAAGATCATGGGCCTGCCCGGCCTCGCCGTGACGGCGACAACCGTCCGGGTGCCCGTGATTAACGGCCACTCCATCGCCCTGAACGTGGAGCTGGACCGGCCGCTGTCCGCCGGAGAGGCGCGGGAACTGCTCCGGCACGCTCCCGGGGTGGCGGTAATGGACGATCCGGCGGCGCTGGTTTACCCCATGCCGCTGGAGGCCAGCGGCGGGGACGCGGTCTGCGTCGGGCGGATCCGCCCCGATTACTCCGTGCCGCACGGCTTAAACCTTTGGGTGGTCGCGGATAATATCCGCAAGGGAGCGGCCACCAACTCGATTCAGATTGCCGAGCTTTTATTGTCTTAAATTCTGAGTGCCTGATTAGTTTACCGGGAGATGGAGCAAGGTGAGGATTACAGTTCAAAAATTCGGCGGCACCTCCGTGGCCACGGAATATAAGCGGGAGGCCGCGGTAAAGCGGGTTAGAGAAGCCCGGGAGGGCGGCTGTGCGCCGGTGGTGGTGGTTTCCGCGATGGGGCGCGCCGGCGAGCCCTATGCCACCGACACGTTAAAAAGTTTGGTTGAGGATATCTTTCCCCGCGTGCCCCTGCGGGAACTGGACCTGGTGATGAGCTGCGGCGAGATCATCTCCGCGGCGGTGATGGCAGCAACTCTGCACCGGGCCGGGATCGCGGCCCGCTCTTTTACCGGCCTCCAGGCGGGGCTGGTTACTGACGGCTGCTACGGCCAGGCGCAGGTGGTTTCGTGCGACCCGCTGCTGCTGCGGCAGTGCCTCAGGGAGGGTGAGGTGGCGGTTGTGGCCGGTTTTCAGGGCGCGACCCCCGGAGGGGAGATCAATACCCTGGGCCGCGGCGGCAGCGACACTACGGCGGTGATTTTGGGGGCGGCCCTGGGCGCCGAGCAGGTCGAGATTTACACCGATGTAAACGGCATCTCCACCGCCGACCCGCGCCTTCTGGAAGAGGCCCGGGTCATTCCGAGGCTTACTTACAGCGAAGTCTGCCAGCTCGCCCATGAAGGGGCCAAGGTGATTCACCCCGCGGCCGTGGAGGTGGCGATGAAGCATAACCTGAACCTGGTGGTGCGCAGCCTGACGGAGAAAGGGCAGGGTACCCTGATCAATACTTATGGGGCCTTGGCCGGCGCCGGTTATGCCGCGCAGCCGTACAATGTGGTAACGGGGATTGCCCATGCCGCCGACGTGGCGCAGATTTTGATCGAGTTTAAGCAGCCCGATCCGGACCGCGAGATGCTCATATTCGAATGCCTGGCCCGGGCCGGCATCAGCATCGATTTAATCAGCGTCTTTCCCACCCTGAAAATATTCACGATCAAGGAAGAGATGCTGCCGAGGGCCGAAGCGGCCTTGAAAGAGCAGGGTATCGATTGCCGCGTGGAAAAAGGCTGCGCCAAGGTATCCGTGGTCGGGATGGGGATGCGCGGTATCCCCGGGGTTATGGCCCGGGTAGTGCGGGCTCTCAACGAGCAGGGGATTACCATCCTCCAGACCGCCGACTCAAATATATCGATATCCCTGCTGATTCCCCAGGATGACCTGGTCAAAGCGATCAAAACCCTGCACGACCACTTTAACCTGGGAGCGGCGGCCAGTCCGGCGGCGGCGCCGGCCTTCTCCGCCGCCGCCACATAAGCGCCTAAGCGTGCTGTGCATGCCAGGGGACGATTCTGATGACATAAAAGCAACCACCCCCGTCCCTTTGTGCTTTTGTCCCCTTGCTTCTCGCGGGCTTGCGTTCAGGCAGGCCCGCGCGTTCCAGACCTTGCTTCGCAGGCCTCCGATGGGACAGACTGCCCGACTGTCCCCGCATCTTCTCAAGCAGGATTTCCGCCGTTAAGCGAGAAGAATTAGATCGTCAGGGAGGGCTTCAATAAATCAAAATAGATCAGGAGAACCGTCCCCTTGATATATTTTAGGGAGGGAATGAGATGAGCAGGTTGGTGAGAGTAGCCCTGATCCAGGCCAGTCATGAGGTGCACGGTGACGAACCGGTTAAGAAGCACAAGGAAGCGGCGATCGAGAAACACTTGAAACTGATCGAGGAGGCCGCGGAGAAGGGAGCCCGGATTGTCTGTTTGCAGGAGATCTTTTACGGTCCGTACTTCTGCGCGGAGCAGAACATCAAGTGGTACGAAGCCACGGAAAAGATTCCCGGCGGCCCGACCACCGCGCTGATGCAGGAGCAGGCGAAAAAGTACGGCCTGGCCATGATCGTACCGATCTACGAGGTTGATCTGACCGGGGTCTATTACAATACCACGGCGGTAATCGACGCCGGGGGCGAGTACCTGGGCAAGTTCCGCAAGATTCATATCCCCCAGGTCCAGGCCGGCGAAAGCCCGCACACCGGCTTTTGGGAAAAATTCTATTTCAAGCCGGGCAACCTGGGGCACCCGGTTTTCCAGACCGCTTTTGCCAAGATCGGCGTCTATACCTGTTATGACCGCCATTTCCCCGAGGGGCCCCGGATCTTGGGTTTAAACGGGGCCGAAATTGTATTCAACCCTTCCGCCACGGTCGCCGGCCTTTCCGAGTACCTCTGGAAGCTGGAACAGCCAGCCCATGCCGTGGCCAACGTCTATTTTGTCGGCGCGATCAACCGCGTCGGCACCGAAGCCCCCTGGAACATGGGCCATTTTTACGGGACCAGCTACCTCTGCGACCCCCGCGGGCAGATCCTCGCCGAAGGAAGCCGCGACCGGGACGAGGTGGTCGTGGGAGACCTGGACCTGGAGATGATCAGGCAGGTCCGGAATACCTGGCAGTTCTACCGGGACCGCCGCCCCGAGTGCTACGGCGAAATCTGCAAACCGTGAGAATTCGGGAGGAATTAATGAAAAGGAGGTCTTTTGGGTGAGGCTTTTAATCAAAAACGGCACTGTTGTGACCGCCGCGGATCAGTACCGGGCCGATATCCTGATCGACAAGGAAGTTGTCGCCGCTATTTTAAGGCCGGGTTCGACGGCTGGCGCGGACGAGGTCGTGGATGCAGCGGGGAAGCTGATCTTCCCCGGGGCCATCGATGTACACACGCATTTCGACATGCCCTTTGGCGGGACCGTCACGGCAGATGATTTCCGCTCCGGGACCAGGGCGGCGGCGGCGGGTGGGACCACCTGCATCATCGATTACGCTATCCAGGCCAGAGGGGGGTCGCTGCAGGCGGCGCTCGATGCCTGGCACGAAAGGGCCGCCGGCAAGTGCGCTGTCGACTACGGCTTCCACACCGCCGTCACCGACCTGAACGAGGCTGTCCTGGCGGAGATGCCCTCCCTGATCGAGAAAGGGTACCCCTCGTTTAAGCTCTTTATGGCCTACAAAGGGGCCCTGCAGGTCGATGACGCAACGCTTTTCAGAGTGCTGCGCTTGGCCGGGACAAGCGGCGGCCTGGTGATGGTCCACGCCGAAAACGGTGATGTGATCGACGTATTGACCAGGGAGATGATCGCCCGCGGCGCAGTCGAACCGCTTTACCACGCTTTAAGCCGCCCTCCCCTGGCCGAGGCGGAGGCGGTAAACCGGTTTATTGCACTGGCCCGCCTGGCCGGCGTGCCGGGATACGTGGTCCACCTCAGCGATGCCGGGGCGCTGTCCCTGGTGGCCGAAGCGAGGGCGGCGGGTGCTCCCATCTTTGCCGAAACCTGCCCGCAGTACCTTTTCTTGAGCATGGACCGTTACGAAGAGCCTGATTTTCAAGGGGCCAAGTATGTCATGTCGCCGCCTTTGAGGGAAAAAGGAAACGAGGTTCACCTCTGGCGGGGCCTGGCGGCGGGAACGCTGCAAACCGTAGCTTCGGATCACTGTTCCTTCAACTGGCGCGGGCAGAAGGAGCTGGGCAGAGGCGACTTCACCAAGATCCCCAACGGGGCCCCGGGCGTGGAGACCAGGGTCAAGCTGCTTTACGCCGGCGGCGTCGGCGAGGGGAGGATCAGCCTGCAAAAATTCGTCGACCTGGTCAGCACCGCCCCGGCCCGGCTCTTCGGGCTCTTCCCGCGGAAAGGGACGGTCTCCGTCGGCAGCGACGCCGACCTGGTCGTATTCGACCCGGAGGCCGAATTTACAATTACCCGAGCCGGGCAGGCCCAAAACGTGGATTACAACCCCTTTGAGGGATTTACCGGGCGCGGCGTCCCGGAAAAAGTGTTCTGCCGCGGCAAGCTGGTCGCCGAACAAGGACGCTTTACCGGCGAGGACGGCCACGGCCGCTTCCAGCCCCGCACCCCGTTCCGCCTCCTGTAGATAAGTTCATTCCGGTGCCAGGCACCAAATGAACTGAGAAGTTCACATTGGTGCCTGGCACCAAATGAACTGGGTACTACTTTGATCAAAAGTAAAAGCTGCTGCAAATAAGAATTCATCTAAATGTTTTATGTCAAAGTTAGTACCTGATACCTGCTAATTACTGCTAACAGGGGGCAGCGGAGTACCCGACCCCATCCATTTATTTTGGCATGAATAAAAAGTATTCGCTGTAATCCGTCACTTTTGCTCTGTGGGGATGCTGTATAAGAGCAGCTGCTGCTGTCGCGTCAAATGTCGCGCAACCGGGCCCCGGATCTAAACCGGAATTCTTCGTAACTGTAACGCTTCTTTAACTCCAATTTTCCATCGCATGTATAAGCATAAATATTGGGCAGGTTGATTCCGTTAAACAGGTGCGCTTTAACCATTGTATAAGCGCCCATCTCCAAAAACACAATTTTGCTGCCGGGGGACAACGGCTGCTCAAACCTGAATTCCCCAAATAGATCCCCGGCCAAGCAAGTCGTTCCGGCCAGGATATAACTGTACCGGCCTTTTTCGGATTGCCCGGCAACCTTGGGTATGTTTTGATACTCAAACACTTCCGGCATGTGATTTACGGTTGTGTCAAGGATCGCGATACTTTTACCGTCACTTTCGAACAGGTCCAGCACAGTGGACACGATATACCCCGATTCACCGATAATTCCTTTCCCCGGCTCAAAGAAAATATGCAGATTGTACCTGCTTTTCAGGTAATCGATTGTCTGCACCAGCACCTCGGTATTGGGTGAGTGACGGTAGAGATAACCTCCGCCCATATTGATCCAGCCAATCTGTTCAAAAATATCCCCCAAAAAAGATTCAATCCGCTTTACAGTTTTCAGCAATTGCTGAAAATCCACCGATTCGGAGTTTGAATGAAAATGAAAACCGGTAATCCCCTCAAAGATCTCCCGATCGGAGTTTAAGAAATGATGGAACGGTATCCCCAGCTTGGAATGTTTCCGGCAAGGATTATCTTTTTGCTCCTTGACAAAAGAAAGCTGCGGATTGATCCGAAAGCCGGCTTTCACACAGGTTGCGCCGATCTTTTGACGGTATGTTCTCCACTGGCTGATTGAATTGAAGATAACATGATCACACAGGTCCAAAATTGTATCAATCTCGGCGGGCTTCAGGCCCGGTGTGACAATATGCACCAGTTTGTTGCCACCGGTTATTTCCCGGGCGAGTTTTGCTTCGAACAGAGAGCTGGCGGAGAAACCGTCCACCAGGGGAGCGATAAAAACTAAAGCATCCATGACGGAGAATGTTTTTAGAGGAAACAGCAATGAACATTTTTTTCGATCGATAATCGCGGATAAGCCGTTTATTTTTTCAAGAATATTATTTTCGTTGTAAATAAACGCCGGAGTTTCGACTGCCGACAAGCAACCATGAAATGATATTGCCAATTAGCATCACCTTTCCTTTTTTTGCTGTGCCTTGATGATCCTTGCCGTAACTGCCTGTTGCCCTCACTACCGCGTTAACCAGGCCATTATAGCATAAAATCTCTTTTGATTGAACCGCCTGCCCAAATGCCTGTTTAAGCGTCGAGAAGGCGGAACACGGCATGTTGTGCGCAGCTCCGCAAAAATCTTCCCGCGGCCAGATTAACCCGGTAAATGAGAATCGCCCTGATTTAGGGCGATTCTTACTAACAGCTCCCGAACAGCTCCCGCTGATGTTTTACGACAGTCTAAAAGGCGAATACAGCGATACCGAGCAGGAACAGAATCAAACCGGTGATCCTGGTGACCGCGCCGGAAGTGGGGGAGCCAATCAAGAACAGCCCTGCTCCGGCTACCAGGGCACCCAGCACCATGCCGATTCGGTTCGCAGGAAAAGATTGAATTTCAACACTCAGATCTTTATCGTCGGGCATTTAGTCCCCTCCTTAAAAGAGTGGTGTAATATATATTATGGTGTACGCTCAAATATGTGAAACCGTATATAAAATAAGTTGCAGCAGCTTATAAGTGTCACTTAAGTAACTTTATAGCTGATTCGCCATATAATATATCACTGCAAGGAGGAGATCAGTATGGATGAGAACTCGTTGGATTTAGAAACCTTAAATACTTTACTGCTCAATGTGGTTAAGCAAATGAACGATGTTTCTCTTGAAGATTTTGCCGCCGCAGTCGATAAAAATCAGCTTCAGGAAATAATCCTGGATACCCTTGGCGTTGCCAAACAACGCTTAAGCCCTGAAGAACAAAAGAATTTTACCGCGCTGATGAAAGATATCTTGAAAAAGTTGCAGGAGTACCGGTAATTTCCGGAGCCGGGATGATGATTCGTAATTTGTTGCGGCCTTAGTTCAGGATTGTCGTATGGTTGCTTTAAAAATAATAAGGAGTTGGTTGACAAATGGAGAGGAGTCCGGAAGAAAGATTGACCGGCCGCCTGGCAAGTTATCAAAGAACCGAATTTCAAAAAGGGCCGCCTGAGCCGCCACAGAACGACTGGAAGGATAAACCGGACAGCCCTGAGAAAAAGAAACCATACGGTTACCAGGATAATGCTGATGTGATTAAAAAACTGGAGCGGCTAATGGAGAAGCTGGAGCAGTTGGAGAAACTGCAAACAACAGAAGCGGCGCTGGTAAAAAGAATCGATCTGCTGCTGGATAAAATGGAAAGCAAAAAAATAAAAGAGGATGATGATTTTAATCAGGAAGACCGGGATTTAGTGCGGGACAAAGAGAAAACACCCGTGGAGGATATCGTCAAAAAATGGCTTGGCATGGCCAGGGTTTCAGGGAAAGTGCTTGTAGTCGTCGCCGAAAACCTGGAGAGAATTTTGGATGCCATTATGAAGGCGAGAAACGAGCAAATAGGAACGGCGGTAAAAAGCGTTTCCTCCCACGGTGATGGAGAACAGCTGGACCTTGCCGCGTTGTTGTCGGCAATCAACAATGTCCTGCGCGATCTTTCAACCAATAAGTAGCAGTGACGCCGCGAAGCTGGCTCTAACATGTCCTGCAGGGCAGTCCAAGGGGGTTCAGGAGCATCTGAAGCCCCTTTAATTTTTGTAAAGTAGAATCCCGGCCTTTATTGCGCATGAGCCGATTATGGCTCGGCCGCCATCGGCGGCGACGGCACGGCCTATTGACCAGTAAAGGCCGGAAGCTCTATGGATTTTTCCTCTATTTCTGCCCTGGAGGGGGATAAAAATGCAAAAGTACCAGGCAGTTATTGGAGGATTGTGCCAATCATTGTCGAAGTAATGTGAATATAAAGCATTTATGGAATAGAAGGGGTTCAATGCAAGCAGTATATAATATGCAAAGCCGAATTGTACTGATAAATAACATCTATTACAATATCGGCGGTATTGAAGAGCGAGTGAAGTGTATTATTTCCAAAGCATGCTGCAAGCTGGCACGATTATTGCTCTCTCTCTCTCTCTCTCTCTCTCTCTCTCTCTCTCTCTCTCTCTCTCTCTTTTTCTT
>JAGUZX010000104.1 GCA_020060545.1 Desulfovibrio sp. | reverse complement strand
TGAATGCTGTTATGAAGAGCCGTGTGCGTGAATAGCGCAAGCACGGTTCTGTGAGGGGTTATGCCCGCGAGGGCATAACCTACTCGACCCTTGATATATATCAAGAGAACCGTCCCCTTGATATATCCCTGATTTTCCGGAACAGGCAGGAAATGGAGTTATTCCTATCGAAATAGAAAGGGTGGAAATAGCCAGGGCCGGTTTTTGAAGCCAGGTTTTCCCCCATCCCGGTCCCCGGTATTGGTCAGTGGCCAATAATTAAACTTGAATAGAGGAGGATACCGATGAAAAAGTTGCTGCGCATTCTCGGTTTGATCGTCCTGATCCCTGTGGGCCTGCTTTTTTTACTGATTGTTGTAATGTCCATAATCAGCCCGCCGCGCGGCGGAAAGAAGACGGCTGCGGCCCTGCAGGTGCCTTACCCTGCCGTGGTGGCGCACCGCGGCCTTTCCGGCCTGGCGCCCGAAGCCACCTTGCCGGCTTATCTCCTGGCCCGGGAGTGCGGGGCCGATTATCTTGAGGCGGATCTGCAGCGCACCGCAGACGGTGTCATTATCGTCTTTCATGATGACACACCCGCCCGGACGACGAACGCGGCGCGGGTTTTTCCGGGCCGCGAAAACGACCCGATCGGCTCCTTTACTTACGCGGAGCTGACGGAACTCGATGCGGGGAGTTGGTTTAACGAGGCGTTCCCGGAGCTGGCCAGGGCCGCGTATGCGGGCCTAAAGATTCTCACTCTCGATGAGCTGATCGACATCGCCGAAGGGGGCAACAACAACCCGGGGCTCTACCTGGAAACGAAGGCGCCTTCCAGTTATCCCGGGATCGAAGCGCAGATCGTGGAGATCCTGCGGGCCAGGGGCTGGATTGGCGGTCCCGCGCCCAAGCCGGCGCCGCCCGACCCCTCCCTGAACGCGGCGGTGGGGGCGCCTTCGGTGAACGTGGCCGCCACACCGGCGCGCGTGATTTTCCAATCTTTCGACCCGGCGAGCGTTGCCCGCTTGAAGGAGCTGGCGCCGGATGCGCCGCGCGTGCTGCTGGTAAGCCAGGAGATCGCAGCGGAAAAAGGATGGGCGGCGCTGGTGGAGCAGGCCGCAGCCACAGCCCAAGGCATCGGGCCGGTAGGCTACCTGGGGTGGCCCTGGAATATCGGTCCCGCGCACAGGGCCGGCCTGGTCGTCCATGTCTATACCATCAATGAATCATGGCAGTTCAAGCTGCTCTCCCGCTTCGGGTCGGACGGTTTCTTTACCGACCGGAGCGATCGGGCCGTCGAGCTCCTGGGCAGGGGAGGGCCGCTGGACGTAGGGGCCGTCTTCAGGCGCATCGGTTACTAACCGGCTCAGGACAGGAGGTGGCGCTTTGCCTTTAAGAAAAAAAGTCTTGATCGCGGCGTTGATCATCGTGATCCTGGGGATGCTTTTGCTGACCTACCTGCGGGATCCGGGAGTAACGTCGCTGGCAAATATACTGGCATACCTGATCCCGGCAACCCTGATTATCTATTTCTACCTGCTCGTCTCGCGCCGCTGAGCCGGCGGCTGCCGGCCCATACTGCCGGCCCGGCCGTTCAAAAACAGGCGTGACTAATAATCTAAGATGCCGCTTAACTTTCGCTTAACAGCCCCCCGGCCGGTTTCCCGGCGGCGGGGTAGAGAATGCCCTGGCGTTTAAGCTCAAAGGCGGCCAGAGCGGCAGCGATAAAAAAGGTGAGCAGGTCCGCGACCGGTGTAGCCATCCAGATCCCGGTCAGCCCGAAAAGCGACGGCATGAACAGGATTAATGGCACGTAGAGCAGGAACTGGCGCATCAGGGAGATGATTAACGCCGGGAGCGCTTTCCCGATGCCCTGGAAAAATGAACCGCAGATCAACGGTATGCTGAGCAGGGGGTACATCGCGACCATGATCCTGACCGCCGGGATACCGCTTGCCAGCACCTCCGCATCGCCGGTGAAGATACGGATAAACAAGCCCGGGAAAGCGAAGAAAGAGATTCCGGCGGCGGAAACCAAAATCGTCGCCCCGGCAAAGCCCTTGATCATGGCCTCCCGGATGCGCTCCTTTTTGCCGGCGCCGTAGTTGTAGCCAATTATCGGGAGCAGGCCCTGAGTGATCCCGATCACCGGCATGAACGCGAACTGCTGCAGCCGGATGATAATCCCCATCGCGGCGATGGCCACGTGGCTGTACCCGCCGAGAATCCGGTTTGCCACGATCAGAGAAATATTGTATGATGCCTGGGTCAGCAGGCTGGGCAGGCCGACTTTGTAAATATCGACGATCACCCGCCAGTGAGGCCGCAAGTGTTTAAGGCCGATTTTCAATGCGCTCCGGCCCGACAGGTAAAACCAGAGCAGCATCACCGCCCCGATCCCTTTGGCCAGGATCGTGGCGACCGCCGCCCCTTTCACGCCCATCCCCAGTACAAAAATGAAGATCGGGTCCATGATGATGTTGGAAACGGCGGAGACGATCATTACGATCATCGGCAGCAAGGCGTTTCCTTCGGCCCGTACGGAATGGTTCAGCATCATGAGCAGGAACATCAGGACGGCGCAGCTGGTAATGACGGACATGTAATCGACCGTTAGCTGGAGGATATCCGGCGTGGCGCCGAAAAACACGAGCACCGGTTCCAGGAAAAAAAGCCCGGTTAAGGTCAGCGCCACTCCAAACAGCACCGCCAGGAAAATTACCTGCCCGGCGGCGATACGGGCCGACTCGTACTTTTCTGCGCCCAGAGAACGGGAAATTAAGGAAGCGGCGCCGATGCCGGTCCCGATCCCCAGGGCGGCGAAAACCATCTGAATCGGGAAAGAGACCGAGAGGGCGGCGAGCGCTTCGCTGCCCAGCCTCCCGACAAAGGCGGCGTCGACCACGTTATAGGAGGCCATGACGGCCATGGCCAGGGTGGCGGGGAGCGAAAAGCGCAAGAGCAGCCTTGAAATACTCTGCTTGCCCATGTCGGTAACGTGGTGCTGCTGTTTCATGATTCCCCTTCTTTCTGGTGCATGCCGGGTCTCACCGGTACTGCTGCTGGCAGTGCCAAAACAGGCGGCAAGTAATGCGGATCTCTACTTCACGCATCCCGCCTGTAACCATAGTCTATAATAAACCTTTAATCGGGAATCTGTCTACCATTATTCATACCACTTGCCAACAAGTTAAGCATTTTTTAATATTATTTAACAATATCCGGGGAAGGTTATAAGTGTACAGAATAGTTAAAATATGCTATAATCATATGACCAGGTTATGAAAAGGTGTGCTGGGTGATTTTGATGAAAAAGCCCCTGATATTCGTGTTGTTGTTGTGGTGGTGGGCCGCGGCGGGTTTTGCAACCCTGCCCGGGGCCGCCCTGGCTGAAGCTCGTGAAAACCCGCCGCATTTTTTTATTGGGGCCGCGGTTTCCCCGATAACCCCTCTGGAGGAGCACCTGAAGAGCGGTTTATATTTGGGCGGCTACGGGTTTGGCAAGGAGAGGGGCCCCGCCCAGGGCATCCGTGACGAGATCTGGTCCAGGGCGGTGGCCGTGTCTGATGGGCTGCAAACAGTGGTTCTGGTTGTGCTCGATCTGCCGGGTATCAGAAGGGCCGATCTTAACTATATCCGGCAGCAGGGCGAAGCGCTGACCGGGGTGCCGCTGGAAAATATCCTCGTGTCGATCACGCATACCCATGCCGGCCCGGACTTGCAGGGCCTGTGGGGAGGCGTCCCGGCTGCATACCGGGATTATGTGCGCGAACAGGCGGTGGAATCGATCAAGGCCGCCGTCAAGAGCTTGCTGCCGGGGAAAATCACCGTCGCCGCGGCCGATTACCCGGACGGCATCCGCAACCGCCGCGGCGGCAGCCTGTCCGAGCCAGCCCTGCAGATCATGCATACCACCTCCCTTACGGGTGAGACCATCGCCACCCTGCTCGTTTACGGGGCCCATGCCACCTTTTTCGGTTCGTCCAACCGTCATGTTTCCGCCGATTTTTGCGGGTGGGCGGTAGTCTGCCTGGAAGAAGAGCTGGGCGGAACAGCGCTGTTCATGGCGGGGGTTCAGGGCGACCAAACCCCCAACAAGAGGGACCTGGAGATGGAGCAGTACTCTTTCGAACTTTCGGAAGCGGCGTTGGCGGCTTTAAAGGCGGAGCCGGTGGAGGTAGCACCGGCATACCTGGAACTGCGCCGCAGCGTGATCGACATGGCGATCCGCAATCCGGCTTTAATCCTCGCCTCAGTGATGGGCTATCTCCGCCATAACGATCTCCATTACAGGCTGATCAGGGGCATCTCGATCCCGGTTGAAGTAAACTACTTGCAGCTGGGGGACGGCTTGTCGTTCGTCACCGTGCCCGGCGAGGCGCTGGCCAGGCTGGGCCTGGAGATAAAAGCGCTGAGCAAGACAAAGCACACCTTTTTCCTGGGGCTGACCAACGGTTCCCTGGGATACCTGCTCCATGAAGATGAGTGGCAGGGCGGGATTCCGTTCGTTTCCGGCGGTTACGAGGAATCCGTTTCGCTGGGCCGACATGCCGGCCCAGCCGTGCGGGAACGCTTGCGCGCCTTAATCGTGGATTAGGAAGCTTGAGCCATATATCAAGGGGACGGTTCTTTTGATATATTATCCCGATCATTATATATCAAGGGGACGGTTCTTTTGATATATTATCCCGATCATTACAATAAAAAATTATCAGGGGAACGTATATCAAGGGATGGTTCTTTTGCATGGATACAGCAAAATATGGAGACCGGTCTTTGGGTAGCTTCGGGCACAAACTTGGCCAAAAAGGGTACGATGTAGAGATGAAACTTGATTTTGTATTTGATCCACCGCTGGAAGCCGAAACGGTGGCGGCTTTACGGTTGGCGGTGGGTTGGGACGAGCGGTTGGAACAAATACGGCGGGCTGCGGGAAGGAACTATCTGACCGCGGCCTGCTTTGCCGGAGAACTGCTGGCAGGCTACGTGGAGGTAATCAGCGACGGGGTGGACGACGCTTACATCCGCAACCTGATGGTGCACCCCGGTTACCGGCGGCGGGGTATCGCCCTGGGACTGTTACGGATGGTCACGGCGCGGATCAGGGCTGATGGAATCAAGATGGCCAACGTCCTTTTTGAACCGGATATGGCTTCGCTTTACCGTAAAGCGGGCTTTGTCATTGTCGCCGGAGGCTTGATCGACAACGAAACAAGTGCAGGATAATAAAAAACGAAACAGAATAAACATTACAGAGCATGTGATTCTGACGGTGAGTGCGTGGAGTTGGAACTTGCGCCGAAGCAGTCAATCAAGGTCGAAACCGGCGCCATAGGCATCTTCGAAAAAACGGTCCAGATAAATATTGAAATTCATAATTCGGGGGAAATCCGCGTATTTAAATCCGAAAGGAGCGAATTAAGCCGTGTCCAGGGAAAAAGTGACTATCGCCACCCTGCTGGCAAAGCGGGAGAAAGGCGAGCCGATCACCATGGTTACCGGTTACGATTACCCCACCGCCCGGCTGCAGGAAGCGGCCGGGATCGATATTATCCTGGTGGGCGACTCCATCGCCATGACCTTGTTCGGACTGGATTCAACCCTACCCATGACCATGGACGTAATGATCCCGCACGTGCAGGCGGTCAGGCGGGCCGCTCCGGCGGCCTACCTGGTGGGCGACATGCCTTACATGTCCTACCAGGTGAGCATACCGGAAGCGATCCGCAACGCGGGCCGCTACATGGCGGAATGCGGGACCGACTGCATTAAGCTTGAGGGCGGCATAAACGTGGCTCCGACGATCAAGGCGCTCGTCGATGCCACCATCCCGGTGATGGGGCATATCGGGCTGACGCCCCAGTCCGTGGCCCAGCTCGGCGGCTTCAAGTCGCAGGGAAGGGACGCCGGCAGCGCTCTCGGCGTAATCAGGGACGCCCGGGCGGTGGAGGAGGCCGGCGCCTGCATGATCCTGGTCGAGGCGGTGCCGCCCGAGATTACCCGGATCATCACCGGGCGGGCCAAGATCCCGATTATCAGTATCGGCGCCGGGCCGCACTGCGACGGCCAGCTGCTCATTGTCCACGATATGCTCGGCTGGTACGACCGGTTTACGCCCAAGTTTGTAAAGAAATATTGCGACCTGAGCCTGGTGATCAAGCAGGCCTTTGAGGAATATGTTTCCGACGTGCGAAGCGGCGCTTTCCCCGCTCCCGAGCACTGCTACCGGATCAAGGATGAAGACCTGCAAAAAGTGCTGGCGGAGCTGGACCGGCAGGGCCTGTAGTCCGGCCCCGGTTGAATACTTGACTGTAAAGGAGTGAGCGCTTTGTTTGGGGATCCTTTAACCATCGACGGTTCGGTTGTCGAAGCGCTGAACCGCTTCTTAACGGACCCCGGCAACAGGCTGGTCAACAACCTCTACCGGGTCGTGGCCAAGTACGGCACCGTGGACGAAATCAACACCGCCGCCCGTGAGGCGCGGCGCCTCCCCAACCTGATGGAGAGGCTGCGCCACCTGGGCTCTCCTTACCTGGAAGACCTGGCCTGGCTGATCAAGGAACGGGACAGGGGTGCTTTTGTTTCGATCGCCGGTTTCCGGGCCGGCGTTCTCGGCGCAGCGGGGCAGGGCCGCTGTTTCGACGAGGGGAAGGCGGTTACCCTCGAGATCAGCGCCCTGCAGTATTTCCCCTGGCTGATTGCCGAGGCCAAACAGGCCATCGAGCGCCGCGAGATCATGCCCGGGCGCTACATCCGCGTGCGCGCGATGCGGGAGCAGGAAGCCGACCAGGGCGACATCCTCGCCGTGGCGGCGGCGATGCAGATCATCGGCGCCAGCTATGTCGAATCACTGGACACGAAGGGCACCGACGGCTCGAACGTGCACCTGGGCGGCCCCGAGACGATCACCGGCTACTTCGGCGGAATCGGCCAGCCCAACGAGCACGCCCTGCTCTGGGTGGACGAGCTGCTCTACTATTACACCCGCTACGGCATCAACGAGGTGCTCAATATCAACGCGGGCACGATCCTGCTGGGTTACCTGCTCTACCGGATGGGCATCGACATCTTCTTCAAAATTTCGGTCTTCATGGGCAACGACAACCCCTACGCGGTCCTCTGGACGCTCTTCATGGCCCGCCTTTTCGCCCGCGCGGACGGTTCCACGCCGCTGATCGGCTTCAACCTGAGCAACTCCGTAAACACGGAAACGCTTCTGTCCAGCGCGGCGGTGCGGCGCGCGCTGGGGTTGGAGAACAGGGTGCGCATCGAGCACCATATCGTGGAGGCCTACAAGAGCATCGTCCGCCAGCCCTACAACCGCCGCGGCGACCTGCTCGCGGTGGCGCGCAGCGTTCCCAATATTTCGGCCAAGCACGAAGGCGGCGACCCGGCAGTGGAGGAAACCCGGGAGCACCCCTCGGACATCCTCGATTACTTCCGGGCCAAAGAAGAGGTAATCTCCTCCGGGGCGATGCCGCTGCTCGAGCGGAACTACCTCGATAAGCACGACGCCGTGAATGAGACCGCGCGGGCGCTCACCAGAGAAGGTCTCGCCTTCATCGGCGCCCGCAAGCTCCACCCCCGCTAGTGGACACGGTGGGTCAGGGAAAGCTTCCCTGACCCATTTCTTTTTTCTGCGGAATCCGGGAGACTGCGGGGGCGGCGCCTTTAGGGGCGTCCAGCACTCAATTTGTTTGAGTAATGCACTGCACCCGCAGAAGGATGAAAAATGGGCGGTTTGATGGCAGCAACAGACCCGTGAAAAGGTGAAAACCGGCGCGACGGGCCTTTGCCGAAGTGCGGCAGGAAACAGGAACAATGCCGGAGAAGTACAACAATACTCGTTTGCTCTCGTACCCATTGTCTGTACATAGAGAATTCAGCAAAACAGGAGTGGTCGAACTGACGGAAAAAATAAAGCAAATTAGGGACGAGATGCTGGAGGCCGGTTTCGTCTGCGATTATCGAATCGCCACCGTGCTTTACCTGGCGGAGGCGATGCAAAAACCGGTCTTGATCGAGGGCCCGGCCGGGGTGGGCAAGACCGCCGTCGCCCAGGCTTTCAGCCGGGCCAGGGGGCTGGAGCTGATCCGCTTGCAGTGCTACGAGGGGATCGACGAGCCCCGTGCCCTTTACGAATGGAACTATAAAAAGCAGCTCCTGCATATCCAGGCCTGCGCCTACCGGCAGCCGGAGCTGCGGGAGATCGAGCGCGAAATATTTTCCGAGGAATATCTCCTGGCCAGGCCGCTGCTCCGGGCGATTACCGCCCCCGCCAGGGCCGTCCTGCTGATCGACGAGATCGACAAGGTCGATTTCGACTTCGAAGCGATGCTCCTGGAGCTTTTGGCCGAGTTCCAGGTCACCCTGCCCGAGTTGGGCACCTTCAAAGCGCGGGAGATCCCCCATGTCTTTATCACCTCCAACGCCACCCGCGAGCTCTCGGAAGCGCTCAAACGGCGCTGCCTTTACCTGCACCTGGCCTTCCCCGCCCCTGATGTGGAAGCGCGCATCCTGGCGCTGCAGGTGCCGGACCTGGCTGCAGCCGTCCGCGAAAAAGTGGTGCGGCTGGTGCAGCAGATCCGGAAGCTGGACCTGAAAAAACCGCCCAGCATCGCCGAGAGCATCGACTGGGCGCGGGCCTTGTTCTGGCTGGCGCGGGAAGACCTGGATCTCGAGACTTTCCGGGAAACGGCGAGCGTGATCCTGAAATACCAGGAGGATATCGAAAGGATCCGGCAGAGCGTCGGGTCCGGCGAGGAAGGGCTCTACCTGAAGCCGGAACCGAAACAGGGCTGGCGCTAACCTGGGCGGCAGCCCTGGCGGGACTGCAGGGGCTTGAGCGTGCCTCGCCCGCGGAGTCCAGGATATTTTCCGGGCCGGGAGATAAAGGTATGAGCTTACAGGAGAAAGTTTACAGTTTCGTGCAAGATCTGCGGGCCGCGGGGATTGCGGTCAGCCCGGACGAACTGGGCTACTGTTACCAGGCCCTGCTCCTGGTAGATTGGACGGTCGAGGACGGCTTTTATACCGCGCTTTTTGCCACCCTGGTCAAAGATGTGTCCCATGCCGTGCTGTTCGATCAATGTTATCACCGCCATTTCCGCGGCGGCCCCGGCCCCGGTGAAGAAGATGCTTTCCGCCGCCAGGTGGCGGAACACCTGGCGCAGGCCTGGCAGGGCGAAGGAGCGGGAGGGGCGGGGCGCTCCTGTGTAGGGGAAGGCGAGGCAGGGCAGGGGGAGGGGGCGGAAGGCCGGAACGAAAAAGCCGGGGAGAGGGAGCGCGATGATGCCTCCGGGCGGAGCGACAGGCTGAAAAACCTGGCCGCGAAAGATTTCCGCTACTTAAGCGTCGCCGAAATGAAAGCCCTGGAAAACCTGATGCCGCTGGTCGCCAGGCGGCTGGCGTCCCGCATGATTAAAAAGAGGAAGAAGAACCGGCACGGCGGGCTCGATTTCCGGCAGACTTTCAGGCACAGCCTCGCCGCCGGGGGCGCCCCCCTGGAGCTGATTACCCGCCCCAAGATCAGGCAGAAGCCGATCATTTTCGCCCTCTGCGACGTCTCGGCTTCGGTGTGGGAGTTCAGCAACTTTTCGCTGGGCCTGGTCTACTCACTGGAGCGGTTTTTCCGGGAGGTGCGCAGCTTCGCTTTTGTCGACGAGATCGACGAGATCACGTCTTTGCTGCGCCGGATCAGGCCGGAACAGCTGCGCCGCACCGTTTTTAACAGCGCGAGGGTGGTCAACGACGGCCGCACCGATTACGGCCACTGCCTGAAAAGTTTTCTCCAGCGCTACGGGGCGGAGCTCAGCCCCCGCAGCTACCTTTTGATTTTCGGCGACGCCCGCAATAACTGGTACAGCAGCGAATCACGCGCCCTGGCGGCGCTCAAGGGAAAAGTGAAAAGGGTCTACTGGTTCAACCCCGAACCGCAAGACCGCTGGGACAGCGGGGACAGCGTTATCTCGGCGTACGCGGCGCACTGCGACCGCGCCTTCGCCTGCTCCAACCTGCGGGCGCTGGCCGACGCTTTCACCAGGATTTGACAAGCTTACCCTGCGGGGGCGGCGGGCTTTTGTTTGGCCGCGAGCAGCCCGGTGACGAGGTAGATTACGCCCGGCGCGCCGATGATCGCGCCGAGGGCGGCGCCGACAGCGATATTTTTGTGCGGCGGCAGGAACGCAATAAAGATGCCGAAAACGATGCCGGCGGCGATAATGAGGATCCCGCCGATCTTTTCATAAAACCAGGGCAGGATGAAGAGGGCCATGCCGCCCGTGGTGAGCAGGAACGGCCACACCGCCTTAATGCCGGCGGCCATCCCCTCCAGCCCTCCCAGCAAAAGCATCATCAGACCGGAACTGAGGTAAAGGATGCTGCAAATACGGGCAATCCATCGCAGAACTTTCACCTGGAGCACCTCCCATTAAACTTGAATGCTGCCCCCGGGGCCGGGAAAAGTATAAATATTTAGATATTTATGAATACAGTAACATAAATTAGCCCCGGTGACAATGGAAGAAAGTTCTGCCTTGCAGGAAAAGGGAACATCAAGAAGAATAAACACCAAGGATTTCAAGACGCAGGAGGAGGCTCGAGCTGCGGGAGGAGGTCTCCCGTTACTACCGCCGGGTTTACAGGGTGGCCGTTTCGCCGGAACAGGTTATCGTCACCTCCGGCTCATCGCCGGCGATGCTGCTGGCCTTTTTGGCGCTTTTAGACAGCGGGGACGAAATCGTGCTCTCCGATCCCTACTACGCCTGCTACCCGAATTTTATCCGTTGTCTTGTGCCAAGGGGATGGAGTTGCTGACACATGGTTGACAGGGGGGCGGGGGGCACGGGATACTTGACAACTTTTCGCATCATCCATCATAGATAGGGCCAGTCCTAAAAAACCTCGGTGGCAGAGGATCATTCAAAAGTGATATAAAAATTGTAACAGTGCAAGTAGTGGATGCAACTGCTCAGGGTGTTGAAGCTCGCTGTCAAAATGTGAGTTTCCGGCAGGGCAAAAACGCGTATTCAACACCCAGTACAAAAGTGTCAACAACTCCGTCCCTTTGACACCAATGGGCGGAGGGAGGTTACAAAAATGACAAATAAAAAGCGGGTCGTGGTGGTCGCCAACGGATCGCTGGGTGATTTGGGCTATTACCGCTCCCTGCTTGTCCCGGGCGATCATATTATCTGTGCTGACGGCGGCGCCGCCCGCGCCCTGGCCATCGGGGTTGTCCCGGACCTGGTTGTTGGTGACGCTGACTCCCTGGCGCCGGAAACCCGTTTTGAGCTGGGGCGGTTGGCGGTTCCCTTCCTTAGTTTTCCGGCGGAAAAAGACAAGTCGGACCTGGAACTGGCCCTGGACCACGCGGCGGAACTGAATCCGGCGGAGATCCTGATTATCGGGGCTCTCGGCGGCAGCAGGATCGAGCATACTTTTGCCAGCATCTGCTTGCTGGCCGTGCTTCTGCAAAAAGGCATTCCAGCTTGCCTGGCCGACGAGCGGCATGAAATCCGGCTGATGGAGAAAGAGCTGTCTGTCAGGGGAAGCGCCGGGGACTACGTTTCCCTCTTTCCCCTGACGCCTTCAGCGACCGGTGTGCACACGGCGGGGCTAAAGTACCCGTTGCGCGGTGAAACGCTTTATTTTGCTTCCACCCGCGGCCTCAGCAACGAGCTGGTGGAAACCGCGGCCCGGGTTACGGCGGCGACTGGGCTGCTCCTTGTGATCAAGACGGTGAAAACCTGATTTGCCGACAGGAGGTTTTGCTTTGAGCGGAAAAGTCGAGCTTTTACAAGAAGAAGGGGTCGCGCGGCTGTATTTACACCACCCCGGTGGTTACAACGTTATTGATGAGAGCCTGCTCATGGACCTGCAGCGATCGCTGGAAGCACTGGAGCAGAACGAGCAGGCCAGGGTGTTAATCATCACCGGCGCCGGTGAAAAGGCATTTTCAACCGGTTTTGACCTGAAGTGGATGAGCCGGCTTTCTCCCGTTGAGATTAGAAAAGGGATCGCCCGCGTGCATCGGATCCTCGACTTCCTGGAGAATTTCCCCTTGCCTACCGTGGCTGCCTTGAACGGCCTGACCATCGGAGGAGGGTTAATTCTTTCCCTGGTTTGTGATTTCCGTATTGCCTCGGCAGGAGCTGTCCTCGGCATCCCTGAAGTCAAGGTCGGATTTGCGCCGGTACTTGGCGCTGCACGGCGCCTCCAGCGCACCGTCGGGCTGCCGAAAGCGAAGGAGTTGATCATGCTCGGGCACCTGATTGACGCCGGCGAGGCTGAACGGATCGGGCTGGTAAACAAGGTGGTACCGCCGGAGCGACTGATGGAAGAAGCGCGGCGCTACGCCTACACCTTGATGGAGGGGGCGCCCCTAGCGCAGCAGGTCGCCAAGAAAAACCTGAACCTGTCCTGGCGCGTCGATCCGCAAGCCCTGGGCGAATTTGAAGGGGAGATGCACGCTTTCCAGTGGGGTACGGCGGACCTTGCGGAAGGCGCCTCCGCTTTCATGGAGAAGCGTAAACCGGAGTTTAAGGGCCGCTAGCGGGAAAACCCCCGCCTTCGGGGAGTGAGCTTTAGGGTTTAAGGCGCGTGTATTTTTTTGTCCACGGGCAGGCGGCGATGCAGATGCCGCAGATTGTCGATTCGATCTGCAGCGAGGCGGCATAGCCTTTGGCCGTTTGATAGCAGGCGCGGGCGTCGAAGAACGCCTCCCGCTCCAGGCCCGCTTCCCATTCCCGCCCGGCGGGCGCCCGCCCGGGGCAGGCGTCGATGCAGGCGGTGCATTTGCCGCAGCGCGAAGCGGTGACGGGAACCGCCACTTTCAGGGGGGCATCGGTGAGAACCGTTGTCAGGCGCACCGCCGCCCCGAAACGCTTTGTAACCAGGAGTGCCGACTTGCCGATCCAGCCCAGCCCGGCCCGGGTGGCGGCGGTTTTATGGGGCAAAGATGACGTTGCCAGTGCTGTTTGATCAAAATCCTCCCCCGCCGGTTTCAGCGCTACGGCACGAAACCCTTTGCCTGCCAGAAGCCGCGCGGCAGCGCGGCTTAGGTCCGCCAGCAGGGCGTTGGCCCTTTTATATTCGCCGTGATAAGCGTGAGTCGGCCCGCCGGTGATGCCGCCGACAACGGCCGGATCCAGGGCGGCGGCGATGGAGACGGCAAAATCCATGCCGTGGCGTTTTTCTTTGGGGAGCGCGCTCAAGCCGGCAAAACCGACCAGGGAGGCCCCTTGATCAATCAGTGCTGCGGCAATCTCGCTGCTTAACCGGTTCATACCGCAATCCCCTTTTTTGCCCCCTGTTGATCGGCGCGAAGCAGAGGGACGGTTTTTTTGCTTCCTTGGGGTGAATTAAGACGACCGGAGTCCGAAAGCTTTTGTTCAGTGCAGATCGAGGGAGCCCATGAGCAGCTCCTTATAGGCCATGAACCGCGGTGCTGTGACCACCGTCCTGGAGCGGGGGCGGGGCAGCTCTATGGACAGCTCCTGCACGATCTTGCCGGGCCGATCCGAAATCATGTAAACCCGGTCGGAGAGGTAGATCGCTTCGTCAATGCTGTGGGTGACGAAAAGCACGGACCGCTTGAACCGGCTCAGGATCCCGAGGAGCCACTCCTGCAGTTTCTCCCGCGTCAGCGCGTCAAGGGCGGCGAAGGGTTCGTCCAGGAGCATCAGGCCGCTCTCGATCAGCACTGTCCGCAGCAGGGCGGCCCGCTGCCTCATGCCTCCTGACAGCTGGCGGGGGTAATAGCCCTCGAAACCTTCCAGGCCGAATACCGGCAGCAGCTCACTGACCCGTGACCGGGCCTCTTTTTTGCCCGCCCCGGCGGCGAGCAGGGGCAGCGCCCCATTTTGCAAGAGCGTTTTCCAGGGAAAAAGCAGGTCTTGCTGGGGCATGTAGCCCACCTTGGCCGCCCGGCCACTTACTTCGGCACCGTTTAAAAAAATCCTGCCCGCGTCAGGTTTAAGCAGGCCCGCAGCGATCTTGAGGAGGGTGCTTTTACCCGATCCGCTGGGTCCCAGCAAGGAGACGAACTCCCCTTCTCCGACCCTTAGAGAAACTTTGTCCAAAACCGGCAGCCTGAGGCTGTCGGATAAATAGGTTGTGCTTACGTCTTCGAGCAACAACCTGGCGTTTGGCTCCGCCATAAATCAACCTCCCGGTCTGATGCCTCTTGTATTTTAAGGTGGGGACGGATGTGCCAACAACCCCGTCCCTCTGACACATTACGGCAGAAACTTGTTGGTGAAAGCTTGATCCACGTCCGGCAGCTTGTCGATCAGGCCGTGTTCGAAGAGCCAGTGCGCGTAGTTTTCCCAGACTTCCCTTTGTTGCAGTCCCCAGGCGGCCGCGCCGGCCTGGTACTTGTCTTTTAACCACTCCTGGCTGGTCATAACCAGGTTCCGGTCAAGCTCCGGGGCGGCGGCCAGCAGCGCTTCCGCCGCTTCCGCCGGGCGCTCCATCGCCAACCGGTAACCCCTGGCGGTGGCCCGCATGAACCGCCGCACCAGGTCGGGGTTTGCGCCGATCAGGTGCTCGCCTGTAATCAGGACCGGGGTATAATAGTCCAGGGCCGGCTCGATGGCGTTGAGGGCGATAAAGTTAAGTTCCAACCCTCTCAGTTCAGCTTCCACCCCGGTCCAGCCGTAATAGATCCAGGCAAAATCCGCTTCGCGTTCGATCACGATCAGCGAATCGACCTCTCCGGTGGTTACGATTGACACTTTGTTGAAGTCCGCCCCAACGCGATCCATCAGGGCCCGAATGGTCGCCTCTTCAACCGGTGAACCCCAGCCGCCGTAACGTTTTCCCTCGAAGTCTTTGGGGGTTGCGATCCCTTTTTCCTTCAAGGAGGCGAAACCGGAGGTGTTATGCTGGAGCACGGCGGCGATGGAGACAACGGGTATCGCTTCCAGCCGGGCGAAGGTTACCTCTTCCTGGTAGCTGACCCCGAAATGGGCCTTCCCCGCGGCTACCAGCTGCACCACGTTCCCCGGGGCCTGGATGATTTCCACCGCCAGCCCTTCTGCGGCGTAGTAGCCTTCAGCGGCGGCCGCGTACATCCCGCTGTAATTGGTATTTGGGGTCCAGTCCAGGAGGACAGTGACCTTTTCCAGCGCCGGGACGCTCTTTCCGGCACAGCCTGAAAAAACGGCGCCAAGCAAACCAACAATGAAAATTAATACCAGGAGCCCCTTTTCCCTTCGCATTTTTGATCACTCCTCTTGTTGATTGTTTAATTTCACCCTGTTCCAGGGCATGGCAGCCCAGGCTGCCAGCTCGGTGAGTTTGAATAAAACCAGGCTTACGATCACCACCACCAGGATGGCGGCAAAAAGGCTGTCGGTTTTGAAGGAACGCATCGAGCGGATCATAAAGACGCCCAGCCCCGCCCTGGCGCCCAGCCACTCCCCGATTACCGCTCCCATCACGCTGTAAGTAACCGCAATCTTCAAGCCTGAAAAAAAGTAAGGCAGGATGGACGGCAGCTGCACGGAGCGGAAGATCATCGCCGGGCTTGCCTGCATCACGCGCAGCAGGTCCACCGCTTCGGGGTCGACTTGCGCCAGCCCGTCCATCAGGTTGACCGCCAGGGGGAAGAAGCAGACCAGGGTCACCACCGCTATCTTGGATGTAAGCCCCAGGCCGAATAAGATTAAGAGCAGCGGCGCCAGGGCGATAATCGGCACGGTTTGGGAAATAATCAAAAGCGGGTAAAGCGCCCGGTTCAACCACGCCCACCGGTCCATGATGACAGCGAGGGTTAAAGCCACGATCACCGCCAGGGACAGTCCGGCCCCGGCCGCGGACAGGGTTGCCCGGGTATGGATCAACAGCAGCGGCGCGCCGGCGATGAGCGCCTGCCAGATCGTTGAAGGGGGGGGAAGCCTATAAAGAGGTGTGCCGGCGATCCGGCTCGCCGCTTCCCATGCCACAATCAGCAGCAGCAGGAAGTTAAGGCTGGGCAGGCTGCGCCTGGCGGTACTTGCCCACTTTTTCATCGATCGTGACTCCTTTGGTGCTGTAATCGATCTTCACAACCGAAAGGATCCGCTCCGCACCCGCGGCCGCGCAGACCTGCTGCGCCTCCCTGACGATCTCCAGCAGCCGGTCCAGCTCACCTTCCATGGTCGTCTCCATGGGGCCGACCGGGCAAAATAAAAAGCCGCCGCCGGCGTCCGGCAACAGCTTAAACACAAGCAAAATGTGCCAAGTATGTCCCTCCGCTGGCATTACCCAGATCAGGTTCCAAGGGTCAGAACAGAGCATGTTCTTTCTCAGCCGGTTAACCCGGCTCCCCTTTGTCAGGCAAAGATATATATTTTTAATAAATCATACCATTATGCGCCGGTGATTTCAATGCCCAATTTAAGCAACCGTAACCGGCAGTGTCTTCGCGCCGCCGTACTGCGCGGGATGTGTTTGACTGCCCGCCCTATTCAGGTTTTTCCCACAAATAAATTTCTCCGACGCCCTTACCGCCCTCTGTCAAATTATGATCTCCCCCTGGCGCTGGTGTCAACAACTCTGTCCCCCTGACAGCATAAAACCGTATACCCTGCCGTTCTAAGGCAGGTAATTTCATTGTTCTGTCTAATTACAATAAGATATAACCGTACACCGTTGAGGGGAGCTGAACATGGAACTGCTGCTTATTTTCACTACCGCATTTATCGTCGGCTTTTCGGGAGCGCTGATGCCGGGGCCGGTCACGGCTGTGACGGCGGAACATGCGCTGAAAAAAGGATTTATCGCCGCTCCCCTGGTCACCCTCGGACACGCGGTGATGGAGATCTTAATGGTCGTTTTGCTGGCGGCCGGCCTGGGCGCCCTGATCGACGGCGCCGGTGTTGCCGGGGTGATCGGTATCGCCGGAGGGGCGGTCCTGGCCTGGATGGGCTACGGCATGATTAAAACCGGTTGGCGCGGTTCCCTCTCTTTAAACGGCGCGGGGCCGGGCCGCGGGCATACCGGCGGGCCG